>VXMQ01000016.1 GCA_009841015.1 Candidatus Palauibacter denitrificans | reverse complement strand
GAAGGACGATCTCCTCGAAGTCCTGCTGGTCGTAGTTCTGCCCGAGGGTCCGCACCCGAACCTGGGATTCCCGCGTGTCGATGCTGCCGGCCGACAAGTCGAGCGAACTGCGGCGGATCGCCCCGGCAACGTCGGTGAGGGAGAGTCCCAGGGCTCTGAGCCGGTGAAGCGACACCTCGATGGAGATCTCGTAGTTCCGGACCCCGCTGACCTCGACCTGGGAGACGGAGGGTAGCGCGGCGAGGTCATCCTCGATCCGATGCGCCAGTTCCTTCAGCGAGCGCTCGGAGACGTCGCCGTGGACGATGAGCCGCATCATGCTGAAGCGGTTGTCCATCTCCTGGAAACGCGGACGTTCGGCTCCGGCCGGGAAGGACTGGACACGATTGACGGCGGATTCGATGTCGTCCAGGGCCCGAGCCATGTCCGTGCGGGAATCCATCTGGATCCGCACGGAGGCAATGCCCGGAGCCGCCAGGGACTTGACGGCCCTCACGTCATCGAGCCCGCTGACCTGGTCCTCGATCTTGACGACGATCGACTCCTCGATCTCCTCCGGCGTGGCGCCGGGATAGGCCATCGAGACTTCGATGTGGTAGAAGGGGGTGATGGGCCAGGCTTCCCGCTCGAGGCCGGTCAGGGACACGAGTCCGGCCGCAACGATGCCCATCATCAGGAGATTGGCCGCGATGCCGTTGCTCGCCATGTAGGCGAGCGGGCCGGAGCGCTCCTCCTGCTCGGCGTCGCTCCGATTCACGGCGTGGAGCTCACCGGGAGGAGCCGCTCGCCGTCTGGACGCGCATCCCTTCGGTGGCGAACTGTACGCCACCGGTGATCACCGCCTGGCCATCGCGAAGGGCTCCGGTGACGAACACGGCGTCGTTGGCGCGTTGCAGCGCCTGAACGGGAACGATGCTCACGACCCCATCGTTCTCCACCGTCCAGACTTCGTTCCCGGGCTGCAGCGCCGCTCGCGGGATCTGAAAGTAGTCCTCCGGTGACAGGCCCTCGATCTCCACCTCCACAAACTTGCCGACCAGCAACGGAGGGTCGTCCCCGATGGCACCGGACTGGCCCGCCGCCACGCTGGCCTCGAACGGATCCGGCACGCGCACGATCACATCGATGGTGCGGGTCTGCGCGTCGACAGAACTCTCACCTCGATCCACGTACCCATCCCAGGCGTACGTCACGTCCCCGTACCGGGCAATCACGCGCACCACCACATCCCGCGCCCCGTCGCCCGCCTCGAGTCGCCACAGCCCGGGGATCAGGGCGGCATCGGCATCGGAGAGGGGAACGACGACTTCCACCGCCGCCGACGCGAAGAGGCGCCCGACGGGCTGTCCGGGATTCACGACCTGGCCTGCATCGACGGATTCCTCGCGCACGAAGCCATCGAAGGGCGCGGTGATCCGCGTTCTTGAAAGTGCGAGGTTCGCCTCTTCAAGGCGCGCTTCGTCACGGCTCAGTGCGGCGCTGGCCGCGTCCAGTTGAGGCTCCCGGAGGGTGAGCGGACTTGCCCCCGACGACGGATCCCCCGTCCCGCGCCGCTCCGAGTACAGCTCGTACTGGGCGCTGGCGATCGCTGCCTGCTCCCGTTCCTGGAGGAAGGCGACCCGGCTTGCGGCGACGTTGGCCTCCGCTTCCTGCACGCGGTACGCGTAATCCGCTTCCTCGATACGGAAGAGCGTCTGGCCCGCCTCCACGCGCCCTCCACTCTGGAACCGCGGATTCACCCAGACGACCTTGCCGCCCACCTGCGGCGCGACGTCGATCTCCTCGCTTGGCCGCACGGTGCCGGATCCGAATACGGGTATCGCGCCCGACCCGGCCACAACACTGGCGGTTTGCGCAAACGGGATCTGGGGAGGCGGTTCCTGACTTTCCGGCTCGGGAGCCAGCGAGAGCATTAGTGCCGCGACCGCAATCGTACCGACGATGATCACGGCGATGATCCTGAGACTGGATCCGAACAGCAGTCTGCGCAGCATCGTGCTTTACTCCATGGAGGTCGAGGAGCACCGGCTTGAGCATAGGAATCTACGGTTTGTGCGGTCAACGGAAACGCGATCCCGCAGTCCGTGGCGAAACCCCGCGTCGGCGCCGGCTTTTTCGACGGGCTGCTAGCGCGGCGAACGCCCGCCGAGCACGCGCACGACGCGGCCTTCCGTATCGACGACCTGCACCGGGCCACGGAGGACATCGTCGCTCAGGTCGACCACGCGGCCGGGTTTCTCGTCCGCGGCGCCGACGCCGGGGAGCGTGTACGGCTCCGCCAGGCTCGCGTCGACCGTGTAACCCAGGTCGGCCAGCGAGCGGATCGTGATCGCGCTGAGCGTCTCCCGCGATCCGACCCGGTTGAGCGGCCTCATGAGTTCCCCGCGGAGGACGGAGCCCCGCCAATGGAGGTTCGCGCTCCCGGCTCCGCCCAGGTTCTCGACGGGGACCTTCGCCCCTCCCGTGTAGTCCGTGCCGCCCGTCGCGTCGAAGGCGGCGATGGCCTCGGGACCGACGAAGTGCGCGTCGATCGCTCCCACGCCCAGGGCGGGATCCCGGAGGAGACCGAGAGGGCGCCACAGCAGGCCGAATCCGAGCGCATGCGCGATCTCGTGAACGGCGAGTTCCGTCGCGTCGCCGGAGTCGATGAGGCCGTCGAAGTCCGACACGTCGAAGAACGCCACGCTCGCGACGGGCAGCATCGACCCCTCGCGCAGGCGGCACACGCCGGCCTGGGCGAGCGTGCGGCCCGGACCGTCGATGTCCCGGAACTCCACGAGAATCATCAAGTCATCGATGGTCCCCACCGGTTCAGCCGTGTTCGCACCGTAACATTCGATGCGGTCATCAACCTCGACCTCCGGCAGCTCCGTATCGGCCAGCACCGACATCCAGAGTTCCGCCGCCTCGAGGACCGAGGCCCGCCACGGCTCGGTCGCGGTGGAGTCGAAGCGGACCTCGATGTCGAACCTGTGGACCGGTCGGACCTCCACGGCGAACGACAGCTCGGCCGTGAGGCCACCGGCGTCGCGCGCCGTCACGGTCACCGTCGACGTACCCGCCGCGACGGCCGTTACCGTGACGGTGTCCGCCGAGACGCCGGTCGCGGCCACGTCCGGATGCGATGACGTGGCTTCGTACCGGAGCGCATCGTCTTCCGGGTCGGAGAAGAAGCCCGCCACGGCCAGCAGTTCCGTACTTCCGACCCGAAGTTCGACATCGGGGATCGCGCCGACCGCCACCGGCGCCAGGTTCGGAACCGTGACCTCGAACCGGAGGGCGGCGGCCCGGCCCTGGGGATCGCGCGCCGTGACGGTCACCGTGGCCATCCCGCGCGCCAGGGCCGCCAGATGCACGGTGCCGCCCGACACTTCCGCCGCGACCACGCCGGGGGCCGAAGACCTGACCTCGTAGGAGAGAACGTCCCCGTCCGCATCGCTGAAATGGCCCGACACCTCCACCAGCGCGGTCTCACCCACCGGAAGTTCGAAGTCGGAAACCGCACCGACGACCCGCGGCGCGTGCGTCAGAGGAAGGTCCGTGCTCCCGTCCCCGCACGCCGCAACCCAGGCGGCGACGAGCACCGCGCACGCCCTGAATACAACCTGTCGGACGCGGGCCGATTCGGTCGTGGAATCTGTCGTACAAGCTGTCATCGAAGGCATGTCCATCATTGATTTAATCGTCGGATATGCCTATGGTTATTGGTGTTCACGATGTTACATACCTGTCAAATAGGGTGTCAGATAAGATGTCAGATAAGGTGTCCTAAAGTATGGATTGGCAGACATTCAGCTTCGAATACCATCTCGACGGGCCCGGCCTGACCGTTCTCCTCATCGAAATCGAGGCGAGCCGGAAGGCCGTCGAGAACCTCCTGCTGCCGCCGGACTGGAGGGACCAACTTGACCGGCTGAACCGCATCAGAACCATTCGCGGGACAACTGCCCTCGAGGGAAACCCGCTGTCGGAAGCTCAGGTGCGTGAGTTGCTGGATCGTGAAACCGAAGCCGACGCCACAACCAGAGAATCTCGACAGATCGAGAATGCCGCCGGCGCCCAGGACTGGGTTCGCGAACGGTTCGGACTCGGCAAGGCACCGCTGGCGGTGGCGGACATCCTGCGAATGCACGAATTGCTCACCAAGGGCTCCGATGACGTGAACAACGTACCGGGCCGGCTGAGAGTGTACGGAGTACAAGTAGGTACGCCGGAATTGGACGGAGTCCACTTGGGAGCACCTCACGAGAAGCTTCAGCAGCTTCTGAACGATTTCGTGGTTTTCGTCAACTCTCGGCGCGTGCGAGCTGAACATCCGGTGGTCAGAGCGCTGCTTGCCCATTTCTTCCTGGTGACCATCCATCCGTTCGGAGACGGGAACGGCCGCCTGTCGAGACTCGTCGAGGCTGCCATCCTCTTCGAAGGAGGATACAACGTCCACGGTTTCTACGGGCTCTCGAACTACTTCTACCGCAACGGAGACCTCTACAAGAGTCGTCTGCAGGAATGCCGCAGGGTACAACCGTTCGACGTCACGCCTTTCGTGGGATTCGGACTGCGTGGCTTCGACGCCGAGTTGCGCGGAATCAACGCCTTCATCAACTCGAAGCTGAACCGCCTGGTCTACCGCCAGACGCTGACATGGGCACGCGACAAGCGAGTAAGCGAGCGTCGCCGTCTCATCAGCGAGCGGGAGCATGGCCTCCTGGGTTTCCTCCTTGAGGAGACGGAGCCGGCCGATCCCTTTTCGGAGCGCCCGTCGCGGCGACTCGCGCTCGAAGCGCTGATCGATTCACCCTTCGTCGGCACCGTTTATCGCGATGTAACTTCACGAACGTTCTTCCGGGAACTCACGCGGCTTGCCGAACTCGGTTTCATCATCTTCGAGCGCGACGCGGATTCGGGCGAATTCGTGGTCGACCTCGACTTCGCGGCCATCGGCAAGTACGGCTCCAGGTAGACCCGCTATGCGCCGGTAACGTGGAGAACGACCTTGCGGCGGTGGGGGCGGGTCCGGTGCTCGAAGAGGAAGATCCCCTGCCAGGTTCCCAGGGCCGGCGCTCCGTCGAGCACGGGGACGGCAAGGTGTGTCTGGGTCAGGGCCGACCGGATGTGGGCCGGCATGTCATCCGGCCCTTCCATCGTGTGTCGGTAGTGGCGGTCGCCCTCCGGAACGAGGCGGGTGAAGAAGTTCGAGAGGTCGTGGAGGACGTCCGGATCCGCGTTCTCCTGGATCGTCAGAGACGCCGACGTGTGGCGGATGTAGACGGTGAGCATGCCCGTCTCGATCTCAAGGGTGGCGACCCACTCGAGGATCGGGCGGGTGATCTCGTACAGACCCTTCCCCCGCGTCTCGACCGCGAGTTGTCGGACGAACTGCTTCATTCCGGCGGGATGCGCTCGCCGCTCGAGCGCGGCAGGGCTGTTGCCATGGACTGTCAGGCGACGTCCTCGCGCGCGGCCCCGGCGGCGTGCGCGCGCAGCGCTCTCCACACGCGCTGCGGCGTGAAGGGGAGCGCATCGAGGCGGACGCCGACCGCGTCGTGGATCGCGTTCGCGATCGCCGGGAGCGACGGGTGCAGCGGCCCTTCGCCCGCCTCCTTGGCGCCGTACGGACCTTCCGGATCCACCGACTCGACGATGAGCGCCTCGAACTCCGGGCAGTCCATGGAGGTGGGGATCCGGTAGTCGAGGAGCGACGGCGACGTGTGCAGACCGCCTTCCACCTCTCCTTCGCGGAAGAGCTGCTCCTCGAAGATCGCCTCGGCGAAGCCCATGTAGGCGGAGCCCTCGATCTGGCCTTCCACGAGCACCGGGTTTAGCGCGCGGCCGCAGTCGTGCGCCACCCAGATGTTCTTCACCCCGACGACCCCCGTGTCCTCCTCGACCTCGACTTCGGCCACGTGCGCGGTGAACGAGTAGGCGGGCGAGGATCCGATCGTGCCACCGCGGTACTCGCCGTGGACATCCTTCGGCGTGTCGTAGGAGCCGACGGCGCCGAGCAGTCCGAACTTCGCCTCGGCGACGTTGAACGCCTCGGAGATCGGGATCCGGCGGCCGGCGTCTTCGGGAGCCTCCGCGTCGAACGCCCAGCCGCGGGCCAGACGGACCCGCGGCGCCGGCACGCCCCACTGCTCCCCGACGGCTTCCTCGACCTGCGCGCGCAGCGTACGGCAGGCCTCGACGCAGGCGTTCCCCACCATGACGGTCTCGCGCGAGGAGTAGGCGCCCAGGTCCACCGGCGTGAGGTCCGTGTCGGCGGAGAAGACGCGCACGTATTCGAGCGGGACGCCGAGTTCCTCACACGCGATGTAGGCCATCGTGGAGTCGGACCCCTGCCCGATCTCCGAGGCGCCGTGCAGGATCGCGACCCGGCCGGAGCGCTCGATCTGCACCTGCACCGCCGCCTGGGGCATCGCGTTCGGGTAGATCGGGTAGTTCGTGCCGGAGATGTACGAGGAGGCCGCCATCCCGAGACCGCGACCCCTCGGCAGCCGCCGGTGGCGCTTCTTCCAGTCGCTGGCGCGTTCCACCGCCTCGAGGCACTCCAGGAAGCCGTTGGATTGGACCTTGAACTCGTTCACCGTCCGACCCGTGCCCATGAAGTTGCGGCGGCGGAGTTCGAACGGGTCGAGGCCGAGCTTCTCGGCCATCTTGTCCAGCGAGATCTCGTACGCGAAGCGCGGCTGTACCGAGCCGTGGCCGCGCTTGGGGCCGCACGGGGCCACGTTCGTGTAGACGCGGGTCGAATCGAAGCGGTAGGACTCGATGTGGCAGGGCGAGGTGAGGAGCTGCCCCGAGTAGTACGTCGTCACGAGTCCGAACGAGGCGTAGGCGCCGCCGTCCAGGGTCGTGTGCGCGTCGAGCGCCCGGAGCTTCCCGTCGCGCGAGGCGCCGAGCCGATACTTCATGTGCATGGGGTGGCGGCCGCGGTGGGAGTAAAAAAGCTCCTCGCGCGTATAGAGGATCTTCACCGGACGGCCCGTGCGCATCGCGAGGAGCGCCACGCAGAACTCGAGATCGAACGGTTCGGACTTGCCGCCGAAGGCGCCGCCGACGGCCGGCTGCGCGACCCGCACCTTCGCCACGTCGTGGTCGAGCACCCGCGCGAGTTCGCGCTGCAGGTAGTGCGGGACCTGCGTCGAGGACCACACCTCGAGCACGCCATCCGGGTTGAGGCGGGAGATCGCGCAGTGCGGCTCGATCGGCGTGTGCGTCGTCCCGTGGAAGAAGTACTCCCCCTCGATGGTGACGTCCGCTTCCGCCATCCGCTCGTCCACGTCCCCGAACTCCAGGTGGACGTGCTTGAGGATGTTGCCGTTCGCCCCCGGCTTGCGCGGCGCGTGGATGGGCTCCGCGGCGGCCTCGGGGGTCAGCGACTCCTCGGGCGAGAGATAAACGGGAAGCGGCTCGTATTCGACGTGGATGCGCTCGAGGGCCGTGTTGGCCGTGTCCTCGTCGACCGCAGCCACCGCCGCCACCGCATCTCCGATGAAGCGCACCTTGTCGAAGCAGAGGGCGTGCTCGTCGCGGGTCCAGGGGATGATCCCGTACGGCGTCGGCATGTCCCGTCCGGTGATGACGCCGTGCACGCCGTCGAGGGCCTCGGCTTCGGACGTGTCCATGGAGACGATCCGCGCGTGCGCCTCGGTGGAGCGGAGGATCTTCCCGTGCAGCATCCCCGGCAGGACGATGTCGTCCGTGTAGATTTCGCGGCCGGTCGACTTGCGCAGCCCCTCGACCCGGCGCGCGCGGCGGCCCAGCGCCGTGAACTCGGCATCGGCAAGCCCGGGAAGCCGGTCCGGATCCTCCGCGGCCTCAAGCTGCCCTGGCGTCAGTTCGTGCGGGTGCATGCGTTCAATCTATGTCCGACCCGCGAACCGGGCATGAGTCGTGGAGGAGGGGTCCGGCTATGGCTCGCCCTCCGGGGCCCGTCCCATGGCGCGCAGGAGGTTCCAGTAGTCGATCCACGCCGCGGATCGCATGGACAGCGCGCTGAGCCGGGCGCCCCGGAACGCGTTCGCCGCGTCGAGCAACTCCAGGAGCGACATTTCGTCCTCGCTGTAAGCCGCCGTTGCGGAGGCGAGCAGCGCCTCGGCATCCGCCGACAGGCCATCGGCCGCCGTTTCGAGCCGGGCGCGACTGGAGGCGTAGCGGTCCGAGGTCGTCAGAAGATCGTTCTCCGCCAGCCGCCTCCGGAGGTCGAGGCGATGGGCGGCCGTGGCGCTCCGGGCGTCGGCCACCTGCCGGGTTCCCCCTCCCCGGTCGAACAGCGGTAACGGAAGATCGAGACCCAGGCTGAGTCCCTCGAATCCGCCCTCCTGCCGGCGATATCCCAGGCTGACGGTCGGGTCGGGCATCCAACGGGACCTCGCGACGGCGAATTCGGCTTGCGCGGCGTCCAGGTCCCGCGCCGCGGCCTCCAGGTCCGGTCGCTCGAGCAGCGCGCCGAGCGCGGCTTCCCGAGTCACCGGGGGCGGCAGCGCTTCCAGCCCCGCGGACGGCCCGACCTCCTCGATTCCGGTCCCGGGGAAGGTCAGCCCGGCGAGGCGCCGACGTGCATCACGGGCCCGGAGCTCGGCCTCCGCCACATCCTGCTCGGCCCGCACCCGTTCCAGTCGCAACCGCCGCGTCTCGTAGGCGGAGATGTCCCCCTCCTCCAGGCGGATTTCCGCATCCTCGGCCACCTCCCGGATCACCGCGGCGGCTTGCCGCGCGGTGCGTTCCGCCGCTTCCGCGAACCACGCGAGTGCCCAGGCCTCGCGAACCTCGAAGGCGAGCCGGGTCGAGTCGCTGCGGAAACGGGCGGTGCTCGCTTCGATCGCGTGAGCGGTCGCTCGGTAGCGGGCCGCGGTCCGGCCCGGCCACTCCAGGGGTTGAGAGAGGAGCAGATTCTCCTCCCAGTACTCGTCGCCATTGCGATCGAGAGCGTCGCGTCTGACGGAGAGCGACGGGTTGAACCAGGCGCGGGACTGGCGCGCGGTTCCGGAGACTTCGGCGGCCTCGGAGCGCGCGATCCTCAGCGCGAGGCTGTGCTCGGCGAACGCTTCGAGGGCCCCCGCGAGCGAGACCCGGCGTACGGCTTCCTGACCGACGGCTGCGTGCGGCAGAAGGAGAAGGACGCAGAGCGCTGGAAGCGTGCGGTAACGGATGTTCAATTCCTCGTTGCGATGACCCTGAGTCGATCCGACAGGTTCTCGGCGCGGCCGGCGGCGCACCCGGATCTCAAGGCCAACCTCACCGGTCGTCGCGCCGCGTTGCAAGTGCCGCCCCGCGTGAAGAGTGACGGCGCGCGACGTTTCGCCGTCAGTCTATCGTGCCGCCGCATCCGAAGCCTCTATGGAGGTCGCCATGAATCAACGGAGGGAACGCTCCCGGGGACCGTCCCGATGCGTCGTCACGCCGCCAACGCGCGGCGCGACGCTGCTCGCCGGCCTCCTGTTCGGCGTGCTGCAGTTCACGGTGGGGTCCTCCGGGGTGGCGGCGCAGGAGTCGGAGGACTGCGGCGCCGGTCTTCCCCTTGGAGTCGCTGTCGTGGACGAGTCCGGCTCGATCCCGATCCCGTTCGCGACCGTTCGTCTGGCGTCGGAAGACGAGCGTGCGCTGGACGCGCCGCTGCGCGTTCAGGCCGGGTCCGACGGCCGAGTCGTTTTCTGCGTCCCCGTTGACGTCCGTCACGCGACGCTGTCCGCAGAGTTCGGCGACGCCGCCAGCGACGAGACCGAAGTCAACGTCAGGTTCGCGGCATCGCGGGACGTCATCCTCAGACTTCGCGTCGCTTCAGTGGAGCATGGGCGTCTGCTGGGCACGGTGACGGACGCCCTCAGCGACGCCCCCGTGACCGCGGCCGCGGTGTCCCTCGGGGGCCGTGCCCAGGAGGTTCAGACGAACCGGCAAGGGGGCTTCATACTCAGCGACGTACCGGTGGGCGTGTACGAACTGTCCGTGCGGCATCTCGGGTATGCCCCGTTGCGCCACCTCGTCAATGTGGTCCGCGGCGCGACCACGGACATCCAGATCGGCCTCGTCCCGGCTCCGCTCGAGATGGAACCGCTCGTGGCGACGGCCGTGCGCCTGCGCCGGCTGGAAATCAAGGGCTTCTACGAGCGGAAGCGCTGGGGTGAGCTGCTCGGACTCGGCGCCTTCTACACCGTGGCCGATATCGAGCGTCGCAACCCCCGGATCATATCCGACATGATCATGCAGGAAGCGTCGATCCGACGCGTCTGCGGTATGGGTTCGCGCTCCTGCAGACTGTACACGACGCGGATGGCCACCGGTTTCGGCTCGCGTTGCCTCATGCAGGTCTACCTCGATGGCATTCTCATCAGTGAGGAAGGCGAGGCCGACATGTGGCCCACCGTCGACATCGCAGGCCTCGAGGTGTACAAGGGTGCGGCATCGCTGCCGGCCGAGTTCACCGGACCCAATTCCCGGTGCGGCGTGGTCGCGATCTGGACGAAATAGGCCCGCGGGCGGGGGTCAGCGCCCTGCGGCCTCCCGCAGCATCGCGTCCAGCGTCGCGCGGTCGAGCCATTCGCCGCGCCTCGCACGGCGACAGACCCGCGGCGACGATGCCCCGGTAGGCCGCCGCGGACGATCGCGCGTCCCGCGGTGTCGATGACGGCGGCGAATTCCGGCGGCGGCAACCCCTCGATGATGGGCCCCGCCGTGTGGATGTCCGGCCCGGCCAGTTCGCCGCTCCGGACGCGGTCGCGAAAGCCGAGCGTGTGCGGTCCGCCCGACAGGATGCGCACGCCGGTGACTCCGGTGGCCAGGAACCGCCCGAGCGCCGACTCCTCACCGAAGTGGACGTGCATGTCGTTGAGGCCCGGGATGAGGAAGCGGCCGCGGCCGTCGACCCGCACGGCGCCATCGGGGACGTCCGCCTCGGCTGACGGCTGCACGGCGAGCACGCGGCCGTCGCCGATGAGCGCCGTCACGCCGGGGAGCACGCGCTCGCCGTCCATCGGGAGGACCGAGACCTCCTCGATGGCCAAAGTGGCCCGGGCGGCGGACGGCGGGTCGCCCCCCGGATTGCCCAGGACGTCCCTCGCCAGCCACCAGGCGCCGACGGCGAGGATCGCGGCGGGGATGACGAAGCGGAGCCAGTAGTAGAGCCAGAGCGTGGGCACCCGCCGCCCGCGTGGCCCATCCTCGCCCGCCGCCAGTTGCCGCAACACCTCGGAGCGGTCCAGAGCCCACCCCACGGCGACGACCGAGAGCAGCGCGCCGAGCGTCTGGAAACCCGATCCGAAGGTCAGATCCCAAGGCATGAACACGTTCATGTTGATCATCGGGGGCAGCGCGAACGCGAACACGACCACCGTCGTCAGGGTGACGGCGCGCGAGCGGCCGATCCCGGTGTTGTCGGTGACCCCGGCCACCAGCACCTCCAGCGCCGCCACGTCCGACAGGTAGGCGCCCCCGAACAGCGCCAGGAAGAAGAGCGTCCCGAACACGGCCCCGGCCGGGATCTGGCCGAACACTTCGGGCAGCGTGACGAAGAGGAGACCGGGGCCGCTCGCCGGTTCGAGTCCGAAGGCGAACACGGCGGGGAAGATGGCGAGCCCCGCCAGGAGTCCGGCGCAGAGGTCGCCGCCCGCGGTGAAGACGGCGTTGCCGCGCAGGGGGTCGCCGCGGTTCAGGTAGGAGCCGTACACGACCATGAACGTGCCGCCCAGCGAGAGGCTGAAGATCGCCTGGCCCAGCGCCCCGAGCATGACGGGCGGCGTGAGCGCGCCGGGGTCGAAGGCGCCGAGATACCAGCGGAGACCCTCGTCCGCGCCGGGCAGCGTGAGCGAGCGGACGATGAGGATGAGGAGGCCGCCGAGGAGCGGAGGGACGATGAAGCGGCTCGCCTTCTCGATGCCGCCGCGCAGGCCGCGGCGCAGCACGACCGCGCAGGCGAGGAGGACGGCGCCCGTGCAGACGCACTGCAGGAGGAAGGAGCGGAGGGAGAACCCCTCGTCCGGGGGCAGGATCGCGGCGGCGTCGATCTCGATCCCGACGCCGGAGAGCAGCCCGGCCAGGGCGTGGTACAGCACCCAGCCGAGCGCGTTCGAGTAGTAGCCGGTGGCGGCGGTGACGCCGACGAAGAAGATCCAGCCGAGGGCGCGGCCGAAGGGGAGCCCGGCCGACGCGAACGCGCCGACCGGGCCGCGGCGGGTGTGCCGGCCCAGCGTCCATTCCGCCATGAGCGCGGGAACGCCGATCAGCACCACGGCGAGGAGGTAGAAGGCCACGAAGGGCGCCCCGTCGAACTCGCCGACCATGTACGGGAAGCGCCACACGTTCCCGAGACCGACGGCGACGCCGATCATCGTGGCCACGAGCCCGAAGCGTGAGCCGAACGTCTCGCGGCTGTCTCGTTCCATCGCCGGCCCTCGGTGTCGAGAGTAGCTTGGCGGGTCGCATGTGGCCGCCGGTGCCCGGTGCCCCTGTTGACTCGCCCCTCGCTGACGGGCGCAACCTTGGGGCAGGGGCCGGCCGAGAGAAAGGGACGCCAGTGTGAAAGCTCCCTGGTTCCGCCGCTATCTGCTGCCGGGGCTCGTCTTCCAGTCCGCCGTCATCGCCGGCGGATACGGCACGGGACGGGAGAACGTCGAGTTCTTCCTCTCGATCGGCCCCACACCCGGCCTCTGGGCGATGGCGCTCTCGACTGCGATCTGGAGCGCGGTGTGCGCCGTCACGTTCGAACTCGCGCGGCAGTTCCGCAGCTACGAATACCGCACCTTCTTCAAGCGGCTGCTCGGCCCGTCCTGGACCCTGTTCGAGGTCACCTACGTGCTGCTGACGCTGCTCGTGCTGGCGGTCATCGGGGCGGCGGCGGGCTCGATCGCGGACGAGACCTTCGGACTCCCCTACTGGCTGGGCGTGATCGTGGCGCTGGGGGCGGTCGCACTCCTCCTCTTCTACGGCAGCACCGCGATCGAGCGCTTCTTCGCCGGCTGGTCGTTCGCGCTCTATGCCGTGTTCGTGGCGCTCGTCGTATGGTCGCTGGTGCGCTTCGGGTCCACGCTGGGCCCGAGCTTCGCCGCCGGCAGCCTCGACGGCGACTGGCTCGTGAAGGGGGTGCAGTACGGCGGCTACAACCTCTCGGCGGCCGCCGTGGCGCTGTTCACCGTGCGCCATATCCAGACCCGCAACCAGGCCGTGTGGGCCGGACTGCTGGCCGGTGTCATCGGGATGCTGCCGGCGTTCTTCTTCTACCTCGCGATGGTGCCGCACTACCCCGCGATCATCGACGCGACCGTCCCCTCGAACTTCATCCTCGAGGCGCTCGGGTCGAGGACGTTCCAGATCGCCTACCAGGTCATCCTCTTCGGCACCCTGATCGAGACCGGGACGGGGATGATTCACGCGGTGAACGAGCGGCTCGCCGTCACGCGGCGCGAGCGCGGGGCCGGGATGCCGAGCTGGGCGAGGCCGGTGGTTGCGGCGGTCTTCCTCGGGGTCGCGCTCTCCCTCACCCCTCTCGGCCTCATCGACCTCATCCGGCAGGGATACGGGACGATCACGTGGGGGTTCATCGTCTACTACGTCCTGCCCGTCCTCACCGTCGGCGCGTGGCTCGCGTTCCGGAAGCGGGGAGAAGCGGGAACCGCCGGGATATCGGGAGGGAGTGAGGGGACATGAACACGCGCGCCATCCTCATCGGTCTCGTACTCGGGCTGGGGCTCGGAGTCGCCGCCTCCGCCACCGGATCTCCCGCGCTCCTGCGGGCGGCCGAGGCCGTCGCACCGCTCGGCCAGGTCTTCCTGCGCGCGATCCAGATGGTCGTGATTCCGCTCGTGGCCGCGGTCGTGTTCGTCGGCGTGGGACGGATCGGGAACCTCCGCAAGCTGGGGCGGATCGGCGGCCTCTCGGTCGGCTTCTTCTGGGTCACGACGCTGCCGGCGATCCTCATCGGGATGGGCGTGATGGGTTTCGCGCTCACCTTCACGGCGCCGGTGCCGCCCCCGACCCCGACGACGGAGTTGAACACGACGAACCCGGGCGTCGTCGACTTCCTCGTGAACCTCGTGCCGAGGAACCCGATACAGGCGGCGGCGGACGGCTCGCTGCTCTCGATCCTCATCTTCACCGTCCTTCTCGCGGCGGCCACGACGACGCTGCCGCGGGAGAAGCGGGAGTTGCTTACGGGATTCGCGGAGTCGGCCGGCGACGCGCTCATCAAGCTCATGAACTGGGTCCTGTGGACGGCGCCCGTGGGCGTGTTCGGTCTCGCGGCGCCGGTCGTGGCGCGCACGGGGCTGGCGCTGCTCCAGAACCTCGCCGTCTTCATCCTCGCGGTCGTCGTGGGCCTCTTCATCCTCAAGGGTCTCATCCTGCTGCCGATGGTCCGCTTCGTGGGCGGCATGCCGGCGGGGCGCTTCATCCGCGGCACGGTGGGGACGTACACGGTGGGCTTCTCCACGACGACGTCGGTGGGCACGTTGCCGATGATGCTGCAGGAGGCGGAGAAGCTGGGGCTCCGGCGGGACCGCTACCGGCTGATCCTGCCGCTGGCGGCCTCGATCAACCGCCCGGGGAGCGCCCTCTTCCAGAGCGCGTCGCTCGTCTTCCTCGCCGCCATGTACGGGGTCCCGCTCGACGCGGGGCTGATCGCCGCGGCGGTCCTCGCGATCTTCCTCGCCGCCATGACGGTGGCACCCGTGCCGAGCGCGAGCATCGTGTCGATGGTGCCGGCGCTCGACCTGGTGGGCGTGCCGCTGGCCGGACTCGGGATCCTGCTCGGGATCGACCGCGTCCCCGACGTCTTCCGCTCGGCAACCAACGTCATCGGCCACATGGCCGCCGCCACGACCGTCGACGCGATGACGCGGAACGATGAAGAGATGGATGAAGGGACGGAGGACGGATGACGAGACTCCCCGCCGCGGGTCCGCTGCCGCGGCCCCGGGACCCCGAGGAGGGACGCGAGACGCTGCGCGCGGAGGCGATCCCGGCGGCCGACGTGCAGCGCGTCCGGCTGCGGGCGCTGGAGTTCACGTCGCTGTGCCCGAAGACGGGACAGCCGGACTTCGGGCGGGTGACGATCGACTACGAGCCGCGCGACCGCTGCCTGGAGTCGAAGGCGCTCAAGTTCTACCTGTGGTCCTTCCGCGACGAGGGGGAGTTCTGCGAGACGCTCGCGGCCCGCATCGCCGACGATGTGGTCTACGCCGTGGCGCCGCGCCGGGTGCGCGTCGAGGTGGAACAGAACGTGCGCGGCGGCATCGAGATCGTCGCGACCGCCGAGCGTGGGGAGGCTGCCGCCGACTGAGACGTCCGCCGACTGAGGCCCCTGCTGCCCCGCGAGCGCGGTGCGCGCCGGGGCGGGCGGTCAGCGCGCGTGGCGGATTGCGCGGCCGGGGCGGGCGCCGGTCGGCTCGCCGGCGGACCAGGTCTCGATGCCGCCGAGCCACACGCTCTCCACGCCTTCCGCCTGCCGGGTCCCGTTGTCGAACGTCGACCGGTCCACCACGCGCTCCGGGTCGAAGATCACGAGGTCCGCCCGGGCTCCGGCGCGGAGCACGCCCCGGTCGTCGAGCCCCAGCCGCCGCGCCGGCATCGAGGTCCCGCGCTGCACCGCCCGCTCCAGCGTCAGGATGCCGCGCTCCCGCGCGTAGTGGCCCAGCACGCGCGGGAAGGTCCCCGCCCCGCGCGGGTGCGCGCTCCGCACCCCGCCGTCGCTCGCCGTCATCACCCACTCCGAGGCCATGAACGTATCGACGTCCTCCTCGTTCATCGTGTGGCCGATGAGCCCGGAGCCCCCGTTCTCCATGATCCACATGTAGGCTTCAACGTCCGTCATCCCCCGGCGCCGGGCGATCTCGTCGAGCCGCAGTCCGTTCAACTCGGGTTCGGACCAGAAGGCGACGATCTGCAGCCGGTTCCCGCCGCCCGCCGCGGCGATTCCCTTCGCCACGGAATCGGGGTTCGAGAACATCCTCGAACGGACGACGATCGCGAGCCCGGATTGCCACGCCGCGTACGGGTACTGGTCCGCCGTCACGTCCAGTTCCTCCTCCTCGTTGGCCCGCCGAATCCGCTCCAGCACGTCGGGCGCCCTTCCCCATACGGAGGCGTTGCCCGCCTTGATGTGCGACATCTGCACGGGAAGGCCCGCCTCACGCCCGATGCGGATGGCCTCGTCGACCGCCTCGAGGAGTCCCTCCTCCTCGTCGCGCATGTGGGTCATGTAGAAGCCGCCGTGGCCCGCCGCGGCCCGCGCGAGGGCGATCAACTCGCCGGTGGAGGAGTAGAAGCCGGGATCGTATTCGAGGCCGCTCGAGAGGCCGAACGCGCCCTCCGTCATCCCTCGCTCGACGCGCACCGTCATGTCCGCGATCTCGGCGTCGGTCGCGGTGCGCCGGAAGTCCTCATCCATCACGAGACTGCGCACGGTCCCGTGCCCGACGAGCGTCGCGACATCCACCGTCGGCCGGAGTTCGTCGATGCGCCCGAGGTAGTCGGAGATGGGCCAGGGCGAGGAGCCGTCCGCACCGACCACGATCGTCGTGATGCCCTGCGCGAGCTGGGTCGCGGCGAGCGGGAAGTCGAACAGGCGCGTCGTGGAGTGGTTGTGGATGTCGATGAAGCCCGGGGCGAGGACGAGACCCGTGAGGTCGCGCCGTTCCGCGTCGGGCGGAGCCTCGACGGAGCCCGGGGCGCCAAGCGCCGCGATGCGTCCGCCCTCGATGAGCAAGTCCCCGACATATCCGGGCGCACCGGTCCCGTCGACGAGCGTCGCGTTCGTGAACAGGACGGTGGCCGGCTCTTCCGCCGCGCCCATGGCCGCCTGCGCGGCGACCCGTTCGGGAGCGCCGGCGCCCCCCGCGATTCCCGGGGTCAGCGCCGCCAGGAGGCGAAGCGTTCGCACGCGATGGCGGCGGTATTTCGTTCGATCAGACATATCGCGTTACTTTCGTGGTCCGTGACGACGAAACCGGTGCGGTCCCCCGAAGGGTAGACCCGCCGTGGAAGGTTCCAATAGAGGGAGAACGATGGAAAGGTACGCACGTCTTGTGTTTTCGTTCGCCACCCTGCTTCTGGCGCTGGCGCCGGCGACGCTGGCGGGACAGGCCGAGGGCGAGGCCGCCGACGCGCCGCTCAGCATCGGCGTCATCGATCTGGACGCCGCCGCGTTCGGCTCGCCGGCGGGACAGGCGCTCGCGCAGCAACTCACTGACTTCCAGCAGGCACTCGCCGCCGAGCTGCAGGTGCGCCAGGACGCGGTGCGTGCGATCGAGCTGCGCGTCGCCGAGGCGGACAGCCTGACGGTCGACGAGCGTCGCGTGCTCGAACGGGAGTACCAGGACGCCCTCACGGCCTTCCAGCGCTACCAGCAGGACAAGCAGGAAGAGGCGACCGCGCTGCAGAACGACGGCCGCGAGCGGATTCGCGCGGAACTCGCCCCGGTGATCGAGCAGATCCAGGCGGAACTGGGCTACGACCTGATCCTGAACGCGACGAGCCCTATCATCATCCTGTTCAGTGAACGCGTCGATATCACCCCCCTCGTCATCGACCGGCTCGCCGCAGAGGAACCCCCCGGCGGCGCGTAACCCGTGCCCGGCGGATGACGCCGAGCGCCTACCGGGGGAGCGGGCGGGTGAGCTTGATGAAGAGCAGGTTTCGGACCCGGCCGCCGCCCACTCGCATCGCCGAGACGGAGCCGTCCGGCGCGCGCTCGAAGCGCACCTGGCGCATGAACCAGCGGTCCGTGGCGAATTCGTCGCGGGCGCGCGGTTCGAGGGCGATGTCGCCGTGCCGTATGTGGCGCGCGACGAGCCCCTCGTCCGTCGCCTCGAGGTGGTACAGAGCGTCGAGTTCCGGGCTGTAGTAGGTGCCCGCGTACTCGGCCAGCGTCGCGGGGTCCGGCGTCGGGGGCGGGACGGAATCGGCGGCCGGAGAAGGCGTATCCCCCTCCTCCTCCGGCTCCGCCTCGGGAAAGACCTCGGCGAGGACGACCTCCGCCACCTGCCGCACCCGGCCACCCGGGTTGCCGTTGGCCACGTTCGTGAGGACGACGACCCCGACGTTCGCCTCGGGATACCAGGTCGCCTGCGTCCGGAACCCCGCGTCGGCGCCCCCGTGCCCCACCGTGCGCAGCCCCCGGTGGTCGCCGATGCTGAGGCCGTGCGCGTAGGGGATCGTATCTCCGCCGTTCAGGACCCCGCGCGTCGTCATCATCTCCATCACTTCGGGGCCGCCGACCGTCTCGTGCCGGAAGTTGTCGAGCCAGCGCGCGAGGTCGTCCGCGGTCGTGAAGAGGCTGGTCGCCCCCGCGTTCGCGTAGCTGAGGACCGCCTTGGTGTACTCCGCACCGTCTCCGTCCCCGGATGCGGGCCGGTAGGAGTAGGCGCGACCGGGGACGATGTGTTCGTGGTCGTCGTGGAAGTGGGTGCGGTCCATGCCGAGCGGCCGGAAGATCCTCGCGGCCGTGAACTCCGGGAAGGACATGCCGCTGACCGCCGCCGCCGTCCGGGCGAGGAGGGTGTAGCCCATGTTGGAGTAGAGGTATTCCGAACCAGGCACGAAGTTGAGTTCCCGCTGGCGCGACATGAGGCCGAGGATCTGTTCCGTCGTGATCACGTCGTCGAGGCGCCAGCCGGAGATCCCGAGAAGCTGCCACTGGTCCCGGATCCCGCTCGTGTGGTGGATCATCTGCCGGACGGTGACCGGATGCTCGAACTCGGGGACGAACCCGAGGTGCGCCTGCACACGGTCGTCCAGCGAGAGCGCCCCTTCGGCCGCGAGCATCGTCACCGCCATGGCCGTGAACTGCTTCGACACCGAGGCGACGTGGAAGACCGTGCGCGGGGTGACGGGGACGCTATGCTCGATCTGGGCGTAGCCGTAGCCGCGCGAGTGAACGATCTCGCCGTCCCGGATGACCGACACGGCGGCGCCCGGCGAGCCCGGGCGGTCGAGGTCGGCGAACACGGCGTCGATCCCGCGCGCGAGGTCGGAAGACGAAGCCGGATCTCCGGAGCCTCCGCACCCGGCGAGCAGAACGACGGCGACGCATGCACCCATTCGGGCAGACGTCCGCCCCCGCCCGCTCATAGCCACGCCTTCGGAATATCCTGACGCATGCGGCCGAGCGATCAGGGATCGTGGAGTTCGACCAGCATCTCGATCTCGACCGACTGGTCGCGCGGGAGCGACGCCATGCCGACGGCCGCGCGGGCGTGCTTCGAGATCGCCGGGCCGAACACCTGTTCCATCAGGTCGGAGTAGCCGTTGATGACCTGTGAGTGCTGCGTGAAGTCGGGCGGCGTGTTCACCATCCCGAGCACGCGCACGATGCGCTTCACGCGGGAGAGGTCGCCGATCTCCCGGGCGAGCGACGCCAGGAGGCAGACGCCGACCCAGCGCGCGATCGCGTAGCCCTCCTCGACGGTGTGGTCGAGGCCGACCTTCCCGGTGTTGGTCTCGTCGAGGCCGCCGCACGGGCCGTGCCCGGCGAGGAAGACGAGATTCCCGGTCGTCACGGCCTTCACGAAGTTGGCGGTCGGGGCGTCCGGTGTCGGGAGTTCGATCCCTAGTTCGGCGAGGCGCTCTTCGGGAGTCTGGGCGGCGGCTCCGGCGGCCAGCGGCAGGAAGATGAAGAATCCCGCGAGCGCGCCGACGACGGTGCGCGGCGCGTGCCCGCATCGCGACGGGGGCGAAGTCATGCGGTCCCCGTCGGATCGCGCCGCCGGGTGACGATCTCCTCGGGGGTCTCGCCGGTGCGGATCGCCTCGGCCGCGATGTCCACGGCCTCGAAAATCTTCGTATAGCCGGTGCAGCGGCAGAGATTGCCGGAGAGCGCCCGCGCGATGTCCTCGCGAGCGGGGTCCGGATCCCGGGCCAGCAGCCCGTGGGCCGAGCAGAGAATGCCCGGTGTACAGAAGCCGCATTGCGCCCCTCCCGTGAGATCGAAGGCGTCCTGGAGCGGGTGGGGGCCGGACGCGTCCGCGAGTCCTTCGACCGTCGTGATCTCGTGACCCGTGGCCTCGTGCACCGGCATGATGCAGGAGAGCACCGCCTCGCCATCGCGGAGCACCGTGCACGCCCCGCAATCCCCCTTGTCGCACCCCTGCTTCGATCCGGTGAGGCCGAGCCCGTAGCGGAGGGTCTCGAGGAGGGTGTAGTGGGACGGTACTCCGACCCGGCGCCGGTCTCCGTTCACCCGCAGTTCCACCACCTTGTGCATGATGACCAAGTTGTTCGTGGCGCTCACGGGCGGCAACCGAAACCAGGCGACAACCGAAATCGGGCGGCCGGCGAGGTCACGCGAGCGAGGTCCGGGTGCGCATCGTGTGACGAGAGCCCCATGTTGAACCGTCTGGAGATTGTCCGCCCGCGGATGACGGCTACCCGGATAACGGCCACACAGGTAACGGCCAAATGAGGGAATACACGATGCATCGCCCGGCTCGACGAACTCTGCTTTCGCTCCTGCTCTCCGCCTCGGGAGTGTGCGCGCTCGCCCCCGACGCCGCGTGGGCCCAGGAGGTCCCGGTCGACCGCTGGCTGGTCACGGGCGCGGAGCACGCGGCGGGGGACCACCCGCTTCCCGTGGCGGGGCCGGACCGCTTCCCGGACCGGAACCTCGACACCGCCGCCGGCACGTGGTCCCTCTTTCGCCGCGACGGACAGGCGACGCTGGATTTCTCGGAGTTCTCGGAAGCCGGGCAGGCGACGCTCGCCCACGTGTACCTGAAGTCACCGGCGGACGCGAGCGTGCGGCTCGAACTGGGCGTTGAGCCCTGCACGCGCCTTGAGGCGTGGTTGAACGCGCAGTCCATCGCGGACCCGGGAACCGCGCACGAAGTGCGGCTGGCGGCGGGTTGGAACACGCTCCTCGTCGTGCTCGACGGCGAACCGGGCTGCGCACGCACGCTCTCCGCGCGGCTCTCCCGGGACACGGGGCCGAACGTGCGACCGCGGCGCGACGAGCGCTCCGACGACCGGTTGACCGTACAGGCCTCCCGGCCTCCCGGCGTGCGGCCGACCTGGCCCGCGGGCGTCGTGACGGTCTCCACCCCCCGCATCACCGGGCTCGCCTGGCACCCGGACGACGACGATCTGCAGGCCGCCATCCGCTACGAACTCGCGAGCTGGGGTGGCGAGTTCGAGGCCCGTATGGACGGCGCCGGCGCCCCAGGGGTCCAGCGTCCCCCGCTCGGATTCCGGAACCCCTTCGATCTTCCCCGCCGGAGCGGCGGCGCCCCGGGCGGGGCGGGCGAGGCGGGCGAAGCGGGTGAGGCCGGTGAGGGGGAAGACGAAACCGGTCCGACCGACCCGGAGGGAATGCGGGCGCGGATGGTCGCGCAACTGCTGGGCCGGCCGGAACCCCGTGCCCCGGCGCCGAGACAGGGTTCCGTGGAGTTGCGCCTCGCGGACGAGTCGTTCGTCGCCGCATCCAACGACCTCGAGCCGGGCGTGCCCGTCTCCTTCGAGGGCGTCATCCCGTTCCGGAAGCTCCGTGAGGCCGCGCTGCGCGACGACGGCATGAAGGGCGAGTTCCGCTGGGACGGCGGAGACGGAGATGGCGAGGGCCGCATGCCCGCGGCGCCCGTGCTGAGGGCGCTCCACGGGGCGCTGGACCTGGCGCTCGAGGCGGGGGCGGACGGCGTGTGGCGCGGCAGGTTGCGGGTTCCGGACGCTCTCGCCGGCTTCACCGTGCGAGGTGAGGCGGGATCGTGGACCGTCGACGGTGCCGCGGCGGAGGACGGCCTCCTTTGCGACCCGTGCGAGCGCGGCCGCCGGCTGGAGATCGAGTTCCGCGGGACCGCCGGAACCGACGCGGAGCCGCCGCGCGCGCGCATCGCGGGTCCCGGGTTCCCGGACCTGCCTGAAACCCGAGCGCCCTCGGCAGTCGAGTTGCTGCGGGCGCTGGAAGGGGATAACCGCCGTTACCGCGCTCTCATCGAGGGTCCGTCGCCGGATCCTCTCCTTCAGGCGGTTCAGTCGGTTCGGCCGCATCGTTCGTCGGCGCGGGCTCCGTCGTCGGCGGGGCGATGACGGGCTCCGAGGAGGGTTTGGGGCCGAACGTCGGACGCGAGGAATCCGTGGACCAGGGATCGATGAACTCCTGAGCCGGATCCACCTCATCTCGCGGCGTCGGCGGTTCCTGTTCCTCCACAACCGGACCGGCAGTCTGTTCGGAAACGCCCTCTTCGCCCTCCGCCTTCTCCGCGGTGGCAGGCTCCGCGGCGGCAGTGGACCCCCCTGCGGTCGCCGCGGTTCCGGCGGCGGTGGCGGTTCCGGCGATCGTCTCGCGGCTCGCCGTCGGGGGTTTCGCAGGCGCGGGCGGCGACTTCCACTGCGTCTCCCGCCCGGCGGCCTCGAGTTCGCGCTGGATCTCGTTCATCCCCTTCCGGAACTCGCGGATCCCCTTGCCGATGGTGCGGGTGATCTCCGGGAGGCGGCGCGGCCCGAACACGATGAGCACGAGCATCGCGATGAGGAGGATCTCGCCGATTCCGAACCCGGTCATATTCATAACGTTGCGATCAGCCGACCGGCCCGCGCCGAACTCAGGGGGTCAGCGCCTGCAGCACGTCCTCGCCGTAGAACATGCCGATGTACCTGGCCTGCACCGGCGTGACGCTGCGGACGGCCCAGATCAGCTCGACGTGGTTGGGTTCGCGGGGTTCCACCGGGAGCGAGAACCCGCACTCGGCCAGCAGACGGTCCGCCTTCTTCAGGTTGCACTTGCTGCAGGCCGTGACCACGTTCGACCACCCGTTGTCTCCGCCACGCGAGATCGGAGTCACGTGATCGCGGGTCAGCGACTCGCGATACCCCAGCTCCCGCCGGTGACGGCCGCAGTACTGACAGCGATAGGCGTCGCGCGCGAACAGGAAGGTGTTCGTGACCTGGCGGCGGAAACGGCGGGGGATCTGGATGAACCGAACGAGGCGGATGACGACGGGCGTATCCATCTGCACGCGCTCGGAGCGGATGGGACGGTCCGAATCCACCTCCAGCGCGTCGGCCTTCCGGTCGATGAGCAGGCGAACGGCGCGCCGGACCGGAATGATCGTCAACGGCTCGTATGAAGCGTTCAGGGCCAGACAGCCCATGAGCGACCCCCCTTGGATTCGGTGGCGGAAAACAAGCAATCCGGCTGCGACGTGTCAAGCGAAGGCCCCCCAGGGGAGGCGGTGCGGGAGGTAGGCTCCGCGGGCGTGTGCGAGGTGGCGGTCGCGCGGACGTTCCTCGGTACGCTCGCGTACTCGATCCCCGCCTCGCTCGTCGGCGCCGTGGAGCCCGGCGTGCGCGTTCGCGTGCCGCTCGGCGGCGGGACGGCGGTCGGCGTCGTGGACCGCCTCGGGCTGCGGACGGACCGGGCAGGGAAACCCCGATTGCGGGAGCTGCGGGGCGTCCTGGACGAAGTACCGGTGATCGACCCGTCTCTCCTCGATCTCTGCCGCTGGATCTCGGACTACTACGTGGCGCCCCTCGGCGTGGTGCTGAGAGCGGCCCTCCCACCGGGGGCGCTCGGGGCCCGGGCCGGCGGAGGGAGCCCCGCACGGCCCCGCACCGAGCGCGCGCTCCGGCTTGTGCGCGAGCTGCGGACGCTGAGCGAACGCGATCGCGCCTTCGGGCGGGCGAAGCGGCAGCGCGAGCTGTACGAGATGCTCGAGTCGGTCGGCGGCGAGGCGAGCGTCGGACACCTGACGAAGCAACTCGGCTTCGGCCGCGGCGTGCTCGGCGGGCTCGTGGAGCGGCGCCTGGCCGAGTTCGTGGAGCGCGAGGTGGAGCGGGATCCGTTCGCAGGCCCGGTGGAGCCGGAGCCCGGGTTCACGCTGACCCGGGACCAGGTTCGGGTCGTGCGCGAACTCGAACGGCTTGATGCGCCGGGGCGCGTCGCGCTCCTGCGCGGCGTGACGGGATCGGGCAAGACGGCCGTCTACCTCGAGGTGCTGGAGCGCCAACTCGCTCGGGGCCGCTCCGGCATCTTCCTCGTGCCGGAGATCGCGCTCACGCCCCAGACGGTGCAGCGGTTCAGGGCCCGCTTCGGCGACGAGGTCACCGTGCTGCACTCGGGACTCTCGGACGGTGAACGCTTCGACGCCTGGCGCAGCCTGCGCGAGGGAAGGAAACGGATCGCGATCGGCCCACGCTCGGCGGTGTTTGCGCCGGTCCGGAATCTGGGCGCGATCATCGTCGACGAGGAACACGAGAGCAGCTACAAGCAGTCCGACGTGCCGCGCTACCACGCCCGTTCCGTCGCGATCGTGCGCGCGCGGCTGGAAGGGGCGCTGTGCGTGCTCGGGTCGGCGACGCCCGCCCTGGAGAGCTGGAAGAATGCGCGGAGCGGGCGCTACCGCCTTCTCGAACTCGAGGAACGGGTGACGGGTCACGGCCTCCCTTCGGTGGAACTCGTCGACCTGCGCGCCGACGCCGGCGAGGGCCCGGGACAGGACGCGGAGGACCCGCCGCCGGGCGGCGGACCCCGGGTCTTCTCCAGGCGGCTGCGGGAGGCGATCGCCGCGCGCCTGGAACGGGGCGAGCAGACGATTCTCTTTCTCAACCGCCGCGGATACGCCTCCTTCGCCGAGTGCGCGGCCTGCGGCCACGTGTGGAGCTGCGATGCCTGCTCCGTGACCCTCACGTATCATCGCCGGCGCGGACAACTCGTATGTCATCACTGCGGCGCGACGAGCCCGCCCCCGTCCGGTTGCGGCGAGTGCGGCGGACCCGCGCCGCGCTACGCCGGGATCGGCACCGAACAGGTCGAACGCCGGGTGGGCGAGCTCTTTCCCGAGGCCGGCATCGCCCGCATGGATCTCGACACCACGGGCTCCAAGTGGGCGCACGTCGAGATTCTGGACGCGTTCCGGAGGCGGGAGGTCGACATCCTGCTCGGCACGCAGATGATCGCCAAGGGCCTCGACTTCCCGCAGGTCACGCTCGTGGGCGTGATCAACGCCGATGTCGGTCTCCATCTCCCGGACTTCCGCGCCAGCGAACGCACCTTCCAACTCCTTGAACAGGTCGCCGGACGGGCCGGGCGGGGCGACGAACCGGGGGAGGTGCTCGTCCAGACCTCCCGCCCGCGCCACTACGCGCTCGCCGCGGCCGCGGAGCACGACTACACAGGCTTCGCGGAACGCGAACTCGGCGACCGGGAGGAACCCGGCTATCCGCCGCACCGCCGGCTCGCGAACCTCGTCATCTCCGGGAAGACGGAGTCCCGGGTGATCGACGTCGCGGAGGAACTGTCCGAGTGGACGCGGCGGCTGATTCGGGGTCGCGGGCTCGCGGGGATCGAGGTCATCGGACCGGCTCCCTGTCCGATCGACCGACTCCGGGAGCGGTGGAGGTGGCACTTCCTCATCAAGGCGGATCGCGCCGCCACGCTCGGCGGCGTTCTGCGCTTTCTTGGAGAGCAGCGGGGCCAGCCCGGTTCGGGTCTCCGGCTCGAGATCGACCGCGATCCCGAGGCGCTCCTTTGAGGGGCCCGTGGCAGGCCCTGGCAAGAGCCCGCGCCGGTTGTTGGGAGGATCACGCTCCGTCAGGTTGTGCTCGTACACCCGTTTCAAGCGAGGGAGAGGGAATGAGCGAATCAGGATCGCGGACCGTCGTGTCCGTGCCAGCCCACCGGCGCCGTCGCGCTCGCGGCCTCGGGCTTGTCCTGGCGATCGGGCTCGCGGCGGCGGCCTGCGGGGAGCCGTCGCTGCCACCCGTCGCTCCGGCCGAAACGGTGGCCGCCTTCGAGGCGTGCCGCGGGTTGGCGTGGGAGGACAAGCAGGCATGCTATGAAGCACGACTCCTCGACGAACTCGCCGAATCCGGCACCGTTGCGGCGCTGGACATGCTCGGGTGGCTGGCCGCCGCGGACAGGGATGTTCAGTCGCAGTCCCACGTCCTCACGCACGCGATCGGCATCAGCGCCTACGCGCCCGGTGAGACCTTCACCGACGTCTTCGAGGAGTGCACCGAGGTCTTCCAGTCCGGGTGCTACCACGGCGTCGTTCAGGCCTATTTCATCGCCACGGGCGAACCGGACGCCGAAAAGGTCGCCGGGCTCTGCGCGCCCTACGAAGCGGACCCCTCCGACCGCTGGCTGCTCTTCCAGTGCCTGCACGGGCTCGGGCACGGTCTGACGATGTACTACGGCCACCACCTTCTCATGGCCCTCGACGGCTGCGATCTGCTGACGACCGGATGGAACCGGAACTCGTGCTACGGCGGCGCTTTCATGGAGAACGTGGTCAACGCGGTCGCTCCTCACCATCCGGCCGCCGCACTTGTGTCCGCCGATACCGCCTCGGAGAACGGGGCGGGCGAAGGGGCCGAGGCCTCGGCCCATGGCGCGGGCGCGCACGACCACGGGGTGATGGCGATGGCCGAGGGGATCGAAGCCTTCGAACCGCTACGCTCCGACGACCCGCACTATCCCTGCTCGATTCTGGACGAGAAATACCTGACCTCCTGCTACCAGATGCAGACATCCGCCATGCTCTGGCACAACGACGGGGACATCGCGGACGCGGCCTCCACCTGTCTCGACGCGCCCGACGGTTGGCGGGACGACTGCTTTATGAGCCTCGGCCGCGACATCAGCGGCCGTACGCTGCAGGACGAGGATGATGCGCGCCGCGAGTGCCGGAAGTCGCCGGAGGATTACCGCGTGTGGTGCTACGTGGGCGTCGTGAGGAACTTCGTGGACGTCACCGCGACGACGGACGCCGGGTTCTCGTTCTGCCGCGCCCTCGAGGACTCGGCCAAACCGCGGTGTCACGAAGCGATGGGAGAGGCGCTGTACTCTCTCTACGCGGACGAAGCCGCGCGGCGCGAGGCGTGCGGGGCGTCGGAGACGGAGGAACTCGCGCTCGAGTGCCGGCGCGGCGCCCTCGTCACGGACTAGCGGCACTCCTTCCCGCTGCCTGGCGCCGCGCGCATGAAGCGTCGCAGCAGCTTCTCGTCGAGCCGTCCCTCCGTTCTCACTCCCGAGCAGACGTCCACGCCGAACGGACGAACCGCGCGCAGTGCCGCCGCCACGTTGGTCGGACGGAGGCCGCCCGCGAGGTAGACCGGGCAGCCGGCCCGCTCGACGATGGCGCGGCTGTGGCTCCAGTCGTGGACGCGGCCCGTGCCCCCGAGTTGCCGCACGCGGAGGTCCGGGTTGCCTGAGTCGAGCAGGACCGCGTCGACCAGCGGCGCCACCGCGACCGCCTCCTCCACCGAGTGCTCTCCCCGGACGTGGACGACCTGAACGAGCGAGACGTCCGGCAGCCGGCGGCGCAGGCTGCGGAGCGCGTCGGGCGCCACCCGGTCCACGAGCTGGAGCGTGTCGGCCCGGGTTCGGCGCTGCTGAGCGGCGATCTCTCCGGGGTCCGTCCGCGACGTGAGCAGGAAGGTTGCGACGCCGCGCGGGGCCCCGGCCACGATGCGGCGGATCGAGGCCTCGTCGATGACCCCCGGCCCGCTCGGCATCGCCGACACGAGCCCGATCGCCGTCGCCCCGTAGCGGGCGGCGAGCGCGGCCTCCTCGGGGCTCTCGATGCAGCAGATCTTGACCGCGAGTTTCCCGTGGTTCAGACGGGCGCCCCCGTGGCCGCGCGCTCAACACCGAGCCCCGGACCTTCGGTCAGGACGATGCGACCCTCCTCCAGATGCGGGCCGGTGAACGGATCCGAACGCAGGAGCGCGGCGCCGTCCAGATCCGCGTAGTCGACGAGCGAGGCCAGGTGCGCCGCGGGCGCGATCCCGAGGCTCGTCTCCAGCATGCACCCGAGCATCACCGAAAGGCCGCAGGCGCGCGCGGTGTGGATCATGCGGAGCGCCTCCCTCGGACCTCCGCACTTGGCGAGCTTGATGTTGATGCCGTCGACGAGGCCGTCGAGTCGCGGGATGTCGCTTGCCACGATGCTCGACTCATCCACGACGATGGGGAGAACCGCGCGCGAGCGGACGAAGGCGAGTTCGTCGTTCTCCGTCGGCGGGAGCGGCTGCTCCACGAACTCCACCCCGTACTCGGCGCACATCGCGATCCCCTCGATGGCTTCCGCCGGCGTCCAGGCCGCGTTGGCATCCACGCGCAGGATCTTGTCGGGCGCGGCACCGCGGACGGCGCTCAGCCGCGCTTCGTCGTCGTCGCTCCCGAGCTTGATCTTGAGGATGGGCCACGCCTCGGCCTCGCGCGTCTTCCGGGCCATGACATCCGGAGCGTCGATGCCGATCGTGAACGAACTGAGCGGCGCGTCGGCCGGATCCAGGCCCCAGAGCTTCCAGAGCGGAAGCCCGGCGCGCTTTCCGACCCAGTCGTGAAGCGCCGACGAGATGGCGCAGCGGGCCGACCCGTTGCGGCCGAGGAGGCTCGCGAGGTCCCGCTCGATGTGCTCGAGCCGGAACGGGTCTTCCACCTCCTCGATGCGGGGAGCCAGCCTTCTCAGCGCGGCTTCCACCGTCTCCGCCGTCTCCCCGTAGTACCCGGACGGATCCGCCTCGCCCCACCCCTCGATCCCCTCGTGCTCCAGTCGCACCCACACCAGGTCGTCGCCCGTCTTCACGCCGCGGCTGATGCCGAACGGGTGCGCCGTCTCGACGTGGAACGGCTCCCACGAGATTCTCATGCGCCTGTCGTCCGCCAGAGATGGTACTGAATGCGGGACGGAGTGACTTCGGGCCCATCCTCGCGCATGTAGACATCGATTTCCGTCCGGTGGCCGAAGCGTCCCTCCAGGTAGACGCCGGGCTCGACGGAAAAGCCGACGCCCGCCACGAGCCGCCGGTCGTCCCGCATCTCGATGCTGTCCAGAGTGGGACCGACGCCGTGGATTTCGCGGTCGATCCCGTGCCCCGTGCGATGGAAGATCGCGTCCTCATAGCCGCGCGCGATCAGCGCCTCCCGGGCCGCCCGGTCCGCGTCCGCGCCCGTGGCGCCCGGGTCCTTCCGGATGACTTCGACCGCCGCGTCGCGGGCCGCGACGACCGCGTCCCACCCGGCAACCACATCGGCGGGCGGCTCCGGGCCGAGGAAGCCCATCCACGTCTGGTCGGCGAACACCGCCTCGGGCTCCCCCGCCACGCGCCCCCACAGATCCACCATGAACACCTGGTCCGCCGCGAGGGCCGACGAGCCCTCGGCCGGAGGTTCGTAGTGCGGCTTGGCGGCGTTGGGGCCCACCGCGACGATCGTATCCGTCTCCGTCAGGCCCTCGGCGCGCAGCCGCGCCCGGATCCATTCGGCCAGATCGTGCTCCGTGACCGGGGTCGGCTCGCCGGAGGTGTCGAAGGCGGCGGCCGTCCCGGGGTCCGCCTCGGGCGTCAGCCCCGCCGCGCGCACCGCCAGTTCGAACGCCGTCCGGGCGGTCCGCGCCAGGATCTCGGCCGCCGCGTGGTGCAGCGCGTGCCCGTGCGCGCCCCACTGGGCCGCCGTCCCGGAGATCAGGTCCACCGAACTGACGACCCGGGGTCCGAGCGATTCGACAAGTTCGACGACGCCGGCGGGCACGTGGTCGACGTACGGGATCGAATCGCGCGGGCTCACCTCCATCGCGACCGTACCCATGCCTCGCAGCATCTCGCGCAGCGCCGTCTCCATCTCGTCCCAGCCGACGTAGCTCGTGAGCCGGTGCGACCAGCCGTCCCATCCGGACACCTCGATCTTCTGGACGAGCGCGTGCGGCGTCCGCCCCGGCTCGATGAGGACGAAGTACCGGCGCTTCTGGCCTTCGGGCAGGCCTACGAGGTGCGCCGCCAGCGGATTGAGCGCCCGGAAGTCGTACAGGAGCCAAGCGTCGATTTGTTGTCGTTGGAGCTCGCTGG
Source organism: Candidatus Palauibacter denitrificans (assembly GCA_009841015.1). Classification (GTDB taxonomy): domain Bacteria; phylum Gemmatimonadota; class Gemmatimonadetes; order Palauibacterales; family Palauibacteraceae; genus Palauibacter; species Palauibacter denitrificans. Next base: position 36,738 of record VXMQ01000016.1, on the reverse strand, counting down.
AAGCGGTCTCCAGGAAGATGGCATCGAGGTCGGGCAAGGCCGGACTCCTGTTCTGCGGGGGCGCGCTCCCGGGGCGTCAGCCTGTGGCGGTCAGCCCGTGGCGTCGCGAAGGGCCGTCAGGTGCGAGACGACGTTGCGTCCCAGTTCGTCGGGATTGTAACCGCCCTCGAGGAAGGAGACCACGCGGTTTCGGGCGGTGCCCCGCGTCCGGCCGAGGACCTCGTGCGTGAGCGTGTCGAAGTGCGCCGGGGCGAGGGTGAAGCCTCCCAGCGGATCCTCCGCTCCCGCGTCGAACCCGGCGGAGATGAGGGTGAGGTCGGGCTCGAAGCGGGACAGTACCCGATCCACGCCGTCGAGCAGAGTCTCCACGTAGCGCTCGGGCGGGAGACCCGCGGGCATGGGGAGGTTCAGCGTCGTCCCCTCTCCCGCTCCCCGCCCCCGTTCATCGGAGGACCCGGTGCCGGGGAAGAGAGGGTGCTGGTGCATCGAGAGGAAGAAGACGGAGGGATCGTCGTAGAAGATATCCTGGGTCCCGTTTCCGTGGTGCACGTCCCAGTCCACGATCAGGACCCGTTCGACTTCCGGCCGGGCCAGGGCGTGACGGGCGGCCACGGCGATGTGGTTGAAGAGGCAGAAGCCCATCGCCCGATCCGGCGTCGCGTGGTGGCCCGGCGGGCGCACGGCGCAGAAACCGGCGCGGCACGTTCCGTCGAGGACCGCGTCCACCGCCGCGATTCCGCACCCGGACGCGGCGAGCGCGGCGGCCCAGCTTCCCGGCGAGACCGGCGTGTCCGGATCGATGCGCACGATCCCTCCGATCTCGACGGACCGGTCGCAGACCGCACGCACGCGTTCCACATGTCCCGGCGTGTGGGCCCGTTCGAGTGCGGCGATGTCCGCCGGCGGCGGCATGACGGGGAGGACATCCTCGTGAAGCTCGGGCAGCGCCCGCTCGAGCGCGGTCATCACCGAGCGGAGCCGTCCCTGGTGCTCCGGGTGACCCCATCCCGTGTCGTGCCGGCTGCAGTCGGGATGCTGAAACAGGCCGACCGGAGTCAGCGCCGCCGACTCCTGCCGGGACTTTTGGGACCCGCCACTAGGTCGCGAAGGTCGCGAGGCTCTGTCCTTCGGGGCCCTCCCGCAACTCCCGGAGCGCCCGGTCCCGAAGCTGTCGGACGCGTTCGCGCGTCACGCCCAGCAGGCGGCCGATCTGCTCCAGCGTGTGCGGGTCCTCACCCTGGAGCCCGTAGTACAGCCGGACGACGCGGGCGTCGCGTGGCCGCAGGCGGCGCAGACCCTCGGCGATGTGCCGCTTCAGCAGGCGCTGTTCGACGACCTCCTCGACATCCGTCTCGTCCGCGAGGAGCCGCTCCGCGAGATCGCTGTCGTCGGTGGCCCCGACCCGCGCGTCGAGCCGAACCTCGCGCGCATTCAGTCGCCGCAGTAGCGCGACCGTGGCTGTCGTCAACCCCGTCCCGTCGGCGATCTCCTGGTCGTTGGGCTCACGGTCGAGCGTCTGACGCAGTTCGCCCCGCGCGCGGATCATGCGCGCCAGCTCGGTCGCCCGGTTGAGAGGCACCCGCACCGGCCTGCCCTGCTTCGCGATGGCGGACAGGATCGCCTGGCGAATCCACCACACGGCGTAGCTGATGAACTTCACGCCGTGGTCCGGATCGAACTTCCGGGCGGCGATGACCAGGCCGACGTTCCCCTCCTGAATGAGGTCGAGGAAGCTCAGTCCCTTGTTGCGGTAACGTCGGGCGACGGAGATGACGAAGCGCAGATTCGCGCGGATGAGACGGTCGAGGGCGGAGGTGTCGCCACTGCGAGCCGAGCGCGCCGTCTCACGTTCCTCGCTGGGGCTCAGAAGCGGATAACGGCCCAGTTCCTCGAGGTAGCGTTCAAGGATGTTGGGCGACAAATCCTCTCGATCCATCGCAACTTCCTCTCTCTGCGGGACGTCGACCCGGTCAGGCTGCCGGGCCGAGCTACCGATGCCGGCTCCGTCGCGCGCGGACCATCTGACGCTGTAATGAAGCTAAACGCGGATCGGCCACCCCGCAAAATGTATGCCGCGGCGGGTGCGTCAGAACCGACCGCGAGCGCGTTCGCGGGCGGGGAGGACTTCGAGGCAGGTGGTCCACCAGCCCGTGAGGATCGTCTCCACGAACTCCTCCGGCAGTTCTTCGTCGCGCATCTCGGCCGCGAGGCGCTCGTGATCGTAGCCCAATGGCACGAACTCGAGGCTCGGCGGTGCACCCGTGTCGGCGCCGAAATCGAGCAGCGCGTACCACACCTCCGTCCGCCCGTCGTTCGCGGGCCGGCCCAGCACGCCGACGTTGGCGAAGAGCCCGCCGCCGGATAGCGGGCGCTGCCAGGGGATCCCGGTATGGGTCGCGAGCACGATGTCCGCCTCGTACTCGGTGGCGAGCCAGGCCAGGAACTGCGTCGAGGTCGCGGATTCCCAGAGGAACTCGTTCATGCGCCGGGGGCTGCCGTGGCACATGAGTACCCGCGCGCCGTTCGCCTCGAGGCGGATTTCGCCGGGGAGGCGGCCCATCCAGCGGCGCCACCGCTCGTTTGTGTTCCTGAAGGTGTAGCGGTACGAGAGCCGGGCGAAGTAGTTGTCGCGCGGGTCGGTGTAGCCGCACTGGCAGTCGTCGAGGCCGCGCGCGATCGAATCGTCGTAGTTCCCGCGCACGACGCGTACGTCGTGGTCGATCAGGAGCGGAAAAACCCGGTCCGGGTGGGGGCCGAACGCCCCGAGGTCACCCAGGCAGTAGAGGGCTTCCGCCCCCCGCGCGGTGGCGTCCTCGATCGCGGCCGCCAGCGCCCGGTGATTGCTGTAGATACCCCCGAAGACGGCGATCCGCCGCGGTTCAGGAGACATCCTGCCCGATGCCCCCGTAGTTGGAGCAGATCGCGCCGTGCAGCCAGCACGTGTAGCACGCGGACTCATCTAGCCGCACCGGGCGGGACGCCTCCTCCAGCGTCGAACCCATGCGCGCCGCCGGCGTCTCGATGAGGATGGGACAGGCGTAGATGCCGCGGCTCGTCACCACCCGGCTCGACGCGCAGAGCAACTGGTTCTCCTCGTATCCCTCCATCATCGCCTTCGTCACGCGCTCCTCATCCGAGTAGGGGCGCACGCGGTCCGCCTCGCGTCCGATGCGGAGCGATGGGAGGATTTTGAGCCGCGGGTTCTCGTACCCGAGCGCCCGAAGCCGGGCAACGAACGTCTGCCGCACCTCTTCGTCCCGTTCCGGTTCCCACACCTGCGTCGCGGTGATGATCGGGAGGAATCCCTCCTCGAGCAGCTTGCGGACGCCGTCCATGGCGCGGTCGAAGGTGCCCTCGCCCCGGATGGGGTCGTTCGTCTCGGGCGAGGGCCCATCCAGGGACACGCGCATTTCGAGCGAGTAACTCGCCGCGCGCGCGGTCCGTGCGATGGGCCTCAGGGCCCGTGCGGGGAGAAGGGTCCCGTTCGTCAGCACGGAAGCGGGCCCCCGCTCCAGGGTCCGTTCCAGCATGGCGGGGAGGTCGGGGTGCATGAAGGGCTCGCCGCCGGTGAAGTAGTACTCCTTGACGCCCCACTTCTCCGAGCGCCGAAGCCAGTTCTCGACCTCGGCGAGCGAGAGGAACTCGAAGCTGTCGTTATCCGGGGCGCAACTGATGAAGCAGTGGACGCAGCGCAGGTTGCAGATCGTCCCGGTGACCTGGAACCAGAGCGTGTCCAGGTGGCCCAGCCGCACGAGGGGCGCGTCCGCGCGTGGCTCCGTAGCCGGACGCGCGCCGTTCGACGCGGACGCGGGCGAGTGGATCTTCCGCGCTCTCGCGCTGTCTCGCTGTGGTTCGATCGGCAGCGCCGATCCGGCCATCGGACAAACCTTTGCGGGTGGTCTGCGCTCTCGTCGCGCTTCTCCCTTGAACCCCTCACCGCAGGCTGTTGATCCTACCGCGCACGCGGGGCTGTGCGCGAACGAGGTCCAGCAGTCCGGGGCAAGACCCCGCGTCAGCGCCAGGAGCGGCCGGGGGGCAGGTCAGGTCAGGAGGCCCGCTCCCAACTCGAGCCGCGCCTCCACTTCCTCTTCGGCGGCCTCGATCAGCGCCAGCACCGGCTTCGGATCGCGGGGAGCGGAGGGTTCGAAGGAGAAGATGCGCAGCACGCGCGCGGAATGGTGCAGGGAACGCCCGAGCCGCGGGATGTCGATGAGGCCTCGCTCGCCCAGCGCGGTCAGCCGGCGGACTTCGCCGTCGTTCCGCACGAGGAGCAGGTTGAGTTCGAGCATGCCCGGGTAACTCGGATAGTCGAGCATCACCGCGCCCTCGGAGAGACCCCACTCGCGGGCCATGCGCCGCTCGAGCGCGGCGACGAGGTCCGGGCGCCGCGACGGCCACGACGACAACGCGTCCGGGAGCTGGTCGCCCGTCAACTCCACGAGCCGCTTCGGGAGACGCCGGTCGACGAGCGCCCGCAGCAGCTTCGCCGCCCGGCCGACAGCGGACGCGCCGTCGTAGCCCGGGCCTGCCGCCGACCGTTCGATGCGCCGGCCGATGAGGGCGAGCAGTTCCTCGTCGCTGGGCCCCGCCAGGTCGTCGGACGCGAGCAGGCCGCTGTCGAGCGCCGTCTGGACGAGGCGCACGAAGGTCAGCGTCGCGGCGCGCACGGCATGGTGCCAGTAGACGTTGCGGAACATCTGGTACTTCGAGATGAGGAGCGTCTCCAGGGCGCTGAGTCCCTTCTCGCTGACCGCGAGTTCGAGCCGGCGTCCCTCTCCTTCGCGGGCAACGGTCAGCGCGGGGAGGAGACGGTCGACGTCCACGGCCCCGTACGGCACGCCGCAGAAGAGGGAATCGCGCCGGAGGTAGTCGATCTTGTCGAGGTCCAGCGATCCCGAGATCAGCCCCTGCAGCGGGTGGCCGGACTTCCCGCGGATGAGGGCGCCAATGCGGGCCGTGGCATCCGGGCCGTACCGCTCGAGGACGCGCCGGATCGGGTCCACCGCCATGAAGTGCGCCGCGATCTCCTCATGGTCTCCCGGGATCGCGCTCGGACCGAGTTCCTCCACCGCGTGCGAGAAGGCGTAGTGCCCGACGTCGTGGAGGAGCGCGCCGAGACGAACCACCGGCAGTTCGTCCATGTCCTCCGCATCCAGCGCCTCGAGGTGCCCGTCGCGCTCGAGTCGGGAGATGGCCCGCGACACGAGATGGTAGACGCCGAGGGCGTGCAGGAAGCGGTTGTGCACGCCGCCGGGATACACGAGGTGCGCGAAGCCGAGTTGCTTGACGCGCCGCAGGCGCTGGAACTGGGGCGCGTCGAGAATCTCGGCCGCGTCTCCCTCCACGCGGACGTTCCCCCAAAGGGGATCACGGATGGTGCGTATTCTGGCCATGGGCGTCGCTGAACATGCTCCGCGACGCGTTCAACGGCCAATCAACCGAGCCGGCGGCATGCGGCCGGCGGCATGCGGCCAGTTGGTGCGTCCGGCGGTGTTGCGGCGCGGACGGGACGTTCGCGAGCTTGGACCCGTCAGGGCTCCAACAGGGGCTTTTCCCACGGAGCTGCGAGCAGGCGGAACGGAGGCGGCGTGGAGATCAAGCGCGACCGGATGGTCCACCTCGGGTACGCGAAGTACTGGCGCTCCGACCAGATCGTCGGGCTCCTCCCGATCGAGGAGGATCGGGGCCCCGGCCGGCGGACGGAGGTCTTCGTCGCCACCCGGCCCGAGTCCGTCACGGCGTCCCGGTCCGAGGCTTCCATCCTCCGGGACATGGCGTCGCTCCCGGACGAAGCCCGGGTCGCCGAAGCCGGCTCCATCGCCGAGGACCTCGTGGGTGCGCTGCGCGACCTGTCGCCGGTGCTCAAGCGGATGCTGAAGAACGAAGAGGGCTTCGACGTCGAGTACTGGGCCGGCAGACTGCGGCGCGTCATGGAGTCGGACGATGACGGGCAGGAGGACCTCTTCGGCTGACGGGAGGCGCGTGGCCGCCGCCGTGGCGGTCGCGTTGGCGATGCTCCGCTTCGCGGCCGGGGCCGGAGCCCAGGAGATCCCGGCAGCGCCGGCCGAGGCTCCGCGGGCCGGGGGCTCCGATGGCTGGAACTCCGAGGCGGCGCTTCTGCTCATCGAGCGCGCGATCGATGCGCGACGGCACGCCTGGGCCGACAGCTCCCTCGAACGGTTTCGGGCCGACGTGCAGGGGCACGTGTACTACCTCGGCGACATCCTCGGGGAAAGGCACGTCATCCGGGCGGACCAGATCGCGGTTGATGTGCGCTGGCAGCACCCGGACCGCTCGATGCAGACGATTGTCGGCCGCCGGCACGAACTCCGGCTCCCCACGACGATCGCCTATCACCTCGACCATCTCTTTCTCGTCCTCGACGACTTCGAGGACCGGATCCGGATCGGAGACGGCCACGAGATCCGGGACGTGCTCCATCCCGCGGGGGAAGGCGCCCCCGAGTTCTACGAGTACCGGCTCGCGGACTCGCTCGAGATCCGTGTTCGCGACCGCACCGCCCGCGTCTTCGAACTCGAGGTCCGTCCGCGGGACGGAACGGACGCGGGCGCTGTGGGTTCGCTCTTCGTCGAGCGGGAGACGGGGGCCATCGCGCGGATGCGGCTCACGTTCACCCCCGCCGCCTATCGCGACCCGCAGATCGTGCGGCTCGTCGTCGACCTGCGCTCGGCCCTGCAGGAAGGCCGGTACTGGCTTCCCGACGAGCAGGAGGTCGAGATCGTGCGCTCACTTCCCTGGTTCGACTTCCCGCTCGAGACGCTGGTCCGCACCCGCCTCCGCGTGCTCGACTACGGATTCGACGAGGAGGCGCTCTTCGGGCTCGGGCCGGGACAGCTCATCTACAGCGTTCGCGAGGAAGAGCTGGCCCGCTTCGACGGATGGGAAGATTCGCTGTACGGGGGTCCGCTCGAGGCGGCAAGCGCCGACGGCGATCCGGGCGCGGTCGTCGCGAACGCGCGCGAGCTCCTGCGGCGGCAGCCCCTGCTCGGGGGCCGGCGCTGGCAGCTCGCGCTCCCGAACGCATCGGGGGGAATTCGGGCGCGTCGTTCCGAGGGGCTCTTTATCGGGGCCGGAGCCGCCTACCGGCCGAACGATCTCACGCGGGTATCGTTCGCGGGCGGCCACGCGCTCGGGGAGGCGCGGCCCCAGGCAGGCCTTGGACTGCGGCGGCGGCTGGGGGAGGTCGACGTGGAGGCCGACGGCTGGCTGCGGGCTCACCGCGATGCGGGACCGACCGCGGCCGCGGGGGTGCTGCGGACGCTTGCCCTCCTCGCCAGGGGAGAAGATTACGAGGACCCCTACCTCGCCACGGGCGGACGGATCGGGATCGCCCGCCGCGGCGGTCCCGTGCGCTGGCGCGTAGGTGCCTCGCTCGAGCGCCACCGGAGCGCCGCGCTGGTCGTCGGGACCGCGCCGTTCGGAGATCGGTCGGCTCGCCCCGTGCGTCCGGTCGACCAGGGGGACCTGGCCCGGCTCGATGCCGGCTTGACGGTGGCACTCCGGAGCGGATCGGGCACGCGGTGGACGCTGGATCTCGCGGGCGAAGCTGCGGCGAACGGCGTCGGGGACTTCGGCTACACGCGCGCCACTGCCGCGCTGCGGGCCCGGGGGCGTCCGGGGGGCGCGTGGAACTGGGCGAGCGACGTGGAGCTCGGTCTTGCCGGCGGGGAGCTGCCGGCCCAGCGGCTCTTCCTGCTCGGGGGGCGCGGTTCGCTGCCCGGCTACGAGTTTCGCGGCTGGGGCGGGGACCGCATGGCGCTGTGGCGCACGGAAGTGTCGCGCACCGTCGCCGCCCCCTGGGTGCGGTTGCGTGCGATTGGAGCCGCCGGCTGGGCCGGGCTCGGAGGCGCCGGGGAGGATGCCGCCCGCCGCTTCGGCGTGGACGGAAGCGAGGGGCTGCGTGCCTCGGCCGGCCTCGGCTTGGGACTCTTCTACGACATCCTTCGGCTCGACGTCATGCGCGGCCTGCGCGGCGACCCAGCGCCCGGCGGCAGCGAAGGGCGCTGGGTCCTCCTCCTTTCCGTGGACCCGCGATTCCTCAGGATCCTGTAACAACCCGCCGGGAGCGCGGCCGCCAGTCTTGTTTCCGGGGGCGGTCGATGTAAGGATTCACCGTGGATCGTTGCGTCTCCCGCGGGAACGCGGTGAGCGCGACGCAAACGCGCAAGAAGGTCTCCCGCTTGAGGTTCGCCCATGAGTGACGCCGAGATCACGACCGAGACCCCAACCGGTCATTCCCGCAGGACGTTCATCAAGGGGGTCATCGCGACCGGCGCGGTGGTCTCCTCCTCCAGCCACCTCTTCCGGGCCCGGAGCCTGTCGGCGAGCGCGGCGGTGCGCGCGTCTATGCCCCGCATGATCTCGCTGAACGTGAACGGCGTGTCGCGTTCGGTGGATGTCATGCCGCAGGAGACGCTGGCCATGACGCTCCGCTATAAGCTGGGGCTCACGGGCACGAAGCTCGGGTGCGACCGGGCGGAGTGCGGCGCCTGTACGGTGCTCATCGACGGGGTCTCGCACTACGCGTGCTCGCTGCTGACGAACGCGGTGCGCGACCGGTCGGTGACGTCGGTCGAGGGGCTCGAGGGCGCGGACGGCACGCTGCACCCGGTGCAGCAGGCGGTGATCGACGAAGGCGGATTCCAGTGCGCCTTCTGCGCGCCCGGCTTCATCATGAGCATGGTCGCGCTGACGAACGAGAATCCGGAGCCCACGCGCGAGGAGGCCGCCGAGGCCCTCTCCGGCAACCTCTGCCGCTGCGGGGACTACGACAAAATCCTGAACTCCGCCATGCGTGCCGCCGAGTACGCGCGGCGCATGGTGTGAGGGGAGGACGATCATGGCGCTAATCGGACAGGACATTTCGCCGCCGGATCTGCGCGCGAAAGTCACGGGACGGGCCAAGTACGCGGAGGACTTCCGGGCCGAAGGCATGGTCTTCGCGAAGCTCCTCCTCAGCCCCATGCCGCACGCTCGCGTGCGCAGCCTGGACGCGAGCCGCGCGCTCGCCATGCCCGGCGTGCTCGGCATCCTGCGGGCGAGCGAGGTCAACCAGCCCGAGGCGCCCGGCGAGGCGGCGCTCACGGACGAGCCGAAGTACGTGGGCGAGCCGATCCTGGCGCTGGCGGCGGTGGACGAGACGACGGCGGCGGACGCGATCGAGGCGATCGACATCGACCTCGAGCCGCTCCCGTTCGCGATCGACCCGCTCGACAGCCTGCGGCCCGGCGGCCCGGACGCCCGTCTCGAGGGCAACGTCATGCGCTTCGGCGAGAGCGGGCGCGAACTCGTCTCTCTGAAGTGGCCGCAGGCGGAGTTCGACGCGGCGGAAGCCGAGGGCCGGCTGCCGATGGGCGAGCCGACGGACGAGTGGGCGCACGGCGATCTCGACGCGGCGTTCGCAGAGGCCGATTACGTCCTCGAGGACACGATCGTGCACCAGTCGCTGACCCACCATCCGATGGAGCCGCGCAGCTCCATGGCGTACTGGGAGGACGGGCGCTGCTACCTGTACGGGTCGACGCAGAGCACCCAGCGCACCCACCAGGCGCTGGCCGGGCAGTTGGGCCTCGAGCCGGAGGATGTCGTCTTCGTAGGCCAGTACTGCGGCGGCGGCTTCGGTTCCAAGATCGCCGGCGCCACGATCTACCAGGTCACGGCGCTCCTCGCGAGGAAGATCCAGCGGCCGGTGATGATGCGGATCAACCGCTACGAGGAGAACTACATCGGACGCGCGCGTCCCGGTTTCCAGGCGTGGACGAAGATGGGCTTCCGCAGCGACGGGAAGATCACGGGGATCGACCTCTACATCGTCCAGGACCACGGGCCGTACGGACGGTCGGGCGACTACAACACCGCGGGTGCCGTGACGGACCTCATGTACCAACCCGACGCGATGCGCTTCCGCGGCCTCACGCTCTACACGAACACGCCGCCGCGGGCGGCGCAGCGGGCGCCGGGCGGCGCGCAGATCGTCGCCATGCTCGAGCCGCTCGTCGACAAGGCGGCCCGCGAACTGGGCATCGACCGGGTGGAGATCCGGAAGATCAACGCCCCCTCGCACGACTCCGAGTTCGGGCCGCAGCGGGCCACGACGACGAGCGCCTTCGTGCGCGAGGCGATCGATGCGGGCGCGGCGCAGTTCGACTGGGCCGGGAAGCAGGCGCTCAGCGGACAGCGGAACGGGACGAAGGTCACGGGAGTCGGCGTCGGCCTGAGCCCGTACGTCGGCGGTTCGTCGGGGTTCGACGGACTCCTGCTCATCCGCCCCGATGGGAAGCTCTACATCCACCAGGGGATCGGGAACCTCGGCACGCACTCCATGGCGGACACGGCCCGCGCCGCGGCGGACGAACTCGGCCTCGAGTGGGACGACTGCGCAGTCATCTGGGGCGACAGTTCGCAGCACCACCCGTACAGTTCGGTGCAGGCGGGGAGCCAGACGATCCACGCGCACACCCGCGCCAACTATGCCGCCGCGCTCGACATGAAGCGGAAGCTGCAGGAGGTCGCGGCCGCCGCGCTCGGCGGCGCGGCGAGCGGGTACCGGGTCGAGGGCGCGCGCGTGACCGGACCGGGAGGCTCGATGAGCTTCGCGCAGGCCGCGGAGCGCGCCATCGCCATGGGCGGCGAATACTCCGGCCAGGAGTTGCCGGAGGACATCAACGATTACACCCGGGCCTCCGCCACGCAGCTCGCGGGCCAGGGTCTGCTGGGCGTCGCCCGGGACAACTTCTCGCACGAGGGCTCGACGTGGTCGTGGGTCGTGGGCTTCGCAGTCGTCGAACTCGACACAGAGACCGGCGACGTGGTACTCGTCGACTATACGGGCTCCGCCGACTGCGGGGTCGTCGTGCACCCGCGCAGCCTCGCGGCCCAGATCCACGGCGGCAGCGTGCAGGGCTTCGGCCAGGCGCGCAGCCAGAAGTGGGTGTTCGACCCGAAGTGGGGCGTGCCCTTCGCCCACCGGCTCTATACCGCGAGACCGCCCGGCATCCTTGATGTGCCGCTCAGCATGGACTGGGCGGCGGCGGGCGAGCCGGACCCGCAGACGCCGATCGGCGCCAAGGGGATCGGGGAGCCCCCGGTCGGGGCCGGGTCCGCGGCGGTCACCTCCGCGATCGCGGACGCGCTCGGCGGGCGCTGCCTGTGCCGGATCCCGCTGACGACGGACGTGATCCTGGCCGAACTCGAGGGCCGGGCGCAGCCGCACGCACTCACCGAGATCCACAGCTAGGGGAGATAGAACGATGGCCGTGATTCGCGACATGATGCCCGCGTTCGAGCTCTTCCAGCCGACGAGCGTGGACGAGGCGCTGGACGTGCTCGAGCGCCATGACAACACCTGGGTCCTGGCCGGCGGCCTCGACTCGATGGACTGGTTCAAGGACCGCATCAAGCGGCCCGACGTCGTCGTCGAGCTGGGCTCCGTGAGCGAGCTGGCCGGCATCCGCGCCAGCGGGGACGGGCTCGAGATCGGCGCCATGACCTCGCTCCGCGACGTGGTGGCGAGCGACGACGTGCGGTCCCGCTTCGGACTGCTCGCCGACGCCGCCGCCCAAGTGGCGACGCCGCAGATCCGCAACCAGGGGACGCTGGGCGGCAACCTCATCCAGGACACCCGCTGCTGGTACTACCGCGGCGGGTGGCCGTGCTACCGCGCGGGCGGGAACATCTGCTACGCGGGGACGCCCCGCTCCATGAACCGCGAGCACGCCGTGACGGGACAGAGCCGCTGCGTGGCGGTGAACGGGGCGGACACGGCTGGCGCGCTGGTCGCGCTCGGCGCGCAGATGATGGTGCGGAACGCGGGCGGCGAGCGCGTCTACGAGGCCGAGGACTTCTTCGTCGGCCCGGAGATCGACATCGAGCGCATGACCGTGCTGGAGCCGGGCGATCTCCTGACGCACGTGCGCATCCCCGGAGACTGGGCGGGCGCGCGCTTCTACTGGGAGAAGGTCCGCGACCGGAAGTCGTGGGACTGGGCGCTGGCCAGCGTGGCCGCCGCGATCGTGGAGTCGAACGGCACGATCGAGCGCGCCCGGATCGCGATCAACGGCGTGGCCCCGACGCCGGTGCGGCTGACCGACGTCGAGGATCTCGTGCAGGGGATGCCGGCGAACGATGACACCGGCATGGCGGCCGGCGAACTCGCTACGCGCGGCTTCAAGCCGCTGCGCCACAACGACTACAAGGTGCCGCTCGCGCGGAATCTCGTCCGGCGCGCGGTGCGGGGAGACATGGCCTAGCCGCCTCCCGGAAAGGAGACCGCCTGGATGGAGATTCTCCGTACTGCGCCGAATCCCTGGGGCCAGGAGGTGCTCGTCGGGGTCGCCTGGGATCTGCTCTGGGCCGCCGCGATCGCCGGCTTCCTGTTCGTGGTCGGACACCATCTTTACGTCTGGATCATGGCGCCCAAGGCTCCGAAGACCGCGCCGGAGGCGGCTCCTGAAGTGCCCGAACGGGTGGAGCGCCACTCGCAGGCGTCCCGGACGTTCCACTGGCTCATGGCGGCGACGATGCTCACGCTGCTGGTCACGGCGTTCTTCCCCGTGATCGGCGTCCAGTTCGCCTGGGTCACGATCCACTGGATCGCGGGGATCGTCCTCACCCTCCTCATCATCTGGCACATCATCCACGCGACGACGAAGCAGGACTTCTGGTCCGTGTGGACCGGGACGAAGGAGATCGGGCAGGCCTTCCGGGCGGTCGGGAAGTTCCTGCGCCGCCAGCCGGCCAAGGAGGAGCGGTCCGGCAAGTACCCGCTCGACCAGCGGGCCTACCACAACGCCGTCACGCTCGTGTCGGGCGGAGTTATCGTCACGGGACTCCTCATGATGGTGGGGGTCGACACCTGGTTCTGGGCGAGCAACCCGTACTTCCTCTCCGACTCCACGTGGGGCCTCGTGTTCGTCCTGCACGGGCTGTGCGGCGTCGGGCTCGTCACGATGGTCATCGCCCACGTCTACTTCGCCATCCGGCCCGAGAAGCGCTGGATGACCCGCTCCATGATCAAGGGCTGGATCACGCGCGAGGAGTACCTTGAGCACTACGATCCCGACCTCTGGAAGCTGGGGACGGAGCCGACCGGGGCCGAGTTGGCGAGCGGGAGCGCGTCGTCCGCGGATCCCGACGGGGTCGTGCCCGCTTGAGCCGCGAGGAGCTGAAGGCTCACATCGAGGTCCTTGAAAAGGCGTACGAGTTCTTCCTCTCCTACGCTGCGCTCGGCGCCGAGCGGGAGGAAGCCTCGAAGGTCGGCGGCCAGTTGCGGGAGTACCTGAGCCGCGCGGATGCCGCGCTCCGGGCGCTGGCAGACGACCTCGGCAGCCTGGTCGCGGCGGAGGGGCTGGAACCGGCGGGTGCCTACGTCGAGATGATCGAGGTCACGTCTGCGGACGCCGCGCGGGCCGGCGCGGCCGTGCGGATCGTCCTCGCCCAGGAGACGATCAGCTCGCAGCTGATCGACAACCTCAACGCCTCGTCCCACCTGCGGGCGCTCCTCACCGACCTCTTCCTCCTCGACGACGTCGTCTGACCCGGACCCCGAGCCCGCTGTAGCTCACCACGCCACCCCCGGCCGCTACCCGTCCGTGCGCGTGAAGGTGAAGGTGCCGATGGGTTCGTCGGAGAAGGGGCTCTCGCCGCGCAGGTTGCGGATGGGCTCCTTCGGCTGCGTATCGTCGTTGGCCGAGGTGTAGTTCGGGCCGCTGTCCGTCCCGGCATCGTAGGGGTAGAGGACGACCTCGAGTTCCTCGATCCAGTTTCCCTCGCCGTCGCGTAGCGAGAGTCCCGACACGCCCACGAACCAGTCCGGGCTCGGGGCGATCATCGTGACGAGCGTGACGAGCGGGAAGTGCTCCCTCAGCGCGACCGCCTGAATCGTCGTGCCCCAGGGGCTGCGGATGCCGGATCCGTTGACGACCGCCAGCGCGTCCCCCGGGATTTCGGCCTGGATCTCCGCGGTCAGCGTGGAGGTGCCGCCGGTTTCGGCCATGCTCTCGATCCCCGGCGTGGCGGTGCCGTCCCGGGCCCAGAAGGTCACGCCGGCGTTGTGCACGGCCCCAATGAGCGGCGAGAAGTGCGCGCCGCCCGGAAAGTTGGTCGGGTGCGTTGACGCGCTCCAGGTCGCCTCGAAAGCCACGCGGTACGTCGCCGTGGCCGACGCGGTCGGGGGTGGCGGCTCGGGCTCCGGGTCCGGGCTCGGCGCTGGCCCGGTCCCTGAATCACCGCAGGCGAGCGTGGCTGCGACGACGGTCGCGAGCGCGGGCCGCCGGATCGGGACGTTCAGGGGCTTGAGAACCATGGGCGTCATGAGGGCTCAGACCGCCGCAGTCCGGAAAAAGTTCCGAGCGGTGCTCAGCGCCTCCAGGGCTCGAATCCCGAGATTCACGGCATCGTCAAGCGCTGGCATGCCACGCGGCGAGGACCTCGGCTTCCAACTCGGCGGGTAGGCCGGCCCGTGGCTCGGCGCGGCGTTCCTCGGGGAGCGAGTTCCACCATTCGACCGTGTCGCGGGCGGTGGCGGCGAGCGGGCGGAACGTGAGCCCGGCTTGCACGGCGGCGGCGACGGAAACCTGGTTCATGCCGACGGTCTCCCCTTCGGGCGGCGTCCAGTTCGTCATGTGCATCCAGGGCGCCACTTCCTGCTCCGCCATGAACTCCGTGGGCACCCACGTGAACGTGGCGTCGGAGCCGAGCGCGGTGCGGATCTCCTCCAGCATGTCGCCGAACTGCTGTATCTCTCCCGTAGCGTTGTACGTACCGCCGTTTCCCGGAGTCTCGACGAGGCGCACGATCCACTCGGAGAGGTCGCGCGCGTCGACGTTCTGCACCGGGTCGGCAGGGGTGTTGGGGGCGAGCACCTCTCCTCCGCGGTCGACCCGGACGGGCCAGTACGTCCAGCGGTCCGTGTTGTCGCCGGGCCCGATGATCAGCCCCGGACGCACGTTGATCGCGTTCTCGCCGAAGGCGTCGCGCGCGTACTGCTCGCAGCGCGCCTTCCTGGGCCCGTATCCTCCGTCGTCCTCGGCCTCGTCAGGCGACAGCTGCCCGACGTGATAGTCCTCGTCGATCCCGACCTGGGCGAAGTCCGCGTAGGCGGAGATGGAGGAGACGAAGAGGTAGCGGTCGACCTGGTCGCGCAGGAGTTCGGTCGTCGATGCGACCCAACTCGGGTAGGAGGCGGAGTTGTCGATGACGGCATCCCACTCTCGGCCCTCGAGAGCCGACAGATCGCTTGTCCGGTCACCGATCAGGTGCTCGACGCGCTCGAAGTAGTCCTGGTAGAACGGGGGCTCGGTCTGCCCGCGCGTGAAGATCGACACCTCGTGGCCCCGGTCGAGCGCGTACTTCACCTGGTGCGGACCGATGAAGCGCGTGCCGCCAAGGATGAGGATGCGGAGCGGACCCTCCTCGCTCCCCGCGCAGGCGGCCGAGCCGAAGGCGCCGAGCACGCCGAGCGCCCCGCCGGCCCGGACGGACGTCTTCATGAACTCTCGTCGGGTCTGGTTCCACGCCATCGTGGTCTACTCCCTTTCTGTGCCTTCCTCGCCCGGCGCTCTCTCTTCGGCGCGGGGTCCGGACCAGCCGTATGCGTGCGCCACCGTGATCGCGATCTCCGACGCGAGTTCGCTGCCCGAGTCGGAGTTCGTCATCACGAAGACGCCGTCGTCCCCGTCGATGTACGCCGCGAAGGTGCAGCGGAAACCCTGGTTCGAGCCGCCGTGCCGAAAGCGTTCGCCGTCCTCGGAGATCGCCGGGCCCAGCCCCCAGTCGTCCGCGTCAGGCGTCAGCATCTCCCGTGCGAGCGCTTCTCCCAGCACGCGGGTCGACGTTCCCCTCCAGGCGCGCTGCATCTCCCGCGCATAGAGCGCGAGTTCGCTCGGCGTCGTCCACAGCCCGGCGGCGGCCTGTTCGGGATAGGTGTGCCACCCGCCGGGAACGCGCTCGCCGTTCGCCCGGTAGGCCGTCGCGATGTCGTCCCGTCGCTCGGGGGGGATCGGCTGCTCGTACGTGGAGCGTGACATGCCGATCGGGTCGAGCACCTCCTCGCGCATGACCGCGGCGAACGACTCGCCGTGGATGTCCGCCACGAGTTGTTGCATGACGGTGTAGCCGCCGCCGGAGTAGCGCCAGCTCTCACCTGGCGCCTTGTAGACGCGCACGGGGTCCGTGTTGCCGTGACCGTCCAGGACGCCCGGCCCGTCCGGCGCGTCCTCGTCCGGGCCGTACCCGGGGAAGCCCCACACGGTGAGCCCGGCCCGGTGCGTGAGGAGCCCCCGCAGGGTGACGGGCGCCTGCTCCGTGAACTCGTTTTCGGGCACTTGCCAACTCGTGAGATATGCGTTGACGTCGCCATCGAGGTCGACCCGGCCCGATTCGACGAGCCGCAGCGCGGCGAGCGCGGCCACGGGTTTGGAGATGGACGCGGCCTGGAAGAGCGTGTTCGGGGTCACGGGCCGGCCCGATTCGATATCGGCGAGCCCGTAGCCGCGGGCCCAGGCGATCTCGCCGTCGATCATGACGGCGACGCTCACGCCGGGCACGGCGAGTTCGGCCATGCGGTCGGCGAGCGAGGTCCGTACGACGGGCTCGGCGCGAACCGTGAAGGTCGGCATCAGCGACGACTCGACGAGCGCCTGGGGGGATGCGTCCGCGACCCCCTCCGGCACGGCACGGTCGGGCGTGGAGGGCGGTGCGCACGCGAGCGCGAACGACGTCAAGGCGATGAGGGCGGCCCGGGCTGCGTTCACGCTGCGTTCACGCTTCCTTCCCGAATTTGCAGTCGTACCAGCTGCGCCCGATCCCGAGGTCGACGCGCAGGGGAACCGTCAACTCGATGGCCCCCTCCATCTCCTCGCGCACGATCCGGCCGATGGCTTCAACATCGGACTCCGGGGCCTCGATGAGCAACTCGTCGTGCACCTGTAGCAGCATGCGGGCCCCGGTTCCCGCCAGACGCTCGTGCAGCCGGATCATCGACACCTTGATGAGGTCCGCCGCGGATCCCTGGATCGGAGAGTTCGTTGCGGTCCGTTCGCCGTAACCGCGGATTCCCGGGTTCCTCGACCGGATCTCGGGGATGTAACGGCGGCGCCCGAACAGCGTCTCGACGTAGTTCCGGTCCCGCGCCAGTTCCTTCATCTCCTCCAGATAGGCCGCGACGCCCGCGAACCGCTCGAAGTATCCGGCGATGAACTCGCTCGCCTGCGTTCGCGAGATGCCGAGCTGCTGGGCGAGCGCGAACGGGCCCTGACCGTAGATGGTCGCGAAGTTGATCGTCTTCGCCTGCTCGCGCATGGTCGGCGTGACGTCATCCGGCTCGACCCCGAAGATCCGGGCCGCGGTCTCGCGGTGGATGTCGCGCTCCGCCCGGAACGCTTCCACGAACGCTTCGTCCCCGGAGAGATGGGCCATGACCCGGAGTTCGATCTGGGAGTAGTCCGCCCCCGCGAACAGGTGGCCGGGCGCGGCGACGAACCCCTTTCGGATCTCGCGCCCCAGCGCCCGCCGGATCGGGATGTTCTGGAGGTTCGGGTCCGAAGAGGAGAGCCGGCCCGTTGCGGCGATGGTCTGGTTGAAGCGGGTGTGGATGCGCCCCCGGCGGTCGATGAGACGCGGGAGCACGCTTACATACGTGCCGTCCAGCTTGTCGAGCTCCCGATGTTCGAGGATGAGGCGCGGGAGTTCGTGGCCCAGGGCGGCGAGTTGCTCGAGCACGGACTCGTCCGTCGAGGGGCCGGTCTTCGTCTTCTTGAGGACGGGCAGCGCGAGCCGGTCGAAGAGGAGCGCCCGCATCTGCGGGACGGAACGGAGGTTGACCTCGGTCCCGGCGATCTTGTGGATCTCGGAGCGCACGGCGTCGAGGTCGCGGCGCAGGCGGGCCCGCAGATCGCCGAAGAAGTCGCGGTCGATCGCGATGCCGGCCCGCTCCATGCTCGCGAGGACCGTGACCAGCGGCATCTCGACGTCGCGGAAGAGGCGGCCCATGCCCGTGCGCACGAGGTCGGCCTCGTCGACCTTCGCGAGGCGGTGCAGGAGGGCGGCGCGCGGCCCGGCCCACTCGGCAACGCGCTCGGGTTCGACCGATGCCAGCGGCAGACGGTTTCGCCCGGTGCCCGTGATGGCGTCGCCCGTCTCGAGGGCGACGCCGAGGCGGTCGGGGGCGAGGGTGGAGAGGGCGCGGTCGCGGCGGGCCGGATCGAGACAGTAGGAGGCGATCTGGGTGTCGAACGCGACGCCGCCGTCGAGGCCCCCCAACTCGACGCCGTGCCGGCGCAGGAGTTGGGCGGCATACTTGAGATCGTGCCCGAGTTTCGGCGTGTCCGAGACCAGCAGGTCGTGCAGGCCTCGCATGTCGGACGACGTCAGCCCCGGCAGGCCGACCGGCTCGCCCGCATCGAAGGCGAGCGTGGGGTTTCCCGCCGCATCGTGCTGGACTTCCGGGGCCCGGTGCCCGAGGGGCAGGTAGAAGGCGCGGTCCTCGGAGCCGGCGAGCGCCAGGCCGACGAGGTCGGCGCCGAGCGGATCGTCGGAGCTGCCCGCGACGAAGAGTCCGACGCGTGGAGCCCCGGAGCATTCGGCCAGCACGGCGCCCAGCCGATCCGTGTCGACCACGACGTCCACCTCCGGGGCGAAGCGCGCGGCCGCGGTGGCCGGGGCCTCCAGTTCCCTCAGCAGGTTGTGAAACTCCAGGTCGCTGAAGACGGACGCGGCCTTCCCCTCGTCGAGCGGCCGCGACCGGAGGCTCTCCAGATCGAGGCTCACGGGCGCGTCGGTGCGGATCGTCACCAGTTGCCTGGAGCGCCGAGCGTCGTCCGCATGCTTGAGAAGGGCGTTCCGGGCCCGGGTCGCCGTGATCTCCTCCGCCCGCGCCAGGATGGAATCCAGATCGCCGAACTCCCGGATGAGGGCGGGCGCGATCTTCTTACCGATGCCGGGCACGCCGGGGACGTTGTCGGACGCGTCGCCGAGCAGCGCCAGGAAGTCGGTCACGCGCTCCGGGGGCACGCCGAACCGCTCCTCGGCATTGTCCGGCGTCACCCACACCTGTTCCACTCCGGCAGGTCCGCCGCGGCCCGGATTGAGCAACGCCGTGTGATCGTCCACGAGCTGGTGGAAGTCCTTGTCTCCGGAGACGATGACGGTGCGCAACCCCTGGCCTGCGGCTTCCTGCGCGAGGGTCCCGATCACGTCGTCCGCCTCCCACCCTTCGGCCTCGATGACGGGCACCCGGAAGGCGTCGAAGATCTCCCGACACCGGGGGAGGGAGGCCCGGAGTTCGTCGGGCATCTTTTCTCGTGTAGCCTTGTACTCCGGGTAGATGTCGGTGCGGAAGCTGTCGCCGGCATCGAAGGCGACGCCAAGATAGTCGGGTGCGTGATCCGCGATCAGCCGCATGAGGAAGCGGGCGATGCCGTAGGGGGCGGACGTGTTTTCGCCGCTCGAGGTGGTGAGCGGACGGTTGATCATCGCGAAGAACGCGCGGTAGATGAGCGCGTAGCCGTCGAGCAGGAAGAGCGACGGACGAGCGGCCCCTGAGGGCTTCACCACGCCTGGCGCTGCCACGCGGGGTTCACCGGCTGTCGGGGATGGTCGGCATGGGCTCCAGTATGGCCGGGGGGCGGTCCGTGGCAAAGCCCGGCGAAAAAAAAAGCGCCCCGCCGCGAGGGGCGGGGCGCGTGAAGCTGCGGCGACGGCCTCCGGTCAAGCGGTGCGCACGACGCGGGTCGCGTGCAGGCCCCTGTCGCCCTGCGTGAACTCGTAGTCCACCGCCATCCCTTCAACGAGCGTCTTGTACCCGTCCATTTCGATGGACGAGTAGTGGACGAAGACGTCATCGCCGCCGTCGGGCTGCTCGATGAAACCGTACCCCTTGGAGTCGTTGAACCACTTGACCGTACCTGATGGCATCCTGCCTCCTGCGTACCTCGGTGATGGGTGTTGCGGGCGCTCCACGCAGCTGATTGTGCGTCGTTTTTCGGGCGCCGCCGGACACGAGACGCTGGTATGCTATTGGAGCAATTTGGACCCGTCAACACGCCATCGGGAACGACCGTATCAGGGGTTCGGGACGCCGAGGTCCGGGTACAGAAAGCGGTAGATTTCGGCCAGTTCCGTGACCGCCCGGACGTACTCGCGCGTCTCCCGGTAGGGGATCCGCTCGACCAGTTGTTCCTCGTCCGAGAACTCGGGGAAGTCGCGCCAGCGCGTGTAGCGATGGGGGCCGGCGTTGTAGGAAATCATCCCCGCGATATCGAAGCCGTCGAAGCGGCCGAGAACTTCAGCCAGGTACCGGGTCCCGAGCATCAGGTTGACCTGCGGAACCGTGAGCTGGTGGCGGCGATAGCCTGCGAGTCCGGCGCGGGAGGAGACGTTGCGGGCCGTCTCCGGCAGGAGCTGCATGAGACCGATGGCATTGGCGACGGAACGGATCTCCGGGTCGAACATCGACTCGCGACGCGAGAGTCCGGCGACGAAGTGCGGCGGGAGCCCGTTCCGCTCGGCCGCGGCGACGAGGGCCTCGCGGAAGGGGAGCGGATAGATCGCTTCGAGGAGCGGCCGGGTCCAGCGGCCGCGAATCGCCTGCGCGCGCCATCCCTCGCGAATCCCCTCCCGCGTCCATTCCGCTTCGTTCAGGGCGTGCGCGAAGGCGAGGATCGCCCCGTAGGTCGACGGTCCGCGCTCGCTGGCGCGACGGTATTCCCGGCGCGCGCGCTCGGGCCACCCCACCTCTCGCAGCGTGTTCATGCGCCGGAGCGCGGTCGCGTGGACGGGATCGAGGTCGGGCAGCGCCACCCCCTCCCCATCGCGGGTCGCCGCCAGGCGGCCCGGTGCGGTGGCGGGCTCACAGAGAATGGCCTGGAAGTCCAGCGGGTTGTACCTGAGGGCGCGGGCGTAGAACGCGCTCGCGCCCTGGGTGTCACCGAGCGCCTCCGCAACCTTGCCGCCCCAGTAGATCGCGCCCTGGACCCACTCGCCCTCCGGGTAGCGCTCGCGGTATTCCGCCAGGAGCGTGCGCGCCTCCTCGTAGCGGCCCTCGTGGTACGCGAGCAGAGCGAGTCGTTCCAGCGACCGCGTCCCGTAACTCGCCCCGGGGAACGCGCGGTAGGAGCGTTCGAAACCCACCGCGGCGATGTCGGGGCGGCCGGCATCGTGCTCGAGGTCCGCGAGGAGGTAAGCGGCGCGGGCCGCGACATCCCCCGAGCCCCTAGCGGCCGTCTCGTGAGCCTCCTCGGCGTCGTCGTGACGCCCGAGCGCACGGTAGATGCTGGCGGCGAGCATCCACAGCGACGCCCGGGGCGCGGTGACGGAAGCGGGGTCCCCGGTCCACGGGGCCAGCGTCTCCGCTGCTCGCGCGGGAGCGCCCAGCGCCATGTACGCCGATGCGAGCGATTCGGCGATGCCCGGGCGTTCGGCGGCGGGTGCGAGTTCCAGCGCTTCCGAGAGGTAGCCGGCGCCGCGGGAGTGACGCCCCGCGCGGGTGTCGGAGCGCCCGACATCGCGCAGCGTCCGCCAGGATCGCGTGAGCCCGAGGAGCGTGGGTCCCGTCTCCGGCGTCTGGAGGCCTCTCGCGACCGCATCGGCGAAGGCCGACGCGGCCGCGGCGGAGTCCCCGATCGCCAGGTAGTGCGGCCCGAGGTGACGGGCGGCGAGGACGTTCCGGACGCCCCGGCCGGCTCGGCTCGCGAGCGCGGCCCCCCGTTCGGGATCCTCCAGCTCGAACGCCAGGCGGGCCGCGGGGAGGAGCGCGGAATCCGCCGGCACGCGAGTCTCGCGTACGATCGAGTCCGCGAGGGCGAAGGCGTCCGGATCCTCGGCCTCCGCCAGGGCGTAGAGGCGCGAGAGCCGCAGCCACGGCGCGAGTTCCGGGTGTTCGCCCTCCGCGAGCGCGAGTTGGTCCCGTGCTTCGTACCACTGGTAGCGCCGGTAGGACACGCGGGCGAACTCGACCCGCGCGCCGAGCGGAGGTGTCCCGTCGACCCCGTCCAGATACGCGCGGTAGTGCGCGGCGGACCGCGTCAGGCTATCGAGCCCCGCGGACGCCCGCGCCATGAGGAGCGTGGCCTGCGCCCGCGCGGCCGCGGTCGAGCCTTCATGCTCCGAGAGGAGGCCCAGCACGGAAGCCCATGCCCGATGGTCCGTGAAGGCCCGCGCCACCAGCAGCACGGCCTCGTCGCTCTCCACCTCGCCCGCCGCGAGCGCGGGCGCCAACAGCGCCGATGCCGAGACCGGCATCCGGGCATCGAGAAGGCGCCGGGCCCGCTCCAGCATGTCGGCGTCCGCCGTCGTCGCCGCGACCGGGCCGGAGCCGGGCGGGCGGCCCGCGCTCCCCGCCTGCGCGGCAAGCGCGGAAGCCAGGACGAGCGTCAGTAGCGACCCCAGCGAGGGACCGCGTGCCCGGTGGATGCGCGCGAGGCGCCGGATTCGCCGCTGAACATGCACAGGAAGGCCTCCTTCCCACGTCGTCCCCACCCCGTTTCACACCGGGCCCGCCCTGCGGCCCGACACCGAACTTCGATGGCCCGGTGCCCTCGATGCAAGCGGAAGGCCCCCGCCTCCGGACGAAAAACGGCCCGCCGGGATGGCGGGCCGCTTGTTCGGAACCCCTCGTGCGCGCCGGGAACGCCCCGGCCCAGCTTCTCTTCTTCTAGCCGGCCGCGCGCTCGTGCAGCGCGTCGATGAGACGCTGGGCACTCTCTTCCATGTCGATGACGAGGCGGTCGATCTTCGTCACGAAGTAGTTGTGGAAGATGTTGATCGGAATCGCGATCGTGAGACCGGTGGCGGTGGTGATGAGCGCCACCTTGATCCCGCCGGCGACCAGCGTGGCCTCCACTTCGCCCGCGATCTCAATGGCCTGGAAGGCCATGATCATCCCGATCACGGTCCCGAGGAAGCCGAGGAGCGGAGCAACGTTCGACAGCGTCGCCAACCACACGAGACCCTTCTCGAGCCCCGCGACTTCGATCGCGCCGGCGTTCTCCACCGCCTGCGTCGCGCGGTCGGTCCCTTCGTTGTAGCGCGCGAGCCCCGCGCTGAGGACGTTCCCCGCCGGAGCGCCGGATTCGGTGCAGACTTCGAGCGCCTCATCGAGGTGGCCGGCGGCGATCTGTTCGTCGGCTTCCCGGAGAACGGTCTTGTTCTTGCCGCCCTTCAACCCCAGGTCGACGAGCTTCCAGAGGATGATGAGGATCCCAATGGCGAGCGCGGCCCCCAGCGGCCACATCATCCAACCCCCGGCATCCCAGATCTCCACCAGATTGAGCGACTGACCCTCACCCAGCGTCAGTGTCTCCTGCAACCAGAGTGTGGACGCTATCAAGGTGGTCCTCCCGGTAAGCGGTAAGGTTCATCGATCGACTGACTCGCAACGTCCGGCGCGGATGCGCCCGAGTACGAGCGGAACCAAGCTAGAAGCGGTCTGCGGGACCGTCAAGCGGCGGTACGGGGCCGTTACCGGTTCCAGAGCCAGGCGTCGGAGCGGTGGACGGGCTCGTAGCGGGCGGCAAGGCGGATCAGAGCCTCGGGGGGCGCGGTCTCCGCCGAAACGTCCGTCGCGGCAGCAGCGGGCGAG
This sequence comes from Candidatus Palauibacter denitrificans, assembly GCA_009841015.1. GTDB lineage: Bacteria > Gemmatimonadota > Gemmatimonadetes > Palauibacterales > Palauibacteraceae > Palauibacter > Palauibacter denitrificans. Next base: position 13,142 of record VXMQ01000016.1, on the reverse strand, counting down.
CCGAACGCGCCGACCACGCTGTCCATGAGGCGCTCGACGATGAGGCGAGTGTCGGGCACGGGGTCGAGCAACTCGTTCAGGCCGATCGCGGGTCCCTTCCCGGAGATCCCCGCCGCGGCACCCTCATCCGGCCCGATGTCGCGTCCTTCCAGGTCGCCGAGGCGCTGGCGGTCCTCCAGGAGGATGGACCCGTGCTGAAGCACGCTCCCTCGGCGGCGGCACTGGGCGCTGCCCACGAGCTTGCGACCGCGCGCGGTGAGTTCTCCGGGGGCGGGATCGCGAAAACAGCTTGCGCCGGAGATCCGGGAGGCCTCGGCGAAACGGGTCTTCTCATCGTTGCCCTGAACCGTGTCGAGGGGGACGCCCACGGAGCGCAGCCCCTCGGCCAGTGCGCGGTGCACGGTTTGCAGGACGGCCCGTGGCCCGCCCCACGCCCGCGCGGGACAGGCGAAGGCGTAGGTGATTTCGGGTCCGTGGAAGACGGATCGGCCGCCGGTTGGCCGCCGAACGGCGTCGACGCCGGGACGGAGTTCATGGGGAGAACGTCCGAGCAGCCGGTCCGGCGCCGTCTGATGCCGCCCGAGCGACAGGCACCAGGGTTCCCAGCCGTAGAAGCGGAGTAGCGTCGAACCGCCCGCGGCAAGTTCGAGCATCGCCTCGTCCACGGCCATGTTGCGGGCGCCATCCGCCACGGCCCAGGGGAGTACGACGCACGGCGATCCGCGGTACGCCCGCGCGCGCCGCGCGGTCACAACTCCAGAGCCTCTCCGGGCTCGAGGATCACGACCTCGGCGGTGTTGCCCACGGCGGCCGTGAAGCGGGCCGGATCGACGTCGATCAACTCCCAGGTGCCGTAGTGGTTCGGAACGGCGATGCGGGGCTCGATCATCTCTATCGCGCGCGCGGCGTCCTCCGGACCCATCGTGAAGTTGTCGCCGATCGGCACCAGCGCCACGTCCACTTCCCCGTTCAGAAGCTCCATGTCCCGCGTGAGCCCCGTATCTCCGGCGTGGTAGACGCGTGTGCCGTCCACGGTGAGGAGGATGCCGGCGGGCGTCGTCGTGTACGCCTCCGCCCCCGGCGCGTCGATCTTCCCGCCGTGCAGGGCCACGGTGAGCTTGACGCGCCCGAACGGAAACTCTTGGGCGCCGCCGATGTGCATGGGGTGGGCGTTCGCGTGGCCCTGCACTTCCCCGGCGTACGACACGATCTCGTACGTGGCGATGAGCTTCGCGTCCGTCGCCTTCAGGATGTCCCACGCGTCCGCAATGTGGTCGCCGTGCCCGTGCGTCAGGAGGAGATAGTCGAGGCGGTCGGTGAAGTGCTCCGGTCCGACAACCGCCACGGGGTTCCCGGTCAGGAACGGGTCGATGAGGATCCGGGTCCCGTCCGCCGTTTCGATCTCGTAGCAGCTCTGGCCGTGAAAGACGAGTCGCGCCATCCGCTCTCCTCCTGGTCCTGGTGTAGTGTCGCGGGCGGCCTACACCGCCGCGGTGTCGGCGGTCTCGCTCTCGTAGCTCTCGATCGGCGGACAGGCGCAGATGAGGTTCCGGTCCCCGTAGGCGTTGTTCACGCGGCGCACGGGCGGCCAGAACTTCCACTCCCGGGTCGAGGGCGCCGGCCACGCCGCTTCCCGCCGCGTGTAGGCGTGGTCCCACGAATCGGCCGTCACCATCTCCGCGGTGTGGGGCGCGTTCTTCAGCGGATTGTCCTTCGCATCCAGCGTCCCCTCCGCGATTCTCCGAATCTCCTCGCGGATCGAGACCAGGGCGTGGACGAGCCGGTCCAGTTCCCGCCTCGACTCGCTCTCCGTGGGCTCGATCATGATCGTGCCCGCGACGGGGAAGGACATGGTGGGCGCATGGAATCCGTAGTCCATGAGCCGCTTCGCGACATCCTCATCCGTCACGCCCGTCCCCCGCCTGAGCGGACGCAGATCAAGGATGAACTCGTGCGCGACCCGCCCGTGCTCGCCCCGGTAGAGGACGTCGAAGTGCTCGCTGAGAAGGCTGGCCATGTAGTTCGCGTTCAGGACGGCCGCCTCGGTCGCCGCGCGCACGCCGTCGCGGCCGAGCATGGCGATGTACGCCCACGAGATGAGGAGAATCGACGCGCTTCCCCACGGTGCGGCCGAGACGGCCGGGATCGCGGCTTCGCCGCCGACATCGACGAGCGGGTGTCCCGGCAGGTAGGGCGCGAGTTCGTCGGTGACGCAGATCGGACCCATCCCCGGACCGCCGCCGCCGTGGGGGATGGCGAACGTCTTGTGGAGGTTGATGTGGATGACGTCGGCACCGTAGTCGCCCGGCCGGCAGAGGCCCACCTGGGCGTTGAGGTTGGCGCCATCCAGGTATACCAGTCCGCCGTGCTCGTGGACGATATCCGTGACCTCCCTGATGGCGGACTCGAACACGCCGTGGGTCGAGGGATACGTGATCATCGTTGCCGCGAGCCGGTCGGCATGTTTCTCCGCCTTGGCGCGCAGATCCTCGACATCGATGTTCCCGTTTTCGTCGCAGCGGACCACCACGACCTTCATCCCGGCCATGACCGCGCTCGCGGGGTTCGTCCCGTGCGCCGACGACGGGATGAGGCACACGTCCCGGCTTCCTTCGCCGCGGTCCTCGTGCCGGGCGGCGATCACGAGCAAGCCGGTGTATTCGCCCTGGGCCCCCGAGTTCGGCTGCAGCGAGCAGGCGGGCAGACCGCTCATCTCGCAAAGCCACCGTTCCAGGTCGTCGAACAGCCGCCGATAACCTTCGGCCTGGTCCACGGGGGCGAAGGGGTGCAGGGACCCGAACTCCGGCCACGTGACGGGGATCATCTCGGAGGTCGCGTTGAGCTTCATCGTGCACGATCCGAGCGGGATCATGCTCGTGTTCAGCGACAGGTCCCGGGTTTCGAGCCGATGGATGTACCGCAACATCTCGGTCTCGGAATGATACCGGTTGAAGACCGGGTGCTCGAGGTAGCTCGATGTGCGCGCGAGCTCTGCGGGATAGACGGGCTCCGGAATGGCCGCGGCGACATCTTCGGCGCCGAGGTCCTGCCGGTCCTCCCCCCCGAAGACCGCGAACAGGTCCTCGATATCTTCGCCCCGCACCGTCTCGTCGAGCGCGATCCCGACGGTCCCATCCTCGAAGTCCCGCAGGTTGATGCCGCGTTCGCGGGCCCTGGCGAGGATGTCCGCGGAGGTGAAGCCCGAGGGGATGACCTGCAGGGTGTCGAAGAAATGCTCGTGGACGACCGTATGCCCGAGCCGGTCGAGTCCATGCGCGAGGGTCCACGCCAACTTCCTGACGCGGGTCGCGATGGCGCGGATGCCCTGCGGGCCGTGATACACGGCGTACATTCCGGCCATGATCGCGAGCAGCACCTGGGCGGTGCAGATGTTCGATGTCGCCTTCTCTCGCCGAATGTGCTGCTCGCGCGTCTGCAGGGCCATCCGGAGGGCCGGATTCCCGTCCGCGTCGACCGAGACTCCGATGATCCGTCCCGGAAGCTTGCGCCTGAACGCGTCCGTGGCCGCGAGGTAGGCGGCGTGCGGGCCGCCGTAACCCATGGGTACGCCGAACCGCTGGGAGTTGCCGACGGCGATGTCCGCGCCGAACGCGCCCGGCGGCACGAGCAGGGCGAGCGCGAGGAGATCCGCCGCGACCACGACTCCGGCCCCGTGCTCGTGAAGGGCGTCGCAGAGACCCCGATAGTCGAGGACCGCGCCTTCCGTGGTCGGGTACTGAAGGAGCGCGCCGAAGGCATCGTCCGGATCGTGAGCCGCGATGTCGCCGTGCTGGAAGAGCCGAACCTGGATTCCGAGCGGCCGGGCGCGGCCGCGGACGACGGCGACGGTCTGGGGGTGGCAGGCCTCGGACACGAGGAAGACGTTCCGGTCGTCGCTCCCCTTGCTGCCCCAGAGCATGAGCATCGCCTCCGCCGCGGCGGTCCCCTCGTCCAGGAGCGAGGCGTTCGCGATCGGAAGCCCCGTGAGGTCGATGACCATCGTCTGGAAGTTGAGCAGGGCCTCGAGACGACCCTGCGAGATCTCGGCCTGGTAGGGCGTATACTGCGTATACCAGCCGGGGTTCTCCATGATGTTCCGGAGGATGACGCCGGGTGTCAGGGTTCCGTGATACCCCAGCCCGAGATAGGAACGGAAGGGGCGGTTGAGGCGGGCGAGTTCCGCCGCGCGATCGAGAAGCCTCCTCTCGGTGATCGCTTCCGGCAGGTCGAGGTCGCGACCCAGGCGAATCGGCTCGGGAACGGTCTCCTCGACGAGTTCGCCCAGGCTCTTCGCGTCGATCGCCTCCAGCATCGGACCGATGTCCGAGGGCGCCAGGCCTATGTGGCGCCGGGCAAACTCGCCGAACGGCTCCATCTCCAACTGCATGTTCAGGAGCGGGCCGTCAGATCTCGTCCGCGTCGGCGACGAGGGCGGAGTACTGTTCGGCGGTGAGGAGGTCGTTGAAGTCCTCGGGCGCTTCCAGCTCGAGGCGGATCATCCAGCCTTCACCGTAGGGATCGCTGTTGACGAGACCGGGGTCTGCCTCCAGCGCGTCGTTCACCGCCACGATCGCGCCCGCCGCGGGACAGAAGAGTTCGGAGACGGTCTTCACGGCCTCGACGGTCCCGAACGCCTCCATCTGTCCGAACTCTTCGCCGGGCGCGGGGAGTTCGACGTAGACCACATCGCCCAGTTCGCCCTGGGCGTAGTCCGTGATGCCGATCAAGACCTCGCCGTCGACGTCGGTTTCCCGCACGTATTCGTGCTCGGCCGTGTATCTGAGGTCTTCCGGAATGTCCGACATGCGTACCTTGCCTTGCTTCGGATCGAGCGTCTCTGGGGTGGCGGCGTGGGGACTATATCCGAGCCGCGAGCCGGGCGTCAAGCAACTCTGCCGCTAGTCGCCCGACGCGAGTCTTCGCCGGGCTTTGCGATCCTTTCTGATCCGCTTCCGCGCGTCCCTCGCGCTCTCGCCCGGGTGTCGCTCAACGACGTCCACGCCTCCCATGCAGACGAGACCGCTGAGGCGAACGACGGGAGCGTCCGGGGCCGGCGGCGTGACGGGTTCGGGCATGGTCACGCCCCCCATCAGCGCGATGCCGCCCCACTCGACGCGGACTCCCGGAGGGACGACGATGTCCACGCCTCCCATGAGGGCGAGGAGTCGGATCGAAACCGTCTCCGTCGCGAACGCCGCCTGCCGAAAATCGAGATCCGTACCCCCCATCACGGTGACGGCGGTGAGCTGGCGGGGCGGAACCCAGCTGCCCTTGCGCTCGGTCGCCCCCCAGATCGAGACGATGAGGTCGTGGTCCTGGACGGGGCGCGCGGGATCCACCGGGACGGAGGCGGACGGCGAGGGCTCCGGGACTGCCGGGCGGGTTTCGCTCGGGAGTCCGGGAAGGTCTCGCTCGAGCGCGATGAGTTCCGCCCGGGTGCGCGCGGCGTACGCGATGTCCAGGCGGCGCTCCAGTTCCGTGGTGTTCATGGCGTCGCGCGCGAAATGCGCGCAGAGACGGTCCACCGTCGCCTGCCGCTCCTCCGGCGACAACGCCCTTTCCTGGCTGTCCTTCATCTCCCCCTCGCCGTCTGGCCGGCATGATTCTCACGCAAGGTGACGGGGTGAGCAAGACAAAAAAACTTGCCGCGGGGGCGAGCGGACAGCATCATGCCGCACAGTAGGTGTTTTCGTGCCCTATCCGTGAACCCCTTGGAAGGAGGTGATCTAGTGTCTGAAGGATGGAGAACCGGGTCTGACTCGGCACGGGCAAGCGATCGCCTCGAGGCAGCGTAACCGGTCCTGAACCGGTGGCGCTCGAGACATGCGCCGACCTGAAAGCTGCGGTGCCTCGCCGGCGTCGCGTCGAGTCAGGTTTCGGTTGAGACAGGAGCCGGCCGCGGGTTTCACGCTCGCGGCCGGCTTCCTTTTCATCCCCCCTCTGCTCTGACAATGTCGTTATTCAGCAAATACACGGGAGCCGGCAACGACTTCGCGATCGTCCGCGGCGAAGAACTGGGGCTCCGGGATGCGGGGGCCCTGGCCGCCGTCCTGTGTCCCCGCGCGACGGGCGTCGGCGTGGACGGGTTGATCACGGTCCGGAGCCTGAGCGAAGAGGTCGTCCGCCTCCGGTTCTTCAATCGCGACGGCTCCGAGTTTTCCACCTGCGGGAACGGTTCGCGCTGCGCGGCGCGCTACGCGGTGGACCGCGGGCTCGTACCTCCCGATCACATCCTCGTGACGGACGACGGTGAGATCCTGGCGCGGGTGCGCGAGGACGGTGTGGCGCTGGAGTACGCGCTCGACGCCCGCGTGGAGCGCGAGTTGCGCGCGGCCGTCGGAACCGGGAATGAGCGGGAACGGGACGCCTGGCTCGTGCGGATGGGAACGGCCCACCTCGTGATCCCCGTCCCATCCGTCGACGTGGAGGACTTTGACGATCTCTGCCGGCCCCTGCGGTGGCGGGAGGATGTCGGACCGAAAGGGGCGAATGTGCACCTGGTCGCCCGCGACGGAGGGACGGTGCTGATCCGCACCTTCGAGCGGGGCGTGGAGGGGGAGACGCTCGCCTGCGGCAGCGGCTGCATGGCGACCGCGTTCGCGCTCCGGGCGGCGGGCGAGGCGGGGGACCGGGTCGAGTTCCTCGTGCGGTCCGGGGCCGCGTTGACGGTGGAGTTCCTCGAGGCGGGGCGGATCCGGCTCGGCGGACCGGCGGTGTTCATCTTCGATGGTGTCTTCCCCGAAGCCGCGCGCTGACCCCGGGGCGTCCGCGCTGGCGGCGCCGCTGCTGGAGTGGTTCGACGCACGGCGGCGGGACGTCGTCGCCTGGCGCGGAGAGCGGGACCCCTACGCGATCCTCGTGGCCGAGGTCATGGCGCAGCAGACGCGCGTGGAGACGGCGGCGCCGTACCATCGGCGTTTCATGGATCGCTTTCCCGACGTGCGGACGCTCGCGAAAGCGGAAGAGGACGAGGTCCTCGGCCTGTGGGAGGGATTGGGGTACTACGCGCGGGCCCGCAACCTGCGGCGGGCGGCGCGGCGCGTGCTGTCGGAGTACGGCGGCCGGATCCCGCGGGCGGTGTCGGAGCTGCGGACGCTCCCGGGGGTGGGCCCGTATACGGCGGGTGCCGTCGCCAGCGTCGCGTTCGGGCTGCCGGAGCCCGCGGTCGATGGGAACGCGCGGCGCGTGCTGTCGCGCGTGGGCGATCTCGAGACGGCCTCTCCCTCCGAGCTCGACCGGGCCGCGCGAACGCTCCTCGGCGAGGCCCCGGAGCGGCCGGGCGATGTGAACCAGGCGCTGATGGACCTCGGGAGCGAGGTCTGTACGGCTCGCCGTCCGCGATGTGGAGCGTGCCCGCTATCGAATCGTTGTCTGGCGAGGCGACGGGGCACCGTGGGGCAGCGGCCGCCGCTGAAGAGGCGCGCTCCATCTCCCGAGCGGGTCGAGGCGGCCGCCGTGGTCCGCCGCGGACGGCGGGTGCTCGTGCTGCGGCGGCCGTCGGACGGGCTCCTGGGCGGCCTGTGGGATTTCCCCTCCGTCCGGCTGTCCTCGCCGACCCCGCCCGCGGCCGCGCTCACGAGCGCCCTCCGGGAACGGTTCGGCCTCGACTGTCGCGTCGGCGAGGAGATTCGCGTGCTGCGGCATGCGTTCAGCCACTTCCGTCTGCGGCTCGCGGTGCACGGGGCCCATTGGCGATCCGGTGAGGTCCAGCCGCGGCGTCCGCACCGCTGGGTGGGCGCCGGAGAGTTCGGCGACCTCGCGTTTCCCGCCTATCTCCGGCGGCTGATCGACGAGGATGTCTCCCCGAGAAAGGCGAGGTAGGCGCGGATCGTGAGGTCCGCCGCCGCGTGGTGCGAGACGGAAAGGTCCCCGTAGACCGCGGCCCGGATCCGCTCCGGAGTCCGGGCGCCGGCCTCCAGCGCCCGCCGGACGGACGCCACGCGCCGCAGCCGGTGCGCGCGGCATTCCTCCAGGCGTGCGAGCGCGTCCTCGACGGGGGAGCCGTGTCCCGGCAGCAGGCGTTCGGGACGGAGGGCCGCGAGGCGCGCCAGACTCGCGAGGTAGGCCTCCACCGACCCGTCCGGGTGGGCGATCATCGTGCTCCCCTCTCCGAGCACGAGATCCCCCGTGAACAGGCTGCGCGACGGTTCGAGCAGGTAGCAGAGGTGGTCCGCGGAATGACCGGGCGTCGCGATCGCCCTCAGGCGGAACCCCTCTCCGGCCTCCAGCGTCTCGTCATCCGCCAGCGCGCGGCCCGGCGACCCCACGCGGTCGAGGGTGGCGGCCGAGGCGTGGAGTTCTCCCCAGCGGGCGGCGGCGTCCGCCGCGGACGCCGAGTGGTCCGCGTGCGCGTGGGTCAGGCAGACCGCCGCCACGGGCCTTCCGGCGATCACATCCTCGACGCGGCCGAGGTGCGCTTCGTCCCGCGGCCCGGGGTCCAGAACGATCAGCGGCCCGGTCCCGATCACGTACGTCTGCGTCCCGGTCAGGGTGAGTGGGCCCGGGTTGTCGGCACGCACCGCCGTGACGCCCGGGCCGTACCGGGAGACGTGTTCCAGGGACGCGGCACCGGCGGTCACCGGCCTTCGTCGTATCCGGGGTCCCCGGGCGCGAGCGGCGTCACCCCCTCCTCACCGACGCCGAGCCGGACCAGGGCGGGTTCCACATTCACATCGCCGAGCGCCGCCATGGCATCCTCGACCGACCCAAAACCGGCGAGGCGCTCGATCGTCCTTGCGGTCGGGAACATCATGGGCAGCCGGCCGGCGGAGAAGCGCCGGAGGGCCGCAGCGGGCGTCGTCCAGGTGGCCGCCTCGTGTTCCGGCGTGAGACGGACGCGACGCGGCCGCTCCTCCAGCGAGAGGAGGAAGAAACGGGTGTCGAACCGCAGCGCCGCACCGCGCGGTGTGATCCAGCGCGCGAAGTACGCCATGCGCGTGGACGAAAAGTCGAGTTCGAGCCGCTCCGCCACCTCCGAGAAGGGGATGCTCTCCTCGAGCAACGCCCGGCGAGCCAGGGCAAGCGCGACCGAGTCGATGTGGCCCCACGGCGCCGGCATGATGCCCGTCTCCTCGAACAGTTCCCGCAGCGCCGCCACGCACGCCGCGGCTTCGCCTGTGCCCGGCAGTCGGTCCGCCCACATCGCGCGGGCGTCATCGGCGTCGATCGCACCGCCCGGAAAGGCCCACGCCCCGGCTCCGAACCGGGCATCGGCGGGGCGCTGAAGCAGGAGGACCTCCAGCCCGGCGCGCGCCTGGGTGGCGACGACGACCGTGGCGGCAGGCCGTGGAACCGCGGCGGTCGACCCGGGATTCACGGTGGTCCGAACGAGGCTCAAACTCCGCTTGCCACGCGGGCGATGACGAGCACGACCCCCAGCAGCAGGAAGGCGATCGGCAGGGCGGCCGCAAGCAGCCATGCCGCGAAGGCCCGTCCGGTCGTGGTCCGGTGCGCTTCCCGCAGGCCGATCACGGTCAGCACGATTCCCCAGATGCCTGCCACCCAACCGCCGATGAACGGGACGATTGCGAACACGCCGGGGCCGCAGGCATAGCAGATGGTGCGAACCGTCGCTGTGAGGCCGCGACGCCCGGGGACCAGCAGCAGCACGAACACATGGAGGACCAGGCTCGCGATGATGAGGTACAGCACCGCCCAGAATGGGGCGAGAAAGAAGTCCGCGAGCCTGCTGACGGAGCCCGTGGTGTCCGTCCCATCCGGCACGGCGACGTTCATGATCTCGGCGAGCGTCTCCACGAAGCCCGATTGCGTGGCCGGCAGCAGCGCGCCCCAGGTCAGCGACAGCGCGGCTGCGAGGACGCTGATCACAAGGTAGTACAGGACCGGGCGCACGGCGGCGCGCTCGAAGGGCCCGTCGGCGAAGAAGGCGCCGGGCTCGAACACGCTCCGGCGCCACGTCTCGACCAGGTTCAGCGGGAAGGATACCCCCGGGTCCTCCCATGCGGGCAGGTTGACGTCTCCCGTGCCTGCGCCGTAGCCGGCGGGTTCCTCGTCGGACGTCGCCGCGGCCTCTCCGCAGAAGGGGCAGCGACCGAACGCGGCGCTCTCGTGCCCGCACTTCGCGCACGCCTTCATTCGGTTCGCGTCGCGACTCAGTCGAGAATGCGCAGCGGCATGACGAGGCAGAGATAGTCGGGTTCACCGCTCGCGGGAGAGAAGGTCGCCGCTCGTTCCGGCGCCTTGAACGTCATCCGAACATCCTCCTCCGGCATGTGACGCAATACCTCGAGGAGGTACGTCGCATTGAAGCCGATCTGGATGTCCTCGCCCTCGTAGTCCAGCGACAGCGCGTCCTCCGCCTCCCCGAGATCCGGCGTCTGAACCTTGAAACCGAGGTCGCCGGCCCTGAAGGAGAGGCGTACCCGCCTCGTGGAGTCATCCGCCATCACCGCGACGCGCCGCACCGCGGTCTCGAGCGCCGCGCGGTTCACGGTCGCAACCTTGTCGTTGTCCTTCGGGATGACCTGCTCGTAGTTCGGATACGGCCCCTCGATGAGTGAAGTGAAGACCTCCCGGTCCTCGGACCGGAAGGCCAGGTGGTTCTCCGAACGCGCCACCTGAAGCACTGTGTCGGCCGAATACAGCTTCTGCACCTGGTTCAGCGCCTTCGGCGGAATGATGAGGTCCACCTCGGCCGGGGAGCCGCTGACGTCCAGTTCGCGGGACATCTTCGCGAGCCGGTGGCCGTTCGTTGCGACCATGACGGTCGCCGCTTCGCGCAACTGCCACAGAATCCCGTTCAGAATCGGGCGGCTGTCCTCCGTGGAAACGGCGAAGCTCGTGCGCTCGATCAGCGTCTGCAGCTCGCCGGCGGACATCTCCCAGCCGCCGGCGAAGTCGACGTCGGGGAAGTCCGGGAACTCGTCCGGAGCCTGCCCGTAGAGGCGGAACTTGCTCCGGCCGCACTCGATGTCCACTCCGGTCGCGGCCGCGTCGCGATCGCCCCCCGCGGCCGCGAACTTCACCGGCGCGTCATCGAGTACGCGCGAGATCTCCAGGAGCTGTCTCGCGGGCAGCGCGACGACTCCCGCCTCCGAGACTTCGGCCGGCACGGACAACGAGACGAAGATGGACATGTCCGTGCCGCTCAGCCGCACGGCATCGTCCTCCGCATGGATCAGGATGTTCGAGAGAACCGGGAGAGCGGCTCGCGTCGGGACGGCGGCGGCGCTCGCCGCCAACCCCTGCTGGAGTGCCTCTCGGGTGATCGAGAATCTCATTTCAGCTCCGGCGGTATCGGTTCGAGTTTTCCACCGTGGGTTCTACGGTTGCGTATGATACAGGTCTCAACCGAGTAGTAGTAGAGCCTGTCGAAGTGTCGAAAAGCCGTGCTTCGCCATGTTTCTCGCGGCCTGGGACGCCGCGCCCGCTGTCGACACGCGGACACGGCTGTCGAAGCTCCGGCGAAACCTCGGCATCACGGCGGAGCGCGTGCGCCCGACGGTGTGTGCAAGGAGAGGGTCTTCGTCCGGTTTTGCACACGTTAATGGACGAACGCGACATCAGGTTCGAAACAGCTCTTGTTGCAGCTGGCCGACGCGGCCGCGAAGCGCGGGATCCGACGCCATATCCGCCTCGACCTTGTTCACGGAGTGGATGACGGTCGAGTGATTCCGGCCGCCGAAGAGGTGGCCGATGTCGGAATAGGGCAGGTCCAGGTGTGTCTTGATGAGGTACATCGCGACCTGCCGCGGCACCGTCACGGTCCGGTTCCGGCGCTTCGATGTGAGCGCTTCCACGGAGACGCCCCAGGAGGCGGCGATGCGGGCCCGGACTTCCTCCGCCGACACCTCGATCACCTGCTCGTCGGCCTCGTTGCCTTCGGGCCCCAGTGCGTCGCGCGCCATGTCGAGTGAGATCTCGCGTCGCGTGAGCGAACTGAAGGCGAGGAGCTTGATGAGGGCCCCCTCGAGTTGGCGGACGGAGGTACGCCGACTCCGTGCCACGTACTCGATGACGTCGTCGCCGATTTCGATCCCGTCCTCATCGGCCTTCTTGCGCAGGATGGCGGAACGCGTCTCCAGGTCGGGGGGCTGGATGTCTGTGACGAGACCCCACTCGAAACGGGAAACGAGGCGTTCCTGGAGTCCCGGGATATCCTGCGGAGGCCGGTCGCTCGTGATGACGATCTGCTTCTTGGCGTCGTAGAGCGCGTTGAACGTGTGGAAGAACTCCTCCTGTGTCCCTTCCTTGTTGGCGATGAAGTGGACGTCGTCGATGAGCAGCACGTCGATGCGGCGGTAACGTTCGCGGAAGAGGGCGGTCTGCCCGGTCCGGATCGCATCGATCATCTCGTTGGTGAACTGCTCCGACGGAACGTAGGCGACCTGGCAGTCCGGAAGCCGGTCCAGAATCGTGTTTCCGATCGCGTGCATCAGGTGGGTCTTGCCGAGACCGGTGCCGCCCCAGATGAAGAGCGGGTTGTACGTCGTGGCGGGGGCGGCGGCCACCCGGTCGGACGCCGCGGCGGCGAGTTCGTTGCTGCCGCCGATGACGAAGCGCGCAAAGGTGTAGCGTTCGTTCAGCGCCGCGGCCGCGGGAAGGCCGCCGCGATTCGGCGTCTGCGAGGCCAGCGCATGACCGGGGTCGCCGGGATAGGGCTCGGTGATTTCCGGGAAGTCGAGGCGCTCCTCGGCTCCCTTGTGCTCGAAGCGGAGTCGGAGCCGCGCGCCGAGTTCCCGCTCGGAGATGTCCCGCAGGAGAGTTCCGTACTTGTCCTCGACCCATTCGACGGCGAACCGCGTGGGCGCGGACACGACGAGCGTATCGTCGGAGAGTGAAACGGCCTCGGTCGATCCGAGCCAGGTGCGATAGGTCTGCTCAGGGAGCACGAGCTTCGCCGATGCGCGAATCTTGGTCCAAGCCTCGTGTGCAGTCAGCTCCATCCGTGACGCGCTGGCATGAGAAAAAGGCGGTGGGATAGGGGTCCTGATCTTAGGCGAATCGGCCGGCGAGTGTCAACGAAGGGAAACGCCCGGCGACGCGGGGCGCGTCTCGCCGGCAAGGGGGGGTCGCGGGGGCGCCGCCCCCCCCCCCCCCAAAAAACCAAAACGCAAGCACGCAACACAAAACGGCGGGGCCCCAGACCGCGGAGCGGCAGGGCCGCCCCCCCCCACGTTGAG
>VXMQ01000188.1 GCA_009841015.1 Candidatus Palauibacter denitrificans | reverse complement strand
GCGTTAAACTGGCGGCGCGGTCCGCGTTAACAACCCCCGCAACCGCCGCCCACCCGAGGAGGACGTACTTCCGGGCCATTACCCCGTATCGGGGGTCGTCACGACGCGCGGCTCGAAACTGCCCTCGCCACCGCTCCGCGAAGGAAAGCTCCTCGTCCTGAATCATCTCCTTCAGAGACCCCTCGACGAGCGATGAAAGGGAGACGCCCCGACCGCGCGCGTATCGCCTGGCAGCTCGTGCCACGTCGAAGTCCACCGTGACCGTGAGCCTGATCTTCATTCCTCACCTCCCAGAGGCATGTATACGTGCTGTTGATAACTAGACGTATATCCGAGGATGGACGAAAGGAGCCGGCCTTCATCGGAGCGGCAGCGAACAGGATGCGCTCTGCGACGCCGGCACCGATAGACATCTCGACTGCTTGCCGTGCGGCATTGCCGCACATTGCCGATGCGAATCTATACCACGCGAACCTACGAACCTGCCGAAGATCTGAGTCCAGAGGACAGGAAGGCGCTGACCCGGATCGTTGTCGCGATCAAGGAGGAGGAGCGAAACCGATGACGAATCGGCGAACCGATTTGGGACGCGAGGTGGAGGCGGCGCTTGAAGAGGTGCTCGCCCATGTGCGCGGCCGAGCGCAGCTTCCCTGCCGCATCGTTGACGACCCCGCCGCCGAGCACATCGTGGCGCTACGCAAGCGTATGAAGTTGAGCCGCAAGAAGTTTGCGGACAGCTTCGGGCTCGATGCCCGCGCGGTACAGGAGTGGGAACAGGGGCGACGGGTCCCTGACCGCGCAGCTCGTGTCCTGCTTACCGTTATCGACCGCGACCCCGAGGCGGTCATACGTGCCCTCGGCAAGTAGGGTGCGACCTTCCGCTATTCCTCCCGAACGAGGTGGTCGGCCCGGGCGGCCACACTCGCGGCCATCTCATCGGCGACCTCTTCGTTCGTGCGGTCGCTTCGCTTGAGGACGCGGAAGGAATGGTCGGCCTCATCGAGCCGCTGGAGCGTGGCGAGCGGGCCCAGCGAGGCGCACGTCTCCTCGATCAGATCCCAGCGGGCGAGCGCGTCTCGTGTCCCCTGCAGGAAGAGCATGGGTACGGTGACTCCGCCGAGGTGGGCCGCCCGCTCGGCGGCGTGCTCCGGGCGGCCTGGGGCGTGGAGCGGGAACCCGAAGAAGACGAGCCCGCGCACGCCCGGCAGCGCCGCCTCGGAGGCCGCGGTCGACGTCATGCGGCCGCCCATCGACTTGCCGCCCGCCAGCAGCGGAAGCCCGTCGGCCAGGGCGGCGGCCTTCGCGACGGCGGCCCGCACGGTTTCCACGAGGACCGCCGGACGGTCGGGGGGCCGGCGGCGGCCGGAGAGCGCCCGCGCCTCCATGTAGGGGAAGTGGTAGCGAAACGACGCGATCCCCCGCCCCGCCAGCCGCTGCGCCATGTCCGACATGAACGGGTGCTCGATCCCCGCCCCGGCCCCGTGGGCGAAGGCGAGCATGGCGCGCGGTTCGGGCGGCCGGACGAGCAGCGCGGACACCTCGCTCACGCGGAGGGAGACGAACTGAGCCTGCTCGGCAAAGCGATGGGTCTCGCCGACCTCGCCGGCCGCGCGGGGAGCGGGCCGGTTCACGACGACTTCGTGTCTGGCTGGTCGCGCGGTTCGTGCGCGGCGACCGGGCCCGTCCAGCGGTCGGTGGGATCGAGTTCTTCCTCCACCTTGGGATCGCGCGGAGCCGGGATGCGGAGCGCCAGCCACAGGGCGATGGCGGATGCCGCGGCCCCGACGATGAACGGACTCCCGATCGAGTACAGCTCGAACAGGTGGCCCGCCGCCAGCGGCGCCAGCACCCGGCCCAACCCCCCGGCCAACTGGCTTCCGCCGAGGACGGAACCCTGCGAGTGCTCGTCCGTGTTCCGCGAGATCAACGCGTGGAGCGATGGGAAGATGAGCCCCGTCGCCGCCGCCCAGCTCGGCACGAGAAGCCAGAGTTGCCAGCGGTCGGCCAGGAACGGGATGGCGCCGACGCCCAGGGCGAGCAGCGCGCACCCGGCGCGCACGGTGTTCGGTTCGCCGAACCGCTTCACGATCCGCCCGACGAGCCCGCCGCGCACGATCACGGTGACGCCGCCCGCGAGCGTGAACACGAGGCCCATGTCCGCCGCCGTCATCGCGAACACGCGCTCCGTGTAGAGGGCCAACACCGATGTCATCGAGGTGAAGCAACCGATGGTCAGCACGTATACGAGGAGGAGCAGCCACAGCGGAAACCGCGTCAGAGAGTCCAGCCACATGCCGATGGTCGCGGCCTCCCCCTTCGACGCGTCGGCCCGGCCGGAGCGGAAGTGCCGCGACTCCGGCAACAGGACCATCGCCGCTATCAGGTTCAACAGGCACAGTCCGCCGGCGACGTAGCCGGGCACGCCGAGCCCGAAGCGGCTGAAGAACCCGCCGATCGCCGGTCCGAGCATGATGCCGAGGCCCGACGCGGCCCCGATGAAGCCAAGTCCGCGGGCCCGTTCCTCGCCCTCCGTGGAGTCCGCGACGTACGCCTGCGCGATCCCGAGCGTCCCGCCGGCGGCGCCCGCCGTCGCCCGCGAGATGAGGAGGAGCCACAGGTTGTCCGCGAGTGCGAACAGGAGGTACGAGAGCGCGGACGCCAGAAGCCCGATAAGGAGGAGACGTCGGCGTCCCACGCGGTCGGAGAACCGTCCCCAGATCGGTGCCGACACGAGCTGGGTGATCGAGAACGCGGCGATGATGAGGGTGACCCAGCGCGGCGAGGCGCCCATTTCCTCGGCGTAGAACGGGAGCAGCGGGAGCACGATGCCGAAGCCCATCATGTCCACCATCACCGTCCCGAACAGGACGCCGAGCCCGGAGCGTCTCAGCATGCGGTTGCGGCGGTCATCCCGTGCTTCAAGCCGAACTCCTCCCTGCTCGGACCATGCCCGGACCGGGTCGGCCGGGGACGCGAGGCGCGGCGCGGATCGGCCGCGTGGACGCTGTGCTCACGACACCCCGGACGATCCCCGCGTTGCGCCTCCGGCGGCGGAGGCCGTGGCGCGAAAACTCACTGTCCGTCGGGTGAGAGCGGGGATAGTTTGCCCTCCACCGGACGCCGGGGACAGCCCCGGGTCCCGGAGCGCCCGTGGGACGGCCCCCCGTCATCTTCAGACATCATCTTCAGAACGGTTTTCAAGAGGAAGGGATTCATGGCTGACACGCTGATTCGATACGCGGCCGAGGACGGCGTCGCGGTCCTCACGATCGACGACCCCCCCGCGAATACATACACGTACGAGATGATGCGCGACCTGGACGACGCGATCCTGCGCGCGCGCTTCGACGAGAACGTCCACGTCATCGTCATCCGGGGCGAGGGGGACAGGTTCTTCTCCGCCGGGGCGAACATCAAGATGCTCCAGACGTCGGACCCCTACTTCAAGTACTTCTTCTGCCTCCACGCGAACGAGACGCTGACCCGCCTCGAGCACACCCCGAAGCTCGTGATCGGCGCCCTGAACGGGCACACCGTGGGGGGCGGACTCGAGATCGCGCTCGCCTGCGACATCCGGATCGCCCGCCGGGACGCGGGGAAGATCGGGCTCCCGGAGGTGAACCTCGGCGTCCTTCCGGGGACGGGCGGGACGCAGCGGCTCGGCCGGCTGCTCGGGAAGCCGAAGGCCATCGAGCTGATGGCCGAGGGCCGCACGTTCGGGTTCGAGGAAGCGCTGGAACTGGGGCTCGTGAACAAGGTGTTCGAGGGGGATGACGAGGAATTCCACGCGCAGGTGATGGAGTACGCGCGGCAGTTCACGCCGCCCCACAAGGCGTCGCGCGCGGTGGGCCGCATCAAGCGGTCGGTGTGCAGCGGCGTCGAGGTGCCCTTCTCCGAGGGCCTCGCGATCGAGCGCGAGCTGCAGCAGCTCCTCTTCCAGGGAGACGACGCGCGCGAGGGCCTGGCGGCCTACGTGGAGCGGCGCGCCCCCGAGTTCGCGGGCCGCTAGGGCGCGGCGAATCGGGACGGCGGGTACCGGGAGAAGCGCGATGAGCGGCGGCGACCGGACTCCGGTCATCATCGACGCCGTCCGCACGCCGGTGGGGCGCGCGGGCGGCGCGCTCTCGTCGATGCGGGCCGACGACCTCCTGGCGCACGCGATCCGCGCCCTCGTGGAGCGGACCGGCGTACGGGCCGGGCGCGTCGAGGACGTGATCGCCGGGTGCACGAACCAGGCCGGCGAGGACAACCGCAACGTGGCCCGGATGGCCGGGCTCCTGGCCGGACTCCCGGTCGGGGTCGCGGGCCAGACGGTGAACCGGCTCTGCGGGTCGGGGCTGCAGGCGGTCGTCACCGCCGCGCACGCCATCCGGGCCGGCGAGGGCGACGTGTTCATCGCGGGCGGCGTCGAGAGCATGTCGCGCGCGCCGTGGGTCATGCTGAAGACGGACCGGGCTTTCTCGCGCGTGCCGCCGAAGGTCGCGGACACGACCGTGGGCTGGCGCTTCGCGAACCCCGCCATGCCCGAGCCCTGGACGATCCCGCTCGCCGAGACCGCGGAGGTCGTGGCGGAGGATCACGGCGTCGGACGCGCGGAGCAGGACGCCTTCGCGGTGGAGAGCCAGCGCCGGGCCGCCGCCGCGATCGAGGCGGATCGGTTCGCGGACGAGATCGCGCCGGTCGAGGTCCCGCAGCGGAAGGGCGACCCGCTGCGCGTGGAGAAAGATGAGCATCCCCGTCCCGGCACGACCGTGGAACAGCTCGCCCGCCTGCGCGCGGCCTTCCGGGCGGACGGCACCGTGACGGCCGGGAACGCTTCCGGCATCAACGACGGGGCGGCCGCCGTGCTCATCGCGAGCCGCGCCGCCGCGGACGAACTGGGCGCCGAACCTCTGGCGACCGTGGGGGCTTCCGCCGTGGCCGGCGTGGAGCCGCAGCGGATGGGCATCGGACCGGTGCCCGCCACCCGCAAGGCCCTGCAAAGAGAGGGGCTTACAGTCGATGACCTCGACCTGATTGAACTCAACGAAGCGTTCGCGGCGCAGGCCCTCCCCTGCATCGCCGAGCTTGGCCTCGATCCGGCGCGGGTGAACGTGAACGGAGGCGCGATCGCGCTCGGCCACCCCCTCGGCTGTACCGGCGCCAAGATCCTCACAACGCTCGTCCACGAGATGCGGCGGCGAAACGCGTCCCACGGGCTTGTCACGATGTGCATTGGGGTCGGCCAGGGGATCGCGCTCCTCGTGCACCGCGACGCGGAGGCGGCATGAGGCGGAGGGGTTCGGCATGAGCGATGCACACGTCCTGATCGAGATCGCCGACGGCGTGGGGACGCTCACGCTGAACCGTCCGGACAAGCTCAACGCCTTCATCGGGGAGATGCGGGGCGAGATCGCCGGCGGGATCGAGTCGCTCGGCGCGGACGACGGAGTGCGCGCGGTCATCATCACGGGGGCCGGGCGGGCGTTCTGCGCCGGCGCCGACGTCAGGTATCTCACCCATCTCATCGAAACGCGGGCCATCGACGAGGCCGTCGCCCTGGTCGAAGCGGGGCGCCGGGTCGCGTCGGCCATCCGGGGGATGCCCAAGCCGGTGATCGCCGCGATCAACGGGCCGGCGGCGGGGGGCGGCGCGAACCTCGCCCTCGCCTGCGACCTCCGGCTCGCCTCCGAGACGGCGTCGATCGGCCAGACCTTCAACCGCATCGGCCTCCACCCGGACTGGGGCGGGACCTACGCCGTGCCCCGTCTCGTGGGTCCGGCGCGCGCGGCGGAACTCTTCTTCTTCGCGGAGATGGTGCCGGCCGCCGAGTGCGAGCGGGTCGGCCTCGTGAACCGCGTGGTGCCCGCGGACGAACTCATGCCGCTGGCCCGCGACTGGGCGCACACGCTGGCGCGCAAGCCGGTGCTGCCCCTCCGGCTCGCGAAGGAGGCGGTGCAGCGGTCCCTGTCGTCCAGCTTCAACGAGATGATGGATTACGAGACGGCGGCGCAGAAGGCCTGCTTCGAGTCCGCGGACGCGCTCGAAGGCGTCCGGGCCTTCGTGGAGAAGCGCCCGCCCCGGTTCGGAAGCGGCGGCGAGGACGGGAACCCGGGAGAGACGGAGGGGGGTGCGCGTGTCTGAGACCGTCACGGTTCGGCCGGCCCGTGTCGGCGACATCGACGAACTCGTCGCGATGTGGACCCGGTACATGCGGATTCACGCCCTCAATCCGGCCTACCGGCGTCTCCGCACGGACGCGATCGAGACGCGCGCAGGCATGTTCCGGCGTCACATCGAAGAGGCCACGAGCGTCGTGTTCGTGCTGGAGGCGGAAGACGGCGGCCTCGACGGCATGCTCGTCTGCTTCGTGGAGGAGAACGAACCCCTGTTCGACCCGCCCCGCTACGTGCGCATCCAGACCCCGTTCGTGAGGCGGGAGGAGCGGCGGAAGGGGAACCTGCGGCGCCTGCTGCGCGCCGCGTTCGAGTGGGCGGCAGACTGGGACATTCACGAGGTGCGCCTCTTCACGGGAGCGGACAACCTGATCGCGAACGCGCTCGCCGACGACCTCGGCTTCGAGGCGATCGAGGTCGTGCGCCGGTACTCGCTCCGCCCGGAACCGGAAATGAACCCGGAGGATTGGATCGAATGACGGGGCGTCCGGCGCTTGCCGTGCTCGGAGCCGGTACGATGGGCCACGGGATCGCCCAGGTGGCGGCGATGTCCGGCTACGACACCCGTCTCTTCGACGTCATGCCGGAGGCGCTGGATGCGGCGCGCGAGCGCATCGAGGGCAACCTCCGCAAGGGGATCCAGCGCGGGAAGGTCACGCCCGAAGCGCGCGACCGTGCGCTCGACGGGTTGTCCTACAGCCGGTACCTGGGCGAAGCCGCCGATGGGGTCGGGATCGCCATCGAAGCCGTGCCGGAAAGGCTCGACCTCAAGCAGAAGGTGCTCGCGCGGTGCGGGGAGTCGGCCGCCGACGGCGCCCTCCTTGCCACGAACACCTCTTCTCTTTCCGTCACGGCTATCGCGGAGGGACTCCCGTCGCCTGGCCGCGTGATCGGGATGCACTTCTTCAACCCCGTTCACATCATGGCGCTGGTCGAGATCGTGCGCGGGGCCGAGACGTCCGACGAAACCGTGGCGAGGGCGCGTGAGGTCGCCGAGCGGCTCGGGAAGACGCCGATCGTCATCGCCGACTCGCCCGGGTTCGCCTCCTCGCGGCTCGGACTCGCACTCGGGCTGGAGGCGATCCGCATGCTGGAGGAGGGCGTGGCGAGCGCGGAAGACATCGACACCGCGATGATGCTCGGCTACCGGCACCCCATGGGACCGCTGAAACTGGGAGATCTCGTCGGACTCGACGTCCGGCTCGACATCGCCCGCTACCTGCACGAGGCGCTCGGATCGCCGGTGTTCGAACCCCCCGCGCTGCTCGAGCGGATGGTAGCGGCAGGCCGCCTCGGTCGAAAAAGCGGACGCGGCTTCTACCGTTGGGCGGAGGAGGAGTAGGCGCCGAGCGGGCACCTACGAGTCGGTACGGGTGAACGTGAACGTGCCTACCGGCGCGTTCGAGAAGGGGGCCACTCCCTGCAGCGAGCGGATCGCTTCCTTGGGCGAGGTATCCTGGTTGGGCGCGGTGTAGTACGACCCGCTGTCCGAACCCGCGTCGAGCGGATACAGGGTCACGGTGAGCTCCTCGATCCACTGTCCGTTTCCATCCAGCAGCGAGAGTCCGGACACGCCGGCAAACCAGTCGGGACTCGGAGCAATCATCGTCACCAGCGTCACGAGCGGGTAGTCGGTCTTGACGTTGAACTGTCGAATCGTGGCGCTCCCGGGGCTGCCCGCTCCCGAGCCGCTAATGACCGCTAACGCTTTCCCCGGCACGTGGGCGTTGATTTCCACCGACAGCGTACCGGTGCCGCCCGTTTCGGCCATGACTTCGATCCCCGCGCTGGCGGTGGCGCCCAACGCCCAGAACTCCACCGTCGAGTTGTGGACGGCGCCGATGAGCGGCGAAAAATGCGGACCGGACGGAAAGCGGTCCGGGTGCGTGGCGGCGCTCCAGGTAGCCGAGAAGACGACGCGGTAGGTGGCCTCGCCCGGCGGAGGCGGCGGCGGGGGAGGAG
>VXMQ01000109.1 GCA_009841015.1 Candidatus Palauibacter denitrificans | reverse complement strand
TAAACTCAACGGCTATAGTAAGATGGAAATCCACAAGCATCCGTCGGACGGGCGGCAGGCGGAACTCTGGGGCTCGGACCAGTGGGACCTCTTCGCCGACATGGTGCGCGAGCGGGACCCGGAGCGGATCGCCGTCAACATCTCGCACGACCACAACTTCGCCGACGGGCTTTCGGCCGGCGAATGGGAGCAGATGGAGGCCGCGCTCGGCGCCGACCTCGCGAGCCGCGTGGTCCGCGAACCGCTGCTGGCGATCGAATACCTCGCGATGCGCGTACCCGCCATGACGCCCGTCTACCGGCGGGTGCAGGCGGTCGTGCACGAGATCATCGGCACCGCCTTCTCGGAGGTCGTCATCGTCCCCGGCCGGACCACGACCGCCGATGTCGTGTGGTGGATGCGGCAGCGCGTGCACGATCTGGGCCTCGACTCCTGGTTCCAGCCCTCGGTCTCGGTGCAGCGGCGTGGCGCTGACATGAGCGGCGTGACGGCGCCGGTGATCGAGCGCGGCGACGTCCTCCACTGCGACTTCGGGCTCGTCGCGTTCGGGCTCGCGACGGACACGCAGCACATGGCCTACGTCCTCCGGGACGGCGAGACGGAAGCGCCGGCCGGACTCAGGAAGGCGCTCGCGAACTCGAACCGCCTCCAGGACATCCTGCTCGAGGAGACGAGGGTCGGCCGCACCGGCAACGAGATCCTGGCTTCGGTGCTGGAGAAGATGCGGGCGGAGGGGCTCAACGGGACGATGTACACGCACCCGATCGGGGACCACGGCCACGGCGCGGGACCGCTTATCGGGCTGTGGGACTACCAGACCGGCGTGCCCGGCCGCGGCGATCCCCCGGTGATCCCCGGCATGTGGTTCTCGACCGAACTCCAGGTCACAACCCCGGTGCCCGAGTGGGACGGCCAGCCCGTCCGCATGGCCCAGGAAGAGGAAGCGGAGATCACGCTCGACGGCGAGATCCGCTGGATGCTCCGCCGGCAGACCGAACTGCACCTGATCCGGTAGCGACGCGCCGGGCGCGAATCCGGACGTTGCCGCGGGAACGTCCCCGGCGCTGGTTCGGCTATTCCGCCGCGGTGCCGATCACGGACTCCTCCGCCAGGCGGGAGACCTCGGCGTCGGGGAGGTCGAGGATTTCGGTGAGGATCTGGCGCGTGTCGCGGCCCAGGGTAGGTGCGGGGTTCACGGGGACGTCGGGAGAGTCGGACGTGAGGAGCGGGGTGCGGACGAACTGGAGTTCTCCGAGTCCGTCGTAGTCCACCGTGACCCGCACGCCGCGCGCCTCGAGTTGCGGGCACTCAAGCAGATCGTCGGAGGTCTGCACCGGGCCCGCGGGGACGCCCACCTCCTGGAGCCGGCGCACCGCCTCGTCCCGGGTCAGTGCGGCGAACACGGGGCGGACGACCTCGTCGAGCAGCGCGCGGTTCTCGGTGCGCGCGTCGGGGGAATCCAGGCGCGGATCCTCCAGCAGGTCGGGGCGTCCCAGCATGCGGCAGAAACGGCGCCACATGATGTCGTCAGGGATCGTGAAGGCGACGTATCCGTCGCTCACCGGCATCGGTCCGCGCGGGTAGAAGCCCGGCGGATCGCCCCGTCTCGGCCGCGCCCCGGTGTTGGCGGCGAGCGAGACCATGCGCTCGTTCAGCGACAGCACGCCGTCGTACATGGCGGAGTCGATGAACTGGCCTTTCCCCGTCACAGTGCGCCGGTAGAGCGCCATCGAGACGCCGTGCGCCGCCGCCATCCCCGCGTACAGGTCCGGCATCCCGTAGATCGAGGGCGAGGGCGGCTTGTCGGCGAAGCCGATCATGTGCATGACGCCTCCCATCGCCTCCGCCACGACGTCGAACGAGGGCCAGTCGCCGTACGGCCCCTCGCGCCCGGGCAGCCGCCCGAACCCCGACACGGCGGCGTACACGAGCCGCGGGTTCAGCTCGGCCAGCGCCTCGTAGCCGAGCCCCATCCGGTCTACGGACCCCGGCCGCAGGTTCTCCACCACGACATCGGACTTCGCCACGAGGGAACGGTAGAGATCGCGCCCCTCGTCGCTCTTGAGGTTGAGCGCGAGGGATTTCTTGTTCCGGTTGTAGGCCATGAACCCGACGCCCATGCGGACGCCGTTCCGTTCCACGAAGGGAGGGATGGAGCGGCGCGGGTCTCCCAGGCCCGGGCGCTCGATCTTGATGACCTCGGCCCCCGCGTCCGCGAGCAGGAGCGAGCAGTAGGGCGCGGACATGTATTGTTCGAGGGCGACGACGCGCACGCCCTCCAGCGGCCGACCGGAGTCGGTCATGGGTGGGTCTCCCGGCTTCGAGGGATCGGGTGAAGGTCCAGTGGGTCAGCTCGTCGCAGCCACGGTGCGGTACTTGTCGAACCAGGCGACGATGTTCGCGATCTTGGCCATGAGCTGGCTCGGGCGGCGGCTCATGTCGTGCGAGGCGCCGGGGAGCCGGATCACGGCCGTGTCGATCCCCCGCAGCTTGAGCGCGTGGAACATCTGGTACGACTCCGACAGCGGCGTCCGCAGATCTTCCTCCCCCGTGATGATCATCGTCGGCGTATTCACGTTCCCCACGAGCGAGATGGGAGAGAACTCCCAGTAGGCCTCCGGGTTCTCCCACGGCAGCCCGTCGTAGCGGCTGTGGTAGTAGCCGTACCAGTTGTCCGCGGTGAGCGTCTTGCTGATCCAGTTGACGACGGGTTTCTGGGACACCGCGGCGCGGAAGCGATCCGTCTTGCCGACGATCCAGGCCGTCATGATGCCGCCGGCGCTCCCTCCGGTGACGAAGAGGTTGGCCTCGTCGATGTACCCGCGGTCGATGACGGCGTCGACCCCGGATATGAGGTCGTCGTAGTCCTGCCCCGGATAGTTGTGGTAGAGGAGATCCGCGAACTCCTCGCCGTAACTCGTGCTCCCTCGCGGGTTCGCGTAGAGGACGACGTATCCCGCCGCGGCGAGCAGCTGCATCTCCGCCGAGAAGCGGTCTCCGTAGTTGGAGACGGGTCCCCCGTGGATTTCGAGGATGAGGGGATAGCGCCGGGCCGGATCGAAGTCGGGCGGCTTCACGATCCACCCCTGGATGGGGCGGTCGTCAAACGAGGAGTCCCACCAGATCTCCTCGACCTCGCCGAGTTGACGGTTCGCGAGCAGGTCCTCGTTCAGCGACGTGATGCGGCGCACGCCGCGGCCCCGCGCGCCCACGGCGACCTCTCCCGGCGATTCGGGTCTGGTCTGGTTGAGCGCGAAGCTCCCGTCGTCGGCGACGCTGAAGGACCCGCCGCCGTACGGACGCCCGTAGGACGTGCCCCCCAGATCCTCCGCCAGCACCTCGAGGTCGCCGGCGAGCGTGGCGAAGCCGACCTTCGAGTTCCCCTCGTCGTCGTACTGGAAGTAGATGCCGCTTCCGTCGGAGGCCCACACCGGGTTGGAGACGCTGCGGTCGAGACCGCCCGTGAGGACGCGCTGCCCACTCCCGTCCAGGTTCATCACCTGGAGCCGGCTCACCTGGTAGGTGCGCGTGCGGTCCTCGTAGCCCACGAAGGCGATCTGCCGCCCGTCGGGAGAGACGGCCGGACTCCGGTCGGGCCCGGGGCGGTCGGTGAGGGGACGAACCTCGCCGGTGGCGACGGAGACGATGTACAGTTCGGAGTTGCGGTAGTCGTGGATCCAGTCGTCGTTCCGGTTCGACGAGAAGACGAGGCTCGCGCCGTCCGGGGTCCAGGCGGCCGGGCTCTGGTGCTGGAAGTCGCCCGGTGTGACCTGCGTGGGCGTCCCACCCTCGACCGGGACGATGAAGAGGTGATCGAAGCCGAAATCGAGATATCCGACGCCGTCCTGCCGGTTCTTGAAGCGGTCCTCCATGATGGGAGGATCGGCCCATTCCGCCCCGGCGGGCGGTTTCGGCGGCGGGGCGAGGCTCGGCGGCGGGTACGGTACGAGCTTGTTGAACGCGAGGTAGCGCCCGTCCGGCGACCAGCGCAGCCCGCGCGGCGATTCGATGAGCTGCGTGAGCGTTGCTTCCTCGCCCGTGTCCATCCAGCGCACGTGGATCTGGCCGTCCGCCGTGTACGCGATGCGTGATCCGTCGGGCGACCACCGCGGGGAGCCGCCCGTCCCGATCCGCCGGTGATCCGAGCCGTCGGCGTTCATGATCCACAGCTCGGACTTCTTCGCGTCCCGCATGATGTCCATCGACGTGCGGACATAGACGACCTGGCTGCCGTCAGGCGAAATCTGCGGGTCCGCGGCGTATTCGATCTCGAACACGTCCATCGGTTCGAACCGGTCCTGCGCCGCCAGGGGACCGGCGCTCAGCGTGCCTGAAACGGCGATCAGGGCCAGCAGTCGGCGGAGCAGGGTCTTGCCACGGGCTGCCAGGGCGAACTTCGTCATTCGGATTTTGTGAAGGCTTTTCTCTCTCATCTCACGCATCGTCGGCTCCCGGGATCGGACAGGGGACAGGGCGGGAAACATATCTCCCCGATTCGACCCGCGGGCAACCGTCGCGTTATCGTCCCGCTCGTCAGGTTCGTCCGACAGTACCGCGTCGTTTCCCCGGGGTGATTGACATGATTCGGCTTACCGCACCACCCGCCGCCTTCCTGGTCACGGTCGCCGCCCTCGCGGCAGGCGCCTTCCCTCTCCCGCTTTCCGGTCAGGAATACGACATCCTCATCCGGAACGGGCGCGTCATCGACGGCACCGGGAACCCGTGGTTCGCGGCGGACGTCGCGATCGCCGGCGACCGGATCGTGCGCATCGGGAGACTCGGCGATGCGACGGCGCGGCGGGTCGTGGACGCGGCCGGGATGTACGTCTCGCCGGGCTTCATCGACCTGCACTCGCACGCCGACCGCGCCATGACCTCCGAGCACCTCGAGGCCCGGCGCGCGAAGAGCCTCAACAGCCAGGGGCTCACGACGGTCATCGGCGGGCCGGACGGCCGCAACCAGACGTGGCCGCTCAGCGCCGAGATCGCGGCTCTCCGGGAGCTGGGGCACGCGATGAACTTCGTCCCCATGGTCGGCCACAGCACGGTGCGCGCCGAAGTCATGGGCAACGACTACTGGCGTGCGGCGACGGAGGACGAGATCGCCCGCATGCAGGCGCTCGTGCGCGAGGGAATGGAGTCGGGGGCGTGGGGGCTGGGCGCCGGCGTCGAGTACCGCCCCGCCCGCTACAGCACGCCGGAGGAGGTCATCGCCCTCGCCGGGGCCGTGGCCCCCTACGACGGCTTCTACGTCGCGCACCAGCGCAGCGAGGCGGCCATGCCGCTGTGGGAACTGCCGAGCACCGCGACGGAGGGGCCCGTGGACGGGAACGAGGGGCTGGCGGAGACCGTGAACATCGCCCGTGAAACAGGGATCCGCGTCGTGGCGAGCCACCACAAGGCGCGGGGTCGCGCCAGCTTCGGCCGCTCCGCGCAGGACACGCTCGTCGTCAACCGGGCGCGGGCGGAGGGGCTGGAAGTCTACCTCGACGTCTACCCCTACGAGACGTTCGGCGGGGGCGCCCGGCCCATGATCCCGCGCTGGAGCCTCGTGCACGACACCGTGGACACGAGCGGCGGGAGGGACAGCCCGGTCTACAACCGCCCGGGGGTATTCGACGATGCCCGGGCACACCTGGAGCGCCGCTGGGCGGACCCGGAACTCCGGGGCCTCATCGCCCGCGACATCGAGTGGATCGTCGACCACAACGGGGGGCCGGACCGCGTGGTCGTGGTGGGCTACCCCGACTCGACCTGGGTGGGGCGCACGCTGGAGGAACTGGGCCGCACCTTGGACATCACGTACCAGGAGGTCGTCGTCCACATGGCGCTCAACGGATACCCGGAGGTGCTCGGCGGAGCCTGGACGCGCGGTTACGGAATCCACGATTCGGACGTCATCAACTACTACCGGCAGGACTACACGGCCACGGCGTCGGACGCGGCCGTGAGCGGAGTCGAGGGCGTGCCCGAGTTCGCCTCGCGGCCCGGCGCGCACCCCCGCCACTTCGGCGCCTTCACGCGCAAGATCGCCCGCTACGTGAAGGACCTGCAGGCAATCACGCTTCCCTTCGCGGTCCGCTCGATGACGGGGCTGCCGGCGCGGATCATCGGGCTGGAGGACCGCGGCTTCCTGCGCGAAGGCTACAGGGCGGACCTCGTCGTGTTCGATCTCGAACGCCTCCGGGACCGGGCCACCGTGCTCGAGCCGGACCTGTTCAGCGAGGGCGTCGACTACGTGATGGTGAACGGCGTGTTCACGGTCGACGGCGGCGAGTTCACCGACGAACTCCCCGGCGAAGTCATCCTGCGGCCCGGGGACTCCGCAAACTAGCTCGCGCCGTCGTCGTGTCGAAGAGCCTTCGACGCTTGACTGGCGACATCGATATGGCCAGAATGGCCAGATGAGACGAGCCAGCGTCAGCGAAGCGAAGAACGCCCTCAGCGGCCTGCTGGGCGATGTCCGTCGCGGGGAGGCCATATTGATCACGCATCGCGGGGAGCCCGTGGCGCGGATCGAACCTTGCCGCCCCGACGACCTGGGGGGCGACCATGAAGTCGCGGACCTCGTACGCCGGGGCGTGGCAACCCCTCCCCGCGCTCCCTTCGATGTCGAAGGCTTCCTGAGTGTCCCCGCGCCGCGGCTCACCGAAGGGGTGAGCGCCAGCGAGGCGATCGTGGCCGAGCGCGCCGAGGGCCGTTGAAATACTGGGACTCGTCGGCTCTCGTGACACTTCTCGTGGACGAGGCGGGCAGCGCCGAGCGCCGTGCCACGATCCGGGACGATCCGTCGATCGTTACGTGGTGGGGAAGCCGCGTCGAATGCGCGTCGGCCCTGAACCGTCTCCACCGGGAGCAGCATTTCGGACCCGGCGGGCTCGACCGGTCCCTGGAGCAGCTTCGGCGGTTGGCGGCCAGTTGGATAGAGGTCGAACCTCTTGAACAGGTTCGCAACCGTGCGATCAGGCTACTTCGGCTTCACCCGCTGCGGGGGGCGGACGCGCTGCAATTGGCGGCGGCCCTTACCGCTGCAGCCGAAGATCCGCAGCGGCTCGAGCTGGTCAGCAGCGACCACCGCCTCTCCAACGCCGCCAGGCGGGAGGGATTCACGGTTCTTTGAACGGGTCGTGACTGAGGACATCGGACAGTGTTAGATCGTACACTGTTCGGTTGAGGCCCGTACCCCACCCCCGTGACCGGGAGAGACCATGCGCACGCGACTCCATGCCCTGCTGCTCCTCGCTCCCGTCGCCGCCTGCACCGCGGACGCGCCGCCGCCGGAGCCGTCGGCCGTGCGGAGCGCCGCTGATGTGACGGACGCTGTGCTCGCGGCGGCCCGGCCCGACGGCAACTGGCTCACGTACGGCGGCAACTACGCCGAGGACCGCTTCAGCACGCTGGATGAAGTGACGCGGGACAACGTCGACGAACTCGGCCTCGCGTGGACGTACGACATCGAACTGCGCGGCGGGGTCGAGGCCACGCCGCTCGTCGTGGGCGGCGTCATGTACATCAGTTCCCCGTGGAGCGTCGTGCACGCGATCGACACGCGGACGGGCGAACGCCTGTGGCGCCACGACCCCGGCGTTCCGCGCATCCGCGGCCGGCTGGCCTGCTGCGGGGTCGTGAACCGCGGGGTCGCACTCTACGAGGGCAAGGTGATCGTGGGCACGATCGACGGCCGCCTCATCGCGCTCGACGCCGAAACCGGCGATGTCGTCTGGGAGGCGCTCACCATCGACCCGAACGAGGCCTACACGATCACGGGCGCGGTCCGCGTCGTGCAGGGGCTCGCGATTATCGGCAACGGGGGAGCCGAGTACGGCGTCCGCGGCTACGTCTCGGCATACGATGCGGACGACGGCGAACTCGTGTGGCGCACCTACACGGTGCCCGGGAACCCGGCCGACGGCTTCGAATCCGAGGCCATGGAGATGGCGGCGGAAACGTGGAGTGGCGAGTGGTGGGTCGCGGGCGGCGGCGGCACGGCCTGGGATTCGATCATCTACGACCCCGACCTCGACTTGCTGTATGTCGGGACGGGCAACGGGTCGCCCTGGTCGCGGAACCTCCGGAGCCCCGGAGGCGGCGACAATCTCTTCCTCGCCTCGATCCTCGCGCTGCGCCCCCAGACGGGCGAGTACGTGTGGCACTTCCAGACCACGCCCGGCGACCACTGGGACTACACGGCCGTCCAGCCGATGACGCTCGCCGATCTCGAGTTCGACGGGCGCATGCGCCGCGTGATCATGCAGGCGCCGAAGAACGGATTCTTCTACGTCCTCGACGCCGAGACCGGCGAATTCCTGTCGGGCCAGGAGTACATCGTGCAGAACTGGGCCGAGGGACTGGACCTCGAAACGGGCCGGCCAGCCGAGAGGCCGGAAGCCGTGCACGCCGAAGTGTGGACGCTCATCACGCCGGCCGCCCTCGGGGGGCACAACTGGCAGCCGCAATCCTTCAACCCCGAAACCGGGCTCATGTATCTCCCGATCCAGGAGGGGTGGGTCGAGCGCAGCGAGCCGCCGGACTGGGTGTACACGGACCTCGAGATCGAGGACCACAGCTTCGGACCGCGCGTGAACAACGTGGGGCACCAGAGCCGCTACGGAGCCCGGGACGACGCGGGCTTCCTCATCGCCTGGGACCCCAAGGCGCAGGAGGCCCGGTGGACCGTCCCCCTCCTTGGCTATTGGAACGGCGGGACGATGACAACGACGACCGGACTCGTGTTCCAGGGTGGCGGCGACGGCCGCTTCGTCGCTTACGACGCGGAGAACGGAGAGCCGTTGTGGGAGGTCTCGACGGGCCTCGGGATCCTTGGCGGTCCCGTGACCTACCTCGTCGACGGACGCCAGCACGTGACGGTGGCGGCCGGCTGGGGCGGCGCGCGTGGCCGCAGCGGCGCCCCCTACGGCGACGCCGCGAATTACGAGCAGCGGGGCCGGGTCTTCACCTTCGCGATCGGTGGCGCCGAGGAGATGCCGGAGCCGCAGCGGAAGCGGCCGGTCAGCGTGCCGTCCGTCGCCGCCGATCTGCCCGCGGATGCGACCTCGCTCGAGCGCGGCGGCGACCTCTACGTGCAGTATTGCCGACATTGCCACGGGACGGGCGGCGGCTCGGAGGGCGCGATACCGAGCCTGCAGCGCGCGACGGACATCGTGCACCGCAACTTCGAGGACATCGTGCTCGGAGGGAGCCGCGAGACGCAGGGGATGCCGTCCTACGAGGGATTGCTCGACTCCGACCAGGTCCGGGAGATCCAGGCCTACATCGTGTCTCAGGCGAGGGAGACGCTCGCCGCGGCAGCCGAGACACCCGCGGATGGCGACCACTGAACCGGGCGCCCCGAACCGGCAACCACTGAACCACAACAATAGGAATCGACTCATGAAGCGCTTCATCCTGGTCTCACTTCTTGCCACCGGAGGTTTCGCGGCCATGGCTTCCGATCTTTCGGCCCAGCGTGAGTACATCAACCCGCGGCACGCGAGCGAGGAGGGCGTCCTCCCCTTCAGCGGCGCCGTCTGGGTGGGCGACCTGCTCTTCGTGTCCGGATCGCTGGGACTCGTGGATGGGCGTCCGCCGAACGACGCGGAGGAGGAGGCGCGACTCGTCATGGAGGCGATCAAGAACACGGTGGAGGAGGCCGGGATCACGATGGACGACCTCGTCTCGGTGCAGGTGTTCTGCTCGGACGTCGCCCTCTACGACGTCTTCAACGAGGTCTACCGGACCTATTTCACCGAGAACTTCCCGGCGCGCGCCTTCCTCGGCTCCGGGCCGCTCCTGTTCGGGGCGCGGTTCGAGGTGATGGCGATCGGCTCCCGCAACTGATCGACATCTACGGCTGAGCGGGGTCAGCTGAACTCGGGGCGGGCTCTGGTCACCGAAGCGGGGCCTGTCCGGGGGCCCCGGCCCGATCTCGCCGACGCGCTGGAGCGGGGCGAAATCGTCGTCTTCGCCGAGTGTCCGGTGGAGCTCCCGCCGCACGCGGATCTCGAGCGGCTGCGGACGCAACTGCCGCGGCAGTTGCGCGCGAAAAACGTCAGCTACCACCCCGAGAGCGGGCGTCTTCGCGGCGTCGCGTCGCAGGGAGGGCTGCGGGATGCCGTTCTCGACACCCTCACTGCGCACGGCGCCAGGGTTCGCGCCTTCCTGCGGGAGTGCCTGCCCGCGCTCACCGAGGGGTGGACGGTGGGGACGACAAGCTTCCGCCCGATTCAGGAGCGGGGCCGCGGCCTCGCCGCGCACGCGAGCAACGAACTCATCCACTTCGACGCCGGCGCCTACGGGGCGACCGACGGCGACCGGATCCTCCGTTTCTTCGTCAACGTGAACCCGGACGAGGACCGCGTGTGGTGTACGAAGGGGACGTTCCCCGACGTGTTCGCCCTCTACGGGACGGAGGCGGGTGTGGCGGACGGCGGCTCGCTCGCGCGGGGCCCCGTGGACCGTCTCCGCGGACGCCTGCTGCGGGGGATCGCGAAGGCGGGGCTGGGTGAGGCGGTGCTCGCCGACTCCAGTCCGTACGACCGTCTCATGCGGCGCTTCCACAACTACATGAAGGACACGCCGGCCTTCCAGGAGCGGGACGAGACCTGGCGCGAGATCCGCTTCCCGCCCTTCTCCGCCTGGATGGTCCTCACCGACATGGTCAGCCACGCGAGCCTGTCCGGCCAGCACGCCCTCGTCGACACCTTCATCCTCCGCCTCGCCGCCTGCCGCCACCCCGACCTGGCCCCCGTCAACGTCCTCCGCGCCGGACCTCGTCCGAACGCCCGAGGCCCCCACATTCCTGGCGCGGGACGGCGATGACCCGCGCCATCGCCGTCGATTGGTCCGGCGCGAAATCGGGGGCGTCGTCGAAGATCTGGCTCGCCGAGGTACGGGACGGGCGCCTGGCTCGCCTGGAGTCCGGCCGCGACCGCGGCGAATTGATCCGCCACTTGATCGACGACGCGGCGGCGGACTCCGATGTGGTGGTTGGCCTGGATTTCGGGTTCTCCTTCCCCCTCTGGTTCGCCGAGCACCTGGGCGCGACATCGATAGAAGAACTTTGGGACGTCGTCTCCACCCAGGGAGAAGAATGGCTAAGCAGCTGCCCGCCCCCGTTCTGGGGAAGACCGGGAAAGGGGAAGCCGAAGCTGCGCCACCATTTTCGGCGCACCGAACGCGACTTGTCCGGGAGGACGGGTTCGAATCCCAAGAGCGTGTTCCAGATCGGCGGCGGCGGTGCGGTGGGCACCGGCTCGATCCGGGCAATGCCTCACCTGCCAACGCTCCGCGCGGCGGGCTTCTC
The DNA here is from genome assembly GCA_009841015.1 of Candidatus Palauibacter denitrificans. GTDB lineage: Bacteria > Gemmatimonadota > Gemmatimonadetes > Palauibacterales > Palauibacteraceae > Palauibacter > Palauibacter denitrificans. The sequence continues at coordinate 55,531 of VXMQ01000109.1, read as the reverse complement.
GATCTGGCCGTTTCATGAAGTGCGGATGCCACTGGTGATCGAGATCTACCCGCGACTGCTCACGGGCCCGGTGAACAAGTCCGATTTCGATGCGCGGCAGGCGTATCTGGATCAGGGACTGCCAGAAATAGAGGGCTCACTCGCGTGCAAGGCCATGTCGTCCGAGGACGCCTTCGACGCAGCGGTGTCCGCCGTGGTCATGAGCCGCCATGTGGACGATATCTCCGCTCTGACCGCAGCTCGAGATGAAACGAAGTTAATGGAAGGGATGATCTGGTGGCCTCGAGAAACCCGGGAGGCTACCGCCAGTTCGCGCGGTGCCGCCGTCCAAGAGGCCGACTGCCCCTTCTGCGATGTGCCCAGGGAATCCGTGGTTGCCGAGTCGCGGCATGCTCTCGCGGTCGAGGACCGGTATCCGGTGAGCCGCGGCCACACGCTCGTAGTCCCCAGAGAGCACACGGAGACCCTCTTCGCCCGAAATGACGAGGTCCAGGCGGACATATGGAGCCTCGTCTCCGGCGTGAGGGCAAGGCTTCAAGCGGAACTCAATCCCGACGGCTTCAACGTGGGGATCAACGAGGGGCGGGCGGGCGGCCAGACCGTGGGGCACGCGCACATACATGTGATCCCCCGCTTCAAGGGAGATGTGGCGGACCCGAGAGGCGGGATTCGCTGGGTCCTGCCCGAGCACGCTGCGTACTGGGACTCATGAACGAGCCACGGCCGCCGACAGCCGAAGGGCAGCTCGAGTTTCTCCGGTCGCTCCAGCGCCTGCTCGACGAGGGCAGCTTCACGTCCAGTTACAAGTTCGCGCTGCTCCATGCCATCGCTGACCTGTGCCTCGTCGAGGGTGACGACAGTGGGGACGAACTTGAACTGTCCACCGCCGAAATTGCCGAACAGTTCGTGCGGCTGTACTGGCCTCAGGCAATACCCTACCCCGCCGGCGAAAACGCGGGGATCCTGCACCAGAACACGGGCCGACAGGCACTGGTTGTCCGCGAGTTGGCCGAGCACCACAACCGCTACCAGGGCTCCCTGGTCGAGCTTGAGAGAAGCCGCCCGGATTGGGACAACCTCCGGCGCAGGGTGGAGCAGACGGTAAGGAAGATGCCGCTCTGGAAGTTGCAGACGGTCGGGTCGGAACGCCTCGAGTTCCTGTACGAGAACGTCGATAGAGGCGGGTCGGTTCGGCTACAATCCGGCGTCGCCTACTGCTTTCGGGTGTTCTATCCTCTGGTTACCGACGTGATCGAGGGAGCATGGTCGCACTTCGTCCAGCGGCTCAACCCTCAGCGTCTGGGCCAGGTCGTCGACCTGCGGTCGTTCCTCTTCGGCTCCCAACGCACCGCGCTTGACATCTATCGTCCCCTCCTCAGGGCGGTGCAGCGGGGCCGCTGCTTCTACTGCGAGAGCGACATCAAGTCCGGTGGCGATGTCGACCACTTCATCCCGTGGCGACGATACTCGCTCGACCTGGGACACAACTTCGTACTGGCCCACCAGGGGTGTAACTCGAGCAAGTCGGACCTCCTCGCGGCGGAAGAGCACCTCGAACGCTGGACGGAACGGAACCGCGTTTGCCGGGACGAACTGCAGGCCGGCTTCGAGGAGCGACGGGTTCTCCATAACTGGCGGGCGACGCTTCAGATCGCTCGCTGGGCCTATGGCCAGGTTCAGCGAGCCGGAGGACAGGTCTGGGTTCAAGCGAACGAGCTGACGCGCCTGTCGGGCGACTGGCGAAGAATACTGTCAACTGTAGACGACGAGGCTGCCTGATTCGCGTTGACGGGCCTCACCATCCGACGGCGTAGGCGACGCGGCGCGGGTCGGCGCCGGCCATGAGGGCGCCGGTCGCGGCATCGTAGGTGATGCCCTGGATGCTGCCGAAGGCATAACCGGGGGCGAGTTCCACGGTGTATCCCAACGCCTCCAGCGTGCCGACCACATCGTCGGGCAGGCGATCCTCCAGGCGGAAACGGATCTCGGCTCCGGGCCGGTAGAAGTTCGGCTCCCCGCTCAGGGTGAAGCGGGGCGCCGCGATGGCCTTCTGGACCGGCATCCCGAAGTCGAGGAGGTTCACGAGCACCTGGAACTGTGTCTGGCCGATCGTCTCGCCGCCCGGCGTTCCCAGCGCCGCGTGGAACCGACCTTCCCTGAGCACGATGATGGGAGAGTTGTTGAGGATCGGGATCTGCCCTCCCCGGACGTAGTTCACGTGGTCGGGGTACGGCGACGTCGAGCCGATGCGTGATCCGTTGTTGAAGGTGAGGCCGGTGTTGCCGACCACCACCCCCGTGCCGAAGGCCCCGCCGTGGGTGGGCGTGGCGGCGACGACGTTGCCGAACCGGTCGGCGATGGAAAAGCTGGTCGTGCTGCCTTCGTATGACCGCTCGGCAAGATGGCCGCGCAGCGGCGCGGGCCCCGGTCGTGAGGCCTCCGGCACACCCACCTGAATTTCGTCGACGCGCACGGGATTCCCGGACCCCGGGTACGCCATCACGCGGGACGGGTCGATGAGGGACCGCCGGGCCGCCGCGTAGTCCTTCGAGAGCAATTCGTCGACGGGCACGTCGACCAGGGCGGGATCGGCTGCGTAGGCGTAGACATCGGCCTTCGCGACCTTGATCGCCTCCGACAGCAGGTGGGTCGTCTCGGCGCTGCCCGCGCCGAGGGCCCCCAGGTCGAACCCCTCGACGAGGTTCAGCTGCATTGCGACCTCCAGCCCTCCGCGCGACGTCGGCGGGCTGGTGTACACGTCGTAGCCCCGGTAGGTGGTGTGGACCGGCTCCGCCCAGATGGGCTCGTAGCGGGCGAAATCCTCCATGGTGAAGTCGCCGCCGTGCTCCCGGTAGAAGCGGGCCATTTCCTCCGCGATGTCGCCCCGGTAGAAGCGGTTGAAGGCGGCCCCGAGCGCCTCCGATCGCGTCCCGCCGGCCGCCAGCGCCTCCTGCTCGGCCTCGACCACCCTGCGGAGCGTGTTCGCCAAGTCGGGCATCCGGAACGTTTCCCCGGGCTCGGGCACCCTGCCGCGAGGGAGGAACATCCGCCGGCTGGATGGGAAGCTCTCGAAGAGCTCCCGGTGGGATTCGATCGCCGCCACCACGGACGCCTCGATCGGATGGCCGTTCTCCGCGTAGTCGATGGCGGGGGCGAGCACCTGCGCCAGGCTCATGGTGCCGAAGCGGTCCAGAAGGGCGATCCATCCCCCGAACAGGCCGGGGACGACGCCCGCGTGAATCCCCTTGTTCAACTCGTCGGCCGTGCGGCTGGTGGGATCGATGGCCAGCGGAGCGGCGCCTGTGGCCCCGAGCGAGTACACACGGTCGGAGACGCGGTCGTAGAGGGTGACGAACCCGTTCCCCGCCATCCCGGACATCTGCGGCCGTACGACGTTCAGCGTGGCGAGGGTCGCGACGGCGGCGTCGGCGGCGTTGCCCCCGGCCATGAGCGTGCGGAGACCCGCCATGGACGCCAGCGGATGGCCAGCCGTCACGAGCCCGTTCGGGCCCGGCACCGCCGGACGGTGCGCCAGCCGGTCCGCGGGCAGACCGACGTTCACCTGCCGAGCCGTGGCCTCCGGCGGCAGCAGGAGGAGCAACATGGCAAACAGCGCGATCATCCGGATCGGGAAGCGTTCCATCGGATCCTTCCTTTGCAGGACGTCCAGACAACGTCGTCGACTTAGATTCCCTCCCACTTCTCCTTCCCCCGCTTCAACAGCAGTTCCCGTTGCGCCCGGTCCCGCTTCGGCACCTCGTGGCAATGACGGCAGCGGGCCTCGTAGGATTCGGCGCCGCCCACCTGGATCGTCGGTCCCTCCGCGGGGGCCGGCGCGCCGTCGATGAGGCGCTGGTTCCTCGTCGCCGGATCGCCGCACACGACGCAGATCGCGTGCAGCTTGTCGATCCGCTCCGCGCGCGCCAGCAGCGGCCCCATGGGGCCGAAGGGCTCGCCGCGGAAGTCCATGTCGGTGCCGGCCACGATGACGCGCATCCCGGCATCCGCCAGCGCGTCGGCGACTTTGCAGATGCCATCGTCCAGGAACTGGGCCTCGTCGATGGCGACCACCTGCGTCGACGGGCTGACCTTCTCGGCGACCTGAACGGAATTGGAAACGGGCTCGGCGTCGATCTCCCGACCGTCATGGGACGAGATCCGGAATTGGCCTCCGTAGCGGTCGTCGAGGTGCGACTTGAAGAGCTGCACCCGCCGGCCGGCGATGAGGGCACGCCGCACGCGACGGATCAGCTCCTCGGACTTGCCGCTGAACATCACGCCGGCGACGACTTCGATCCAGCCGTGCCTCGCCCCGTGGAACATCGATCAGAATCCCAGCACGCTGTAGTTGCCGTCGAGGATCAGGCGGACGGCGACGTACAGTCCGAACGCCGGGCACAGTACCCAGAAGGCGTTCGGGGCGCCGACGTAGACGAGGGACTCGCGCTTCGTGATGAGCGCCTGCCTCCCCGCAACGAAGAAGCTGACCCAGTAGAGCGACGAGACGTAGACCCACTGCCAGAACAGCATGGCGGCGAGAATGCCGGCCACGACGGCCGGCGGGAAACCGACGGTGAAGGCCCCATACAGGATCAGCGTCGGGACCGGGGTGAAGAATCCGTTGGCGACGTCGGCGGTGAACCCGAAGGTACGACGATCCGCATACGACTCATCCACCATCGAGTAGGTAGCCCAGGCGTCCGCCCAGACGGTCGGAGACAGAATCCGCTTCACCGGCACCCGCGTGGCAAGAAACTCGACGGCCGGCGTGCGGCCGGTCTCGCGCCGCCGTTCGCGCCAGTACGCGGCGCGAGTCTCGATGTAGTCCCGCCGCAGGTAGAGACACGCCTCCCAGTAGCAGATCAGGAGGTTCGTGGAGAAGAACAGGCTGAACAGACCGTGGATGGCGTTGAAGTCGCCATGGACGTAGTACCGGGCGCACAATCCTAGCAGCGTCAGGAGCGCGATGGTCAGCGCCGATAACAGTCCGGCCGGCATTGGGAACCTCCCTGTCTGGCGGTCCGTGGCACACCCGGCTTCGAGGGCCGTCAGTACGTCCCGTCGAGGAAGGGGTCGTGGAGGCGGTCGCGCCGGGCCACGGCGACGCACTCCTCAAGGTCCGAGAGGTAATCGCCCAGCACGGGCGTGTGGACGGAGGTGATGGGCTGGTGGATCGCGGGCGGCTTGCGGTGCTGTCCCATCATCCAGCCCCGCTCGTTCATGAGCCTCGCGACCGCGAAGATGTTGAACGGTTCGCCGGGCTCTACATCGTAGCGGAAGAGGTTCGTGTCCCCGTCGGGCTCGAACACGTAGAGGCCGTCGATCGCCTTCACGCCGTCGATCGCCGCGCGGGTCGTCTCCATGATGCCGCGCACGATCTCGCGGTATCCCTCCCGACCGATGTGCTGGAGCATCGTCCACGCACACGCCACCGCGCCGCCGGGCCGCGAGCCCTGGGCCGTGGCCGAGGCGTAGGAACCGCCGGCAAGGTCTCGGATGACGTACCGGGCGTACCGCAGGTCGTCGCCATCGGCGAAGAGGACGAGCGAAGCGCTCTTCTGCGCAAAACCGAACTTGTGAAGGTCTGCAGACAGGCTGGACACGCCCGGCACGGAGAGGTCGAAGTCGGGGACCGGGTAGCCCAGTTCCCGCGCAAAGGGCGAGATAAAGCCGCCGTAGCAGGCATCCGAGTGCAGGCGGACGCCCATCTCGAGGGCGAGTTCACCGAGTTCCCGCATCGGGTCGATGAGTCCGTAGTAGATGGTGGGGGCGCCCGCGTAGATGAAAACGGAGGCGTCATCGATGGCCTCGCGGATGGCGTCCACGTCCGCTCGGTAGTCCGCCCGGCAATCCACGTACTTCATGTCCAGGTCGAGGATCTGGGCCGCCTTGTCCACCGAAGGGTGACGGCTGTAGGCGGCGACGATGTTGAGCCGGCCCAGGTCCGGACGCGCCTCCCGTTTCATGTCCCGGGCGACCTTGACGGCCTGGAAAATGCTCTCCGTGCCGCCCGACGTGAACTGGCCCGCGGCACCCTCGGGCGCGTTGAAGAGGTCGAGGCCCATCTGGATGACCTCTTCCTCCATCGCTCCGACGCTGGGGAAGGAACCCTGCCCCGAAAGGGCGTTCTCCACCGAGTAGATGGCGTGTGACGCGTCCTGCACCTGCTTCAGCGCCTCGGTGACGTAGTAGACGAGGTACGGAACGCGCCCGTTCTTCCAGTCGTAGTCGATCGCCTTCCGGGTGAGCAGTTCGGTCTTGAGCGTCTCCCACTCGATTCCCCGCTCGGGAAGCTGCTTTCGGGTCTGGACTTCGGGACTCGGGGTACTCGTTGCCTGCGCCACTTCGATGCCCTCCGTCTGACGGTAGCGTGACTTGGTGTCGCTCGGCGTCACCGACCGTTGCCGGTCGTTGAAATCCAACCTTGTACGAGAAGATGGGCCGGGCAATGAGCGGTGCGCGGTCGGACCCGGGGCTTGTCTGAGGAGGCGGGCTCCGATCAGATACCGGGTCCGCCGACTGCGGAGATTGGACCCGGGACCCCCCCGCACTGGAGACCCGAGAGGCGAATGGCCTGGCTGCAGACACACTGGATCGCGGTGGCGCTCCTCGCCGTGTACGGCGCCCTGCTCGTGCGTCACGCGATCGAGGGCCGCCGGGGGACGAAGGGACGGGCGGACTACTACGTCGGAGGGCGGTCGATGGGCGGGGTCGTACTCGGCCTCTCCTTCTTCGCGACCTACTCGAGCACGAACAGCTTCGTCGGTTTCTCCGGACAGGCCTATACCTACGGGGCGCCGTGGCTCCTGCTCGCGCCCGCCGTCGTCGTCTTCTCGCTCTCGGCCTGGATCTGGGTCGCGCCGCGGCTGCGCGCCTTTACGGGGGCGGTGGACTCGGTCACGCTCGCCGACTACGTGGGGTTCCGCTTCGAGAGCCGGGCGGCGCGCGTCCTGGCGGCGGTCATCGTGATCTTTGCCAGTTTCCTGTACATGATCGCCGTCTTCAAGGGGATCGGGAACCTGCTCGAGATCTTCCTCGACATCCCCTACAGAGGGGCGATCGGGTTCGTGTTCATCGTCGTCGTCCTCTACACGGCGGTGGGCGGGTTCATCTCCGTCGTGAAGACCGATGCGGTTCAGGGGATCGTGATGTCCATCGCGGCCATCCTCCTCTTCTGGGGGACGCTGAACAGCGCCGGAGGGCTTGGGGCCATCGACGCGATCCGCGCGGCGCCGGATACGTCCGGCCTCTTCCGCTGGGACGCGGCCATGCCCTTCCCCGTACTCATCGGGATCATCGTGGCGGGGACGCTCAAGTTCATCGTCGATCCGAGACAGCTCTCGCGCTTCTACGCGCTCGCCGATCCGCAGGCGGTGCGCCGCGGGCTCGTCGTGTCGACGATCGCGTTCCTCGGCGTGTACACGCTTCTGCTCCCGATCGGGCTCTATGCCCACGCGGTGATCGGCAGCGGGCTCGCGGAATCGGACCTCGTCGTGCCGACGCTGCTCGGCGACGCGGGGATCCTGCCGGCGCTCCCGGCGGCGTTCATCCTCGTGGCCATGCTCGCGGCGGCGATGTCGTCGCTGGACAGCGTACTGCTCGTGATGGCGTCGACCTGGGAACGGGACGTGATCTCGCTCTTCCGACCGCGGGCGGATGAGGGGCGCGCGGTGGCGCATACGCGGTTCTGGGTCGCGCTGTTCGCGATCATCACGGCCTGGCTCGCGCTCAATCCGCCGGGGAGCATCGTCACGCTGACAGCGTTCTCGGGCGGGCTCTACGCGGCCTGCTTCTTCCCGGCCGTGGTGCTCGGCCTGCTCTGGCGGCGAGGTACGGGGACGGGAGCCGTGGCTTCGCTCCTGACCGGCTTCACGGTGCTGCTGTGCTGGCGCTGGGTCCCGTTCTCCGAGGCCGTGCACGAGGTGTTCCCCGCGATGGCGCTTTCGCTCGCCGCCTACGTGGGCTGCGGCCTCGCGGCCCCGCCGCTGGCTGCGGCCAGGCGCCTCGACATCAAGCTCTAAGCCGGTAGCCGGCCTGTGTGGAAGGCCTCCGGGCTCTATGCTCCGCTCGCCGCCGCGAAGTCGAGGGCGAGCCGGCAGCACAGCGACCCGCGGTCCGCCCCGCCCCGGAGTTCGGACGGCAGCTTCCAGTCCCACTCGGAATACTGGGTGACGCCGGGGACGGACTGGGGCACGCGGGGTTCGCCCGCCACGACCCGGGCCGCGTGCAGGCGCATCTCGAGCCGATAGCCCGGCCGGTCGAGGTGGCCCTCGCTCAGGCGGCCCAGATCCTCGGCCTCCACGCCGAGCTTCTCGCGGCCGATGCGCCGGACGAGCGCCTCGTCCGTCTCGCCGCCGGCATGCGAGCCCGCGGGCAGGCCCCACACGCCGGGCAGATCGGGATCGTCATCGGGGCGGCGCACGAGCAGCCAGCGGCGCGTCTCGCCGGCTTCCCCCGGAGCTTCGATCACGAGGGCCAGCGCGGTACGCGAAGGACGAGCCCCGGAGCCGCGGCCACCCGTCACCGCGCGGCCAGGGCCTCCAGCCGTTCCCGCGCGGCGTCGAAGCGCCCGGCGAGATTGGGGATGTCCGCGCCTCCGTAGCCCGCAGTCAGCCTGAGGCGCGCCACGCCCAGAATCGCGAGGAGTTCGGCGACCGCCGCCTGGCGCGCATCGGGGTCGGAACTGCCGACGGTCCCGATCCAGACGGGTGCCGTGTGCGCGAACGGATAGTTCGCCATCATCGGCCAGCGGGCGGGGCCGCCGACGGCGCGCGCGGCGACCCAGCCCCCCTCCGGAAGCGTCAGGTCGCCCTCGAAGCGGCGCGATCCGGGGCCGTCGAGCCCCTCTCCGCTCCACATCACTTCGCCGTTCACCAGTACGTCCACCCGATCCACTTCCGTGGCGGTCGCGACGTCGAGCGACCACGAGACCTCGCCGGCGGACACGACACCGCCCGGACCCGCCCCGTCGACGCTGAACTCGAGGAACGGTCCGTTGGTCACGAAGGTGCGGCCGCTCCGGAGCGCGTCCATGTAGGTCGACCAGTTCTCCACGGGCCCGGTCTGCGCGTATACGCGCGACACGCCGATGGCCATCGTGCGGTAGAAGTTGTTCATCACATCGGTGCCGGCCGAGGGCACGATCGGGATGCCGGCGCTCAGGAGCAGGTGCCAGATCTGAGACGTCAGGACCTCGTCGCTCCACAGGCAGACGATCTCGAGCGCATCCAGATCCCCCAGCACGGCGTCGGCCACAAGTTCGATCGGCACGCTGCCGTAGAGGTCGGCGATCGATGCTTCGGCCCACGGCGTCGCGCGCGGCCTGCCCCGGTTGCTCACGGGATGCACGTAGTACTGGAAACCGCCCTGGGTCCGCGCATGGCGCAGCGGCTCGGCGTTCGCGCGGTCGTCCGCTCCGTAGACCTGGTAGCCGGGTCCCCACACCCAGGGCCAGAACAGGTCGTCGATCTCGATCAGGCCCAGGTGTCCCAGGAAGTGGGACCGGACCTCCTGCCCGAAGCGGACGAACGGCGGGCCGCCCGAGTGGCGCCACCTCCACAGGTCCTGGTCCTCGAACCGGTTGTGCAGGTTCGCGAGGAGCGGCGTGGCGAAGTCCAGCGCCTCGCCCAGCATCATCGGCGCCAGGTCCTCGGGCGAGAGGTCGTACGGACCGCCGTAGTTCAGATGAAAATGATGTTCGCCCGAACTCCAGCCGCCAGCCCGCGCGTCCCAGACGGGAGACAGCACGACTTCGACCTCCGCGACGCCGGACGCCTCGTCGAGTTGCAGCGTCGTCGAAGCTTCGGGCGTCGCGAGCCCCTGAACGGCCGCGACCGTGACCTCGCCGACGGGGACGGTGAGTTCGATGACGCCGGGCGAATAGAAGAAGACGCGGCCGCTCTGCCCATCGAACCGCGACGCGGGACCGTCCGGGACCAGCGGGTGTCCCGCTCCATCCACAACGGAGAGCCGGGCCGCAACCGGAGCACCGCCACCCTCGAGCACCGTTCGTATCCGAAGGCTCGCTGTCGGCGTCCCCCAGTCCCGGGCCGTCACGTTCACGGCTTCGACGGGACCACCCGTGGCCCGCACGCGCTTGAGCCTCAGCCGTTCCCGGTCATCGGCTTCGGAGAAGTAGACCCACTCACCCCACGGCCCCCACGCGGGCGTCAGCGGCAGGCCTCCCGACGCCAGAAGAATCGACGGCCCCGGGTCCGCGACGTTCAGGAGGCGGAGGTCCCACCCTTCCTGCGTCGGCCAGTTGACGGCCACGGTGGACCCGTCGGGACTCAGCGCCGGCCGCGCCATGGACGCGATGTTTCCCTCGATGAGCGTGCGCGGCTCCGGCGAATCGTCGGAGCGCACGACGACGCGGTCGCGGCCTCCCCCCTTCCACAGGTAGACGAGCGCGCGTTCGCCCGGTTGGGGCTTCAGTTCGAGCCCCGGCGCGTCGGTCACCGGCCGCCGCACCCCGCTCTCGATGTCGACCGCCCACAGATCCAGCGCCCGCACCTCGGACTCGGCGGACGAGTAGAAGATTTTCGTTCCGTCAGCGGAAAAAGCGGGGTCGAGTTCGAGGCCGGGGCTGTCGACCCGTCCGAGTTCGGCTCCGCTCCCCGCAGCGACCCAGACGATCTCCGTGTCTTCGGTGTCGTCGCGCACGAACGCGATGAGTTCGCCGTCGGGAGACCAGGCGGGCCGCGCGTCGATCCCCCCGCCGCGGGTCAGCCGCCGCGCAACGCCGCTCGCGAGGTCCATGACCCAGATCCAGCCGCGCGAGGCGAACGCCACCCGCTCGCCGTCGGGCGAGGGGGCCGGATCGATGGGCCCCGCCGTGAGCAGCGGAAGCTCGTAGCCCTCGAGGTACACGTGGTGGCCGTACCCCTCGACCTTCGGGTAACGATGCGTCCACTGCGCCGCGGCGTCCGCGGGCGCCGCCGCGAGGACGAGGACCAGGGCGCCGAGCGCCCCGCAAACCGGGGCCCGGTCGCTCGATCCCCGTGACCCCGGCACCGGATGCGCCCGCATGCGTGCGCGGCTCAGCGCCGCCAGGCCGACGCGCCGGGGAGCCCGCTGCTCACCATCACTTCGAGCCCCGGCTCCGGCGCAAGGTCCTCGGCCGCGCTCTCGGCCAGCGGACCGGAAGGCAGATCCCGGAAGATGGCGCGGATCTGGCCCGTGCCCGGATCGCGCAGGATCGCCATCGGCGGTTCGCTCCCCTCGGAGATTTCGACGCTGCCGCCCGGCCCGGAGAGGGAAAGGCTCTCCAACGCCGTCTCCCATGCCGGCTCGATGGGGAGCGCGAACGTGAATCCGGACTCCCCGTCCCCGTCCCAGATCACGCCCATGTCAAAGCTGAGTGAGAACAGTTCGCTGCCGTCGGCGCGCCTTCCGGTCAGCGTGTACGGCCCGGAGGCGTGCGGCAGCAGCGGACGCGCGTCGACAACGAATGCGGGATCGAGGTGGAGAGCGCCGCCGGCGTCGGCTCCGCCGGATACGAGCAGCGTCCGGGTTGCGGCCGGGATCGCCCACACCTCGAGCGTATCCTGCAGCCGGTAGCGCAGCGCGTTGGTGAAGTAGTAGTCGCTGACCCACGTCGGGTCGCAATACGTCATGAAGTCCCGCACGGGGGACGTCGGGTCCACCAGCGACCCACCGTTCCGCGAGTCCCAGCCCCAGACACCGATCCGTCCGCCTTCGTGGGGATAGCTCGGATCCGGACCGCCCTCGTCCCCGCTGCAGGCCGCGTGGAGCAGGCTCATGTTATGTCCGAGTTCATGTGCGAACGTCTCCGCGTGCAGTATTGAGATGGCGACCTTCCCGGAGTACGGAACCTCATCCGAGAAGAAGGGGAGGGTCGCGCGGCCCGCGATGTTACCCGCAATATCCGGGATCAGACCCATCCAGTGTCCGGTCCCATCCTCCATGACTCGGATCCTTCCGACATCCGCGATAAGGTCGCGGGAGTCGTTCGAATCGACCGTAATGCTCGCATGGCGCGTAATCTCGATGTCCGCCACCGGAAGAAACGTCCTCGACTGCCAGAAGAACTCGTCTTCAGCCTCGGCGGTACTCACGAACGTCGCGGCCTCGCGGTCGTTGTCCTCGGTCCAGACCATGGGGAGCAGGGTCAGGAGCAGTGGCGGCACGGCCCTCACATCCACCGTCGTCCGTCCGCTCTCGGGGATGCGCTTCGACACGCCCAGGTTCGGATCGAGCGTCCCATCCGGGTCGATCTCCACAACCATCTCCAGTCCGGGCTGGATCACATCGGCGGAGATGACGGCGTGGGGCGAAAGATCGAGTTCGCCTTCCTGCACTTCCGTCGGTATCGCGGACGACCCCGCCGGGATGTCCTCGACGTGCACTTCCGCACCGTCCACGAAGAAGGTGGCCCGGACGGGCGGGAGCATGGCCCCGGTCTCCTGTTCGGCTGTCACGAACACGCGCAGGAGCGCTTCCCTGTCGGCCACGAGCGGGACGGGGAACTCGCGCGACTGCGCCGCCTGAATCAGGTAGGCCTCGGCGTGAGCTTCCGCGCCGCACACCTGGATCCGGGTCTTGAAATACACCGATTCCATCCAGCTTCGGAAGGCAGGCGTCTGAGGCATGCACAGCCCGGTGCCCTCCGCCTTCAGCTCCCAGAGCTCCTCGAGCTGGGTCAAGCCTTCCGGCAAGGGACCCGACAGGTCGGCATTACCCTGGACCCATATCCGAAACAGTTCGCTGGCGTCACCCAACTCCGTCGGCAGAGGACCGGACAGCCGGTTGTTGTCAAGCAGGAGAATGACGAGACTGTCGATCTGTCCCAGTTCCGCCGGAATCGGTCCCTCGATCCTGTTGTCGGAGACGAAGAGGACCTGCAGGCTGTCGAGCTGGCCAAGCGACGAAGGGAGAGGTTCGGACAGCTCGTTTTCGTAGAGCAGGATCGATTGGAGCTTCCCGAGCGCCCCCACGCTTTCGGGCAATCCCCCCTCGATGTTCGTCCCGGTGATGCGGAGGACCTCCAGTTCGGTCAGGTTTCCGAACTCCTCCGGGATCGAACCGTCGAACTTCGATTCGTACAGATTGAGCACCCGCAGGCTGTCGAGGTTGCCGAGTTCGGGCGGGATGGGGCCGGACAGCTGATTACCGTCCCCGCCGCCCAACCAGAGCACCTGGAGGTTCGCGAGGTTTCCGAGCTCCGGCGGGATGCCGCCCCTGAACGGGTTGCCGTCGATGTCCATCCGCCGCAGTTCGGTGAGCAGGCCGATTTCCGCCGGGATCTCGCCCTCGAGCCGGTTGTAGTCCAAGCGCAGGACCCGCAGGTGCGGGAAGTACTGGATCTCGGTCGGGATCTCTCCCGACAGGTTGTTTCGATTCAGGTTGATCGTAGTGACCCGCCCTGTGGAATCGTCGACCGCGATGCCGTACCAGTTCTCCAGCGCGGCGTTGGTTCCCCAGTTGCCCGATTCCGTCCAGCTGTCTCCTCCCATGGCTTCGTACAACTTCATGAGATCGGACCGTTCCTCGTTGCAGGCGAGGAACTCGCCGGCGCGCGTCGGAATCGCGGTCAGCCACGCCTGGAATCCCTCGTCGCGCACCGTGCAGAGCATCGTGCCGCCGTAGTTGAGCGTCTGGATGCCCAACTCCGACAGAGAGAACGGGATGGGACCGGAGAGCCTGTCGTTCCCGCCCACCTCCAGACCCGTGAGGAAGGCCAAGCTGCCGAGGTCCTCGGGGAGCTGACCGTTAAGGCCGTTCTCGCTCAGGTCGATCGCGGTCACGCGGGATTGCTCGTTCGCCGTTACGCCGTACCAGCTTCCTACCGGCGCATCCGTCCCCCAGCCGTCGTTGTTGGTCCACTCGCGCCCAAACGTGCCGATGTAGAGGGCCATGAGCGTCGCGCGATCCAGGCTGTGCACGGCGAGCGGGGCCGTGGCCGTGGCGGGCGCGGAGGTGGCGGTGAGACTCGCGTTCCCCTCCTTCAAGCCGGTGACGAGCCCGGTGGCATCGACCGTGGCAACAGCCGGATCGCTGCTCGTCCACGTCACGACCGCATCCGAGATGGGCTGCGCCCGGTCGTTCAGGACGCGGGCACGCACGCGAACCGTGTCGCCCGCCACAACCGCGACCTCTTCGGGTTCCAGGGTGATTCTCGCCGGCACGGTCGCGGTCGGAGGAGGCGGCGGCGGCCCGGGCGGCGGCCCTGAAGCGTCTCCTCCACCACAGGAGAGGATGGCCATACCGAGCAGACCGAGCGCCGCGGAGCGCCAGACGCGAGAGCGAGAGAGATCGGAACCGCCGGAGGTGGTGCGGATGCGCTTCGCCATGGGCTTGCCTTGAGTCTTGGGGGAGCGCCGGCGACCGGCGAAGGACTGCCGAGTCGTTACCGCGCAACACCCCGGTGTACCTGCAACAGGACCGCTGTTACTCTAATCTAGAGATGGGTCGCCGGCTTGGCATCCTCCGAGGTGCTGGTCGAAGAAGGCCTGGAGCCGGCGGTACATGTCGATCGAATTGGAGGGGTCCCGGAAGCCGTGGCCCTCGGGATACGTCTTCGATTCGAACTCCTTGCCGAGCGCCTCGAGCCGCTCGACCGCGAGTTCGAAGTTCTCGAACGGCGCCCTCACATCGAATTCTCCATGCATGATGAGGACGGGAGCCGTGATGCGGTCCATCCGGTCGAGCGTCTCGCTCTTCGCGTAGATCTCGGGCCGCTCCTCGGGCGTCCCGCCGTGCCCCGTGATCGTGAAGATCTTCCCCAGGCGGTCCGCGTACGGCAGCGTCAGGGACTCGGAGTAGATGCCGCGCATGGGGACGGCCGCATCGAACTTGTCGGGCGTGCGCGTGATCGCGGACATGGACTGCATGCCTCCGTAGCTCCCGCCGTAGATGCCTACGCGCCCGTTGACGTACGGCTGGCGGCGCAGCCAGTCCGCCGCGGCGCCCGGGTCCTTCGACTGGTCGTTCAGCCAGTCCTCGACCGACAGATCCTGAAACTCGCGACCGAAGCCGGACCCTCCGCGATAGTTGATGGCGAGCACGACGAAACCCTCGTTCGCGAGGTACTGCTCCACGAGGTTCGTCCCCTGCGTGTAGGAGTTCGTCCCGCCTCCGTGTACCTGGACGAGAGCCGGGCACGCGGGCGGGTCGGAGCCGGCGGAGCGCGCGGCCCGGATCGCCGGCGGCAAGTAGAGGAATCCCTGAATGTACAGGCCGTCGAAGGAGCGGAAGGAGATCTCCGCGGGCCGCTGGAGGCCCTCGAAGTCGGGCGAGAAGTCCGTGAGGCGGGCCGGGACGCCGCCGTCGAGGTCGACGAGCCAGGCTTCCCTGCCCTCCGTCGCGGCATCGCGCGTGAACGCGGCGCGGCGGCCGTCCGGCGTCGCGTGCAGGGACGACCAGGACCCGCCGACGTTCGTGACCCGGGTGGCGACGCCCCCCGAGGCGGGGACGGACCACAGGTCGAAGGCTCCGCGCTGCTGGTACGGGAAGTAGATGCGCGCGCCGTCGCCGGACCAGAAGGGGTCGAAACGCATGATCGCGTCGGTCGCGTAGACCTGCATGTCGAGCGGCGCCTCCCGCCGGACGCGGGGCGCGGCGCCGGCGAGATCGAGGTCGATCCGGTACAGGTACGCGAGATCCTGATACCAGTATTCGTCCTTGGCCGTCCCCATCAGGACGAGGCTCGATCCGTCCGGCGACCAGACGGGGCTGGATGAGGCCATGAGCGACGCGGAGACCCGGTGCGCTTCGCCGGACGCCACGGCGACGAGCCACACGTCGTCGTGCCACCAGTCGGCCCGGTTCGAGATGTAGGCGATCCACCGGCCGTCCGGAGACCACATGGGGCTGAAGCGGCTGTCCTCGGCCTCCGCCGCGCCGGCCGTCAGCTGCCGGGGCGGCGCCCCACCAGCGGCGTCGACGAGCCAGATGTCCTGGGAACCGGACGCCGTGGAGTAGTAGGCGAGCGTCTCCCCGTCCGGCGACCACGACGGGGCCCGCAGGCCGCTCGCGCCTTCCACCACTACCCGGCCCGGCTCTCCGGTCGTGGCGACGAGAAGGTTCCCTCCGGAGATGAACGCCAGCCGCCCTCCGTCCGGAGACCACGTCTGCGCGCGCCCGGCGACCCGGAAGGTCGCGGGTTCCCCCTCGGCGGCCACGAGCGCCGCCGTGCCCGGAAGCGGGACGAGGTGGACCCCGGATCCGCCCGCGCCTTCGGCGGGTCCGGACACGGCGAGCGTGGATCCGTCGGGCGAGAGCACCGCGCGTCCCGCGCCCCCTCCCGCGGTAAAGACGTTCTCCAGCGTGAGCGGAATCCGGCCGTCGTCGACGACTCCGCCTTCGGGGAGCGAGCAGCCTGCGGCGAGGAACCCCATGGCCGCGGGCAGCAGATGGCGCCTTCGGACCGGTCGCGGGGATCGAAACACGGCACCTCCTCCTTCGCGCTGGTGTGGTGTGAGTATTGCCCCGGGCGATGGTCCGACAATACCGATCAGAGAAGGAAAAACCCATTCCGGGACCGGAGGTCGCAGCGCCTTGACCGAACCTGCCGTCACATTGACCGACTACGGGCTCACCCTGCTCTGCGCCGTTCTGGTCTGGCGCGCGCGCTCACACGTGAGGGCCGACCTCCGGCCGTGGGCGATGGGGCTCTTCGCCGGCTCCGGGGCCGCGGCCCTCTTCGGCGGCACGGTGCACGGCTTCTTCGGCGACGCCGCGACCCTCGGATACCGCATCCTCTGGCCGGCCACGATCCTCACGGTCGGGGCGACCGGGCTCGCCGCCTGGGGCCTGGGCGCGCGCGTCGGTAGTCAGGCGACGGGTGCACGGTGGGTCACGCGAATCGCGGCGCTCGCGTACGTCGCCTACGTCGCCGTCGTGCTGGCGGGGTGGCAGGCGTTCGCCGTCGCGGTCGCCTTCTATCTGCCCGCCGTCATCTATCTCACGGTGCGCTTCGCGCTCGCCTGGCGCCGCCGCCCCACCGCAAGCCGGCGGCGGGCGCTGATCGGCTTCGGGCTCACCTTCGCCGCGGCGGCCATCCAGCAACTTCAGATCCCGATCCACCCCGTCAGGTTCGACCACAACGCGCTGTACCACGTCGTGCAGGCGGCGGCGTTCATCCTGCTCTATCTGGGCGTGAGCGGCGAAGAATAACGATGCTCCTCAAACGTCAGGGGTGTGCCATGCGTGCCGCGATCTTCCCCGACTCCCGGGTTCTCCCCGCGGGTTCCGTCCTCTCCGTCCTCCTCTCCGTCGCCCTCTCCACCGGACTGGACGCCCAGGAGAGCCGGCCGATGACGGTCGAGGATGTCCTTGCCCTCAGGAGCCTCTCGCAGATCTCCGTGAGTCCGGACGGGCAGTGGGTGGCTTACGTCGTTACCGAACGGGACATGGAGGAGGACCGCCAGGAAACCGACGTGTGGGTCGTCCCCGCGACGGGAGGCCCCGGCAATGCCCGCCAGCTCACGTTCCGTCCCGGTTCCGACGATGCGCCGGCCTGGCACCCGTCGGGGGAATGGCTCGCCTTCTCCTCGGACCGGGAAGGGTCGAGGCAGGTCTACGGCATCCGGCCTGACGGCGGCGAGGCGTGGCAGGTGACGTCCCACGAGACCTCGGTCGGGAGCTTCCGCTTCGCGCCCGATGGCCGGCGGCTCGGTTTCGTGGCGAGCCCGGCCGCGACGGAGGCGGACCGCGAACTCGAGGAGGTGCGCGGCCGCCCGATGGTGTGGGATTCGGTCTATACGGACCAGTGGTCGCGCCTCCACGTCGCCGAACTCGAGGACGACGTCGCCGGCGAGGCCGTGAGGTGGTCGCCGGACGGTCTCCACGTCACGTCTTTCGTGTGGTCCCCCGACTCCCGGGCGCTCGCGTTCGGCGCGCGGTCGTCGCCCGTGCTGAGGACGACCTACTACGGCGCGACGTACGTACAGGAGGGCGCGGAAGCCGAGGCCCGGAGCGTGACGTCGATGGCGGGCGGGGAGAATCCGGTGGCGTGGGACGACGAGGTCGGCCTCGTCGTGTCCGGTACGGGACAGCTCCTCGGAACCTTCAATCGACAGCTCTGGCGGGTGCCGTTCGGTCCGGACGGCGCCGGGCTGGAGCCGGTGTCGCTCACCGCCGGTCTGGACGCAAACGCGAACTTCGTCCACCTCGATGGCTCGCGGCTCATCGTCTCGGCGGCCCAACGCACCGGAGCCACCGTGTACCGGATCCCGCTCGCCGACGGTGGCTCAGCTGGCCCGCCGAGCCACCTGACCGATGGCCGGCACTACTACTCCGGCGCTTCCGCATCGGCGGACGGGCGCTTCCTCGCGGTCACCGCCGAGGACGGCATGATACCTCCGGACCTCTTCATCACTCCGATGGATGCCTTCCGCCCCGAGCGCCTCACCGATCTGAACCCGCAGACGGCGGACCTCGCGCTCGGCGAACAGCGGGTCGAGTCGTGGCCTTCACGCGCCGGCGGCGAGGAAATCGAAGGCGTGCTCACTCTTCCCGTCGGGTACGAGGAGGGGGACCGCGTCCCGCTGGTCCTCGTGATCCACGGCGGGCCAGCCGGCATCTCCTCCGACCGCTTCAACGCGACGCGCGGCGCCTACCCGGTGCAGGTGTACGCGGGCATGGGGTTCGCCGTCCTGCAGCCGAACTACCGCGGTTCGAGCGGCTACGGCGAGCGCTTCCGGGGACTCAACCGCGGCGACATCTCCGGCCGCGACTGGGTCGACATCGACTCCGGGGTGGACGCCATGGTCGAGCGCGGGATCGCGGATCCCGACCGGCTCGCCGTGAGCGGATGGAGCTTCGGAGGGCACCACACGTACTGGGGCATCACGCAGACCGACCGCTTCAGGGCGGCGAGCGCGGGCGCCGGCGCGAACGACCTCATCTCCATGTATTCCCAGACGGACATCCCGGAGTTCTACCACACCTACCTGGGCCCGAAACCGTGGGAGGACTGGGATCTCTACGAGGAGCGCTCCGCCTACCGTCATGTTGAAAACGTGACGACACCGCTCCTCATCCAGGTGGGAGAGAAAGACGAGAGGGTGCCGGCCGAACAGAGCATCCAGTTCTTCGAGGCCGTCCGCGCCATCGGTAAAGCGCCGACGACCCTTGTGTTGTATCCGGATCAACCGCACGGCGTTAGGTCTCCGCGTCTCCAGCGAGATCTCATGTCGAGAAACGTGGAATGGCTCACGCGTTGGGTCCTGGAACCGGAGGCGCTGGTTCCGTAAGGGCCCGCCGGGCGGCTACGTTGATTAGTGGCGTGAAACGACGCCCGCGGAGGAGGAGGATCATGCGACGGCCCCGTCCGAGTCTGTGCGGTCTCGCGCTCGCGGCGAGCGTGTTCGCGGCGGTCGGCCAGGCCGCGGCCCAGGACGAGACCGAGGTCACGGAGGCCGGTCTCCAGCGGGGCGCGATGTTCTACCAGGCCCACTGCGGCCGGTGCCACGGCATGCTCGGCCACGGAGGAGAAGGGCCGAGCCTGGCGCGTCCCGCCCTGCCCCGCGCGCCGGACCACGAATCGCTCGTCCGTGTGATCCGGCGCGGGATCCCCGGTACCGGCATGCCCGGGACGAGATCCAACCTGGTGTCGGATCTGGAAGTCGACCTTATCGCGGCCTACGTCCGCACGCTGGGCCGGGACGCCGTCGTGGAGGTCACGGGCGACGCCGCGCGCGGGGGGGAAGTATTCGCCACCGCCGGCGACTGCTACTCCTGCCACGTCGTCGAGGGCCGCGGGACGGGGATCGGCCCGGAACTCACGGGTGTCGGGCTTCGGCGCGGCGTCGATTACCTCTACGCGTCCCTGCGGACGCCCGATTCGGAGTTGCCCGTCTCGCGGCGCGGTCTGCTGCGGGGATTCAGAGGGTACCTGCCGATCCGCGCGGTCACGCGCGAGGGCCGCGTCATCACGGGCATGCGCGTGAACGAGGACGCCTTCACGATCCAGTTGCGGTCGATCTCCGGCCGTACGGTCTCGCTTCGCAAGGAAGATCTCGTGGAACTCGAGAAACAGTTCGATCACTCCCTGATGCCCGCCGTGGAAGGGATGACGGAAGCGGACATCGACGACCTCGTCGCCTTCCTCGTCGACCTCGGAGCGGGATCATGAACCCTGCACCACGGCTTCCTTCGGCCGTCGCGGCTGCGCTCGCGGCGGCGGCGCTCCTGTGCGGCGCCCCCCTCGCGGGCGCGGGCGTGCAGGTGCCGTTCGAGCGCCTCGTGAACGCGGACGACGAGCCGCACAACTGGTTCACGTATTCGGGCAACTACGCTTCGCACCGCTTCTCCGCGCTCGACCGGATCCACCGCGGCAACGTCGGGGACCTCAAGGTGATCTGGGCCTACCAGATGAGCGGCGGGCTCATCGAGACGACGCCGGTCGTGGTCGACGGCGTGATGTACGTGACGGAGCCGCCGAGCAACGTGAGCGCGCTCGACGCACGCACCGGGCGCCGCCTCTGGCACTGGTCGGCGGAAGTCCCCGCCTCGACGAAGAACATCGGCTTCCCGCGCGTGAACCGGGGCGTCGCAATCCTCGACGAGACGGTGTTCGTGGGCACGCTCGACGCCCGACTCGTGGCGCTCGACGCCCGGTCCGGCGCCGTCCGCTGGGAGATGGATGTCGCGGACAACTTCCTCGGATTCTCGATCACGACGGCGCCGCTCGCGCTCGACGGCAAGGTCATCGTCGGCGTGTCGGGCGCGGAGGCCGGCGCGAACGGCTTTGTCGACGCCTACGACCCCGAGACCGGCGATCTCCTCTGGCGCACGTTCACCATCCCCCGGCCGGGCGAGCCGGGGAGCGAGACGTGGGGCGGCGACAGCTGGGAGCACGGCGGCGGCTCGACCTGGCTCACCGGTTCGTACGACCCGGAGCTGGACCTCCTCTACTGGCCCACCGGGAACCCGGCCCCCGACTGGAACGGGGACCTGCGGCCCGGCGACAACCTGTACACGAACTCCATCCTCGCCCTCGACCCCGACACGGGCGAGATGCAGTGGTACTTCCAGTACACGCCGCACGACACGCACGACTGGGATGCGAATCAGATCCAGGTGCTCGTGGACGCCGAATGGGAGGGTGAACCGCGCAAGCTGGTCGTGACGGCGAACCGGAACGCCTTCTACTACGTGCTCGACCGCCAGACCGGCGAGTTCCTGCACGGCGTGGAGTACTCGAAGCAGACGTGGGCCGAGGGCCTCGACGAGAACGGCCGGCCGATCGTGATTCCCGGCACCGAACCCACGGAGGAGGGGAACCTCGTCTGGCCCAGCCTCCAGGGGGCGGCGAACTGGTTCAGCCCCTCGTACAGCCCCGACACCGGACTCTTCTACCAGGCGACCCGGATCATGGGTGCCGTCTACTACAAGGCCGACGTCGAGTACGAGCCCGGCCAGCCGTTTCTCGGCGGCGGCGAGCAGGCGCTGTCCGGCGACGACGCGAGCGGTGCCGTCAAGGCGCTCGACGTGCTCACGGGGGAACTGCAGTGGGAGTTCCCGCTCCTCTCCCCTCCGTGGGCCGGCGTGATGGCCACACGGGGTGGCCTCGTCTTCGGCGGAAGCAACGAAGGCAACATCTTCGCCCTCGACGCGGAGACAGGAGAGGCGTTGTGGGACTTTCAGGCCGGCGCTGGTGTCCGCACCAACCCCATGTCGTTCGAGGTGGACGGCGAACAGCGCATCGTGACCGCAGCGGGCGGAGTCCTGTGGGTATTCGGACTCCCCTAGTATTGGGACAGCGCCGGTCGAACAATCCGGCGACTTGAGCAGGAGGCCGTGATGACATCGAGGAACCGTCTTTCCATGCAGCCACCGCACCGCCGCGGCGTTCCGGCCGCGGTATTCCTCGGAGCAGCGTTCCTGCTCGCGGCCCGAGCCGCGCAGGCGCAGTCTCCCGCCCCGCCTCCCCCCACGGTCGAAGAGATCGACGCCTGGGTCGAGGATGCGATGGCCCGCTGGGAAGTGCCGGGGCTGGGTCTCGCCATCGTACATGAAGGCCGGAGCTACCTGTCCACCGGCTACGGCGTGCGCGAACTGGGGCGGGACACGCCCGTCGACGGAGGGACGCTGTTCAGCATCGGCTCCTGCTCGAAGGCGTTCGGCGCGGCGACGATCGCGTCCCTGGTCGAGGAAGGAAAACTGCGCTGGGACGACCGCATCACGGACCACATCCCGTGGTTCCGTCTCCACGACCCGTGGACGACGCGCGAGATCCGCGTGCGGGACATCGTGACGCACCGCGTCGGAACCGGGAGCAATCAGCCGCTGCGCCCGCTCGTCACGGACCGGCGCGACTATCTCATGCGGCTCCCCCACACCGATCCGGACCACGCTTTCCGCGACCGCTACGGGTATACGAACGACATGTTCGTTCTCACGGGCCACCTCGTGGAAACCGTCTCGGGAACGGACTGGGACTCCTACGCGCGCGAGAAGCTCTGGAATCCGCTGGGGATGACGACGACGACCGCGCGCATGGCGCCCGCAAACGCGAGCCCGAACCACGCCGAGCCGCACGCCATCATTGAGCGGCGGTTCATCGGAAACGCGGCGACCACGGGCATGCCGCTGGAGCCCGTGCCGTGGCAGTACGCGGAGGACGTCACCGTGCCCTCGGGCGGCGTGATCACGTCGGCGGACGAGATCACCGAGTGGATGCGGTTCCACGTCGGCACCCACCCGAACCCGCCGCTCTCCCGGTCATCCGTCGAACTCATGCACACGCCGCACACCGTCATACGGAACCCGAGCAGCTGGATGCCGTTCGAGGGGCCGGGGGCGTACGCGATGGGCTGGTCGACGGGAAGGTTCGGCGACGTCACGGGTGTGGGGCACGGGGGGAACGCCCTGGGGTTCAACTGCTCGATCGCGCTGGCGCCCGAACAGGGCTTCGGCGTGTGGGCGACAACGAACCGGAACTCCGAGCTGCCGTGGGTGCTCACGCAGTGGGCCATGGCGCGTTTCGTGGGCACGGAGGAGCTGCGGAACCGCGACTGGCATGCGGAATTCGAGCGGAGCGTCGCCGAGGGGAACCGGCGGACCTTCGAGGCGGAGGAGGCACGGCAGGCGGCCCGGCTCGACCAGGGTCCCTCGGTGCCGCTCGAGGCCTACGCCGGGACGTACCGCAACGGCTACGCCGGTGAGCTGCGCATTCGCCTGACGGACGAAGCGATCCCGCCGCTCATGCCCGCCGAAGGCCGGCTGGGCCGGTGGGACGGGACGCCCGGCGTACACGAACGGCCGGCCGCGAGCGCATCGGCAGGCGCCGAACGCAACGGGGCGGGTAACGGGTCGGCGAACGGAACTGGCGAGTCGGCGAGGGAACTGCGGCTCGTGGCCGAGTTCGACGGCCGGGAACGTCCGGTGCGCATGCCGCTCGAGCACTGGCACGTCGACCGCTTCGACATGTGGTTCGGCGACGTCCGGATCGGCGTCTCGTTCCTGCTGGACGACACCGCGCGCGTGACGGGCGTCGAGATGGACTACTACGGCCGCTTCGAACGCGTGCCCTAGCAGCCCGTGGCAAAACTCCGCGTCAGCGGACGTACAGCCGGTTTGCGTAGCTGTATGCGGTGACGGCCGACACGATGTGACAGATCCAGCCCAGCGTGCCGCCGGTTCCGAGCCACAGGCCCGGGGTCACGAGCAGCCAGAACAGTCCGCGCAGGAACTTGCCGTTGTACCACTGGCCGACGCCCGGTACGAGAAAGCTCAGCACGGCGGCTGTCAGCGGATTCTTCACCTGACTCCTCCCCATATGTCGTCCGGACTTCCAGGCCGGCGGGACAGCACCCGCACCGCAACGTCCTACGTGGGGTCGGCGATGCAGGTTTCCGGACCGGCGGCCTTCAGCCCGTGGAGCAGCCGCCGAGGTGCCGGGTGAAGAACTCCTCCAGACGCGACCAGGTGTCGACGCGATTGTCCGGGTTCCGGAAACCGTGCGCTTCGTCCGGGTACGTCTTCACCTCGACGCTCTTGCCGAGCCGCTCGAATTCGGCCACGGCGTTCTCGAAGTTCTGGATCGGCACGCGACGGTCGAGTTCTCCGTGCATGAGGAGAACGGGCGCCGTGATATCGGCGATGCGCGACACGACGTTGCTCTTGGCGTAGGTGTCCGGACGCTCCTCGGGAGTGCCGCCGTGTCCCGTCACCGAGAAGATCTTCCCCAGCCGGTCCGTGTACTCGAGCGTGTTCAGCTTTGAGTAGGCGCCGCGCATGGGAACGGCCGCGTCGAACTTGTCCGGGGTCAGGCTGATCGCGGACAGCGACATGCTCCCGCCGTAGCTGCCGCCGTAGATCCCCACCTTCCCGTTCACGTAGGGAAGCGTGCGCAGGAAATCGGCCGCCGCACCGGCATCGAGCGCCTGGTCCCACAGCCAGTCCTCGACGGAGAGATCCTGGAATTCGCGGCCGAAACCCGAGCCTCCGCGGTAGTTGATGGCGAGGATCACAAACCCCTTCGAGGCCAGGTACTGTTCGGTGAGGTTGAGGCCGCGCTGGTAGGAGTTCGTCCCCCCGCCGTGGACCTGGACGAGCGCCGGGCAGGTGGCCCCCGCCGCCCGTTGCGGCGGGTCGTAGAGGAAGCCCTGGATCCGGAGTCCATCGAAGCTCGGGAAGGCAATCTCCCGGGGCGCCGCGACGGACCTCCAGGACGGCGAGAACGAGGTGAGGCGCTCCGGGGCGCCGCCGATGAGGTCGAGGGCGTACGCTTCCCCTCCCCGCGTCGGCGACGAGCGGACGAAGGCGACGGTCCCGGCATCCGGTGCATGGCTCACGCGGGAGATCGTCCCCTCCATGTGCGTGATGCGCGTGGCCACGCCTCCGACCGCCGGCACGGCCCACACGTTGACCGTGCCGCGTTCGAGGTAGGGGAAGTAGATGAACGCGCCGTCCACCGACCAGGAGGGGGCGTGCCGCATCGCCGCGTCGGTCGCGTAGACCTGCATGTCCACGATGCGCTCCGACACCCCGGGGCCCGCCTCCAGGCCCTCGATCACGTAGATGTAGGAGAGGTCCTCGTACCAGTACTCATCCTTCGCCGTGCCAAACACGGCGATCCGGTCGCCCTCCGGCGACCACACGGGGGTGGACATCGCCATCAGCGTGCGCGTGAGCTGCCGGCGGTCTCCCGTCTCGACATCGACGAGCCAGAGATCGTCGTGCCAGTAGTCGGAGGCGTTCGACACGTAGAGGATCTCGCGGCCATCCGGTCGCCAGGCGGGCGCGAAGCGCGGATCGTCGCCGGCCATCGCGGCATCGGTCAACTGGCGCGGCCGGGTCGAGCCGTCGGCCGGCACGAGCCAGATGTCCTGGTGGCCGGTCGCCGTCGAGTAGAATGCGATCGTCCGCCCGTCCGGGGAGAAGGCCGGCGCCCGGACACCCTCCATGCGGTCCGTCAGCGGACGCGCCTCGACATCGCCGACGTCCGCAACGTGGATCTGGCCACCGGTCGCAAAGGCGATCCGGTCGCCGCCCGGCGCCCAGACCGGGCTCGAGCCCCGAAGCCAGAAGCGCGGCGTCCCGAAGCCGCCCCCCTCGTCGCGAGCCGCGACATATAGTCCCGGACCGTCCGGTCCCGAGCCGGAGACCGCGAGGTGACGACCGTCTGGCGCAATCGAGGCGCCGCGCACGCCGGCGTTGTTGCGGTGGATGTTGTCGAGCGTGAGGTCGAGTTCCGCCGCCGCGCCCCCGCCAGGGACCGCATCTCCGGGCGTCCCGCACGCGACCGGGAACAGGAGGCAGACGATCGCCGCTGCCGGGAAGCGGCGGCGCGGGGCGCAGGACCGGCGGTGTGGGCGGCACATCCGAGCCTCCGTGGTCCGTGGGGTCGGCGAAGCCAGTGTCGACACTAATCGAATTCGACTGCGACGCCCAGATCGAAACCGAGCGCTACGGCATGGTCCGAACTCGACGGTGTGTCGGCGGACATGCGCCGCCACGACAGGCCCGGCCCGACGTGCAGGCGGCCGAGGCGAAGGCGGAGTCCCGCCCCGGCCTCCACGCCGGGACCCGCCCGCGGCGTCTCCCCTTCCGTGCCGACGCGCATCGTACCGTAAAGGACGCCGACCCGACCCCACAGCCAGCCTCGCGAAAGCTCCGCACCGAGGACAGCGTGGTTGCCGGTGACCGTCGGCTCTCGCCCGCGGCAGAATCCCTCCCTGCAGCCGAAGGAAGTCCGGACATACCCCGCGGCGACGGCAACCTGGGGGTGCAGCCGTCTCGCGATCCGGATTTCGTACGAGAGGGCGGGAGCCCACTCAAGACCCGCCGCGGTGGCCGTGTGATTCCCCACGGTCAGACCGCTCCGCACGTCGACGGACATCTGCGCGGCGGCGCGCCCGGCGATCGGCATGCCGGCGGCCATGATCAGCGCCGGGACGAAGGCGGCGCGGAACCGGGCGCCATTCACTGCCGCAGCCCGGAGATTCCCGCGCGCGGGACTCCGTCGCTGACCACAAGATCCAGTCCCTCCGTCCACGGAGGCGCGTTCCCCGCGTTGCGCAGGATGCCCCGCAGCCGGCGCGTGCCCGGGTCCAGGACCAGGGCCGTCGCGCGCCCCCCGGAACCCTCGATCGCAACGGCACCGCCCGGACCGGACAGTTCGATTCGACTCAGTCCATCGGGACCGTCCCAGCGGCCCTCCCAGGGAATCGCGAAGACGAACTGTCCACCGCCGTGTTCCAGTTCGTCCGGCGTGAAGGAGAAGGAGAACAGGGACCGCCCCGCCGCGTCGAACCCTTCCAGGCGATACGGACCTTCCCCGGTCGGCGGCTTCGGGGACGCGTCGATGACGAAGGCGGGCTCCAGCAGAAGATCCGAGGCACCGGCGTTCCCCCAGAGGAGCAGCGTCGGCTCGGGAGCGGTGTTCCGCAGGATCAGCGATTCGCGGCTCCGCCGGAACTCCAGGGCCTTGACGAAGTGATAGTCGCTGATCCAACTCGGGTCGCAGTACGTCATCACGTCCCGATACTCGGCCGGATCGACCATTCGCGTGTTCCCCGCCCGGGTCTCGAACCCGAAGACGCCGATGGAGCCGTCCTCGTGTGGGAAGTCCGGATCGGGGTTCAGGGCCGTGCCGCACGGCGCATGTCGGAGCCCCATGTTGTGCCCCAGTTCGTGGGCGAACGTATCGAGATCGAGTATTCCCACGCCGACCGGCCTTCCGATGTAGCCCAAGCCCCTGAAGGGGGCGTCGGGAGGTGCCGCGAGAGCGGCGTAGTAGTAGTCTCGCCGCCGCTCCGTGAGCCGGAGCACGCTGATCTCGCGCAGGAGCGCCAGCCAGCCCTCCGCCGTCGTGAGGTCGGCGGTAGTGCGATACGGCTCGCGCACCGTCAGTTCCAATTCGCCGATCGGGAGTATCGACCGCACGAACGCGATCTTGGTGTCTGTCGCCGTCATCCCCTCGACCCAGGTCAACGCCGCCCGTGTATCCGCGGAGTGCAACACCGGCACAACCGTCAGACCCATGGGGGGAACGGTCGTTACATCCAGTTTCAGGCGTCCTTCGGCGGGCACACGCCGGTCGCTTCCCGGATCCGCCGGCACGACGCCGTCGGGATCCAGTTCCACCACGAGTTCGACGCCCGGTTGGAGGATCCGGCCCGGGACGACTCCGTTGAACGATCGGTCCAGCCTGCCTTCCTCGGCCGCCAGCGGAATCCGATCCGCGGCGGGGTCCAGGCGCATCGCGTGGATCGGCACGCCATCGCGATGGAATGTCGCCTCCGGACGCGGACGGAAGAAGCTGGTTCTGTCTCCGGTGACGAACACGCGAAGGAGCGCGGGACGACCGGCGATGAGAGGGATATCCCCTCCCAGCGTCTGGACCGCCTGCGTCAGATGCACGGCGGACGCTTCGATCTTCACGTTGGTGGGGTTCACCCTCACCCGGGCTCCGGCCTGCAGGCTCGCCACCTCCGCGACCACCCGCGTCTCGCGGCCACCCTCGAGGCCGATGACCTCCCCGTCCGCGGCGACGGCGGCGACGGACGGATCGACCGCGGACCAGCGCGGAGGCGCCCAGGCCGGGATCCTGCCGAAGGCCGCACCGCTCTCGTCCAGTACCCGCACCCGATACCGGATGGCCTCGCCTTCGAGGACACTGGCGTCGGCGGGGAGAAGCTCGAGCGCACCCGGAACGCGCTCGGGCTGCGATGCCAGATCGCTGCAGCCGGCCGCCGCGAGGATCGCGAGGAGGAATCGCCTGTTCACGCCGGTTACGTTGTCCGTCGGCCGGGGCCCCGGCAAGCCGGACGCGCGGCTGACCGTGGCGTCAGGCCGCCGGAGCGCGCGTTTGACGCAACCCCGCAGCGATGAACGTCCATTGCAGCATCATCTGATCGCGCACCGGCATGGGGACGACCCCCTCTTTCGTCGCTTCGGCGGAGGTGGCGCCCGGCTCGGCCCCCGCAGACAGCTCGTTTCTCCAGCCGTCGAGACGTCTCTTCCAGCGTTCGGCGACCGGATCCGGCGGGCCCGGCCTGTCTCCCACACCAGGCAGGATGAAGAGCGGCATCTCCGAGACGAGCGTGAGCGTGTCGTGGCCGAAGGCGCGCACCGCTTCCATCGAACTCGGCCGGAAGCGAGACGCCGTCACGGAGTCGCCCAGGGCTTCAAAGTGCGCGGCCATGCGTTTCGAGTCGGGCCGCGAGGCGAACCCCCGCTCGAAGCGGAAAAAGCCTTTCTCCCCGTGACGCTCCGCATCGTGTAGCACGTAACCGAGTCCCCGTGCGCGGTGACGGCAGGAGGCCTTCAGGGCTTCGCACCGTGTTTCCCAGGTGCCATCGATGAGGAAGAAGGGACCCGCAGCGAACCCCATGCCGTGCAGAGAGGCGTGGAGTGCGAACGGTCGATCGCAGGTGCGCCACCAATCGTAGGCCGCGCGGTTTTCCGGCCGCGCTCCGGGATCTGCGTCGTCGCGCGGAAAGCCGAATTCGATGTCGTCGCCGGGCAGCTCCCGTACCTTGCCCGCCAGATATCGCCCGAGATCGTACGCGTCCGTATCGGGATCCTGCCACGGGGCGTTGCGGCGCTCGCCGTCCGGATTGAGGTGCGGGATGATCCACCACTGATGGCGGGTGAGCATCGGATCGTCCGCGTCGAGTCCCGCCAGGTAGCCGGCGAGCCGACGCAGGAGGCGCGGACCCACCGGTTCGTCGGCGTGGCAGCCGCCGAGCAGACTCACGGCCTCGGGCCCCCGTCCGAAGCGGTAGCCCCGGATCGGCCGCCCTTCGCGGGACGACCCGAGGACGCATCCGGCACCTGCGGGAATGTCCCGGGAGGCCATGATCCGGTCGAACCGTTCTGTCAGCGGGGCTTCGATCGGATGCTCCTTCCGGACCGGCAGCTTCGGGTCCCGCTTCCGGTCGTGTCGGGGTTGGGCGGTGTCCTCCGTCACCCTACATTGGATTCCCCCTCGCGTCACCTCGCGGCGGGAACACGCCGGAACCTGGAGTCCGATCGAAGATGATGGATGTCCTGACCCCGATCGTCGTTCTGGGGCTGATGCTGGCCGCCCTGGCAGGTTTTGTCGTCGGCTGGTGGATCCGAGGCCGCCAGATTTCCGGAAGGGAGCTGACGCTCAAGCGTCGATTCGACAACCGCCTGTCCGCCATCGAAGAGGACGCACGGCGGGTGCTGGAGCGGGCGCGGCTCGAGTCCGAGGCGGCACGACGGAAGGTCGAGGCCGAGCGGGACAGCCTCTACACCCGTCTCTCGAAGCTGGACCCCGAGGTGGGTGGGCTGGTGGCCCCGGTTCGTCGCGCCGGCCTCCCGCGGACGCGGGCGGGTCGCAGGCGCAATGCGCGTCCCCTGGCCACGGAAGGGGTGGGCGCCAGGGCGGCGCGCGAGAGCGACGACCTGACGCGCATCAAGGGGATCGGCCCCACCTTCGAGGCGCGTCTGAACGAAATGGGCTACCGGACGTACCTCGATCTGGCCCGGTGGACCTCCGAAGACCTCGAGGCCCTCGGCAGGGGGCTCGGCGCGCGGATCCGGCTCGAGGAGTGGTCCGAACGGGCGGCCGAACTCCACCGCCGGAAGTACGGCTAGAGCGCCAGCACGATCCCCTGGGTCGGTTCTCCGGTGGCCCGCTCGATGGCTTCGACGTAGCAGGCGACCTGCGCCTCGTATTCGGTACGCGACGCGGCGGAGCGGCGGTCCGTCTTGTAGTCGACGACCGTCCACCGGGGGCCGGATCCGGTGACCTCGCGGAAGGCGAGATCCGCGACCCCTTCCACGATGGCCGTGCCCCGCTCCCGATCCCGATCCGGCTCCGCGTTCTCGTCCACGTCAAAGACCGGAACCTCTCGCTGGACCGCGCCGGGACCGGAGGCGAGCGCGGCCCGCGCCCGATCGAGCACTTCGTGTTCCAGCGCGCGCGCCGCGAGAGCCGACGCCGCCACAATTTCGGCTTCGGGACTCCCCAGCGTGCGACCCAGCGTGTCGGCCAGCGCTTCGACCTCGCCGGAATCCGCGTCAAGCGGAGCCGCGGCGAGTATGCGGTGGAGGAGATCCCCGAATCGCCCGCCGCCAGGACGCCCCGCCCCATCCTGCCCGTCAGTTTCCGGCCGTGGCACGTCGATCCACGCGACACGGGTGTCGGAACCGGGCGCGTCGCCGGCCTCGATCGCCTCGGCGGCACGGCGCGCGACCGCCCCGGCCGTCGTGACCGACATCGTCCTGCGTCCCCCGGCCTTCAACCTCGCCGCGCGAGACGCCTGCCACTCCCGGTGCGCGCCGCGCCCCGCCTCGACATCCAGAGTGGGTTGTTCCTCACTCTCCACCTCGAGCAACCGGCGCTGGCGATCGCCCGCGCGCGGATCCGCGTCGAGATCGAGCGCGGCGGGATCCCACCACACAACGTCCGTTCCCGCTTCGGCGGTATGCAGCCCCGGCGCGACCGAGTCGCCAGGCGTGGGGCGCTGACCGCCCTTCCCATCTGGACGATCGAGGACGGACTCATCGCGGAAAGCCGGGGCTCCCAGACCCTCGGCGGAGGACGGCCGGCGCCGTGCGCCGCGTGGCGGATACACCGCCGGATTCAGTGACTCGAGCCACCATTCGCCGTCTTCCCCGGAGAATCCCCCGCGGCCATCCCGACCGTCGCCAAGGGCCGGCACGACGAGCAGGTCGCGCGCCCGCGTGGCCGCCACGTACGCGAGCCGGTCCGCCTCGGCCATCTCCCGGCGCCGCTCAACTTCGGCGTTGTCCACGATGTCGCGCGGGGTCGCGCGGCAGAGGCGCTGGGCCCAGAGGCGCCGCGCCGGGTCCACGTAGCGCGACGGCGGGTCGTGGGCCGCGGGGCACGTCATGTCCGCCAGGATGACGACCGGAAACTCGAGACCCTTGGCCTTGTGTACGGTCATCATCCGCACGCCCTCGGTCCCTTCCTCCACGATCGGCGCCTCCTCGGACTGTCCGCGCTCGGCTTCCTCATCGAGGCGGTCGAGAAACGCCCGGAAGGAAGGGCTGCCGCGGCGCTCGAACGCGCGCGCCCGGTCGACGAGCCGGAGGACGTTTGCCAGCGCCTGCTCGCCCGTCGGCCAGATCGCGATGCCGGCGTGGGCGCGGGCGGCCGAGAGCAGCCGCCGAACCGTCTCCGGGATCGGGCGCCGATTCCGATGCCGATGCAGGTCGCCGAGGAGCCCGAGCACCGTCGCCACGTCCCGGAGTTCGGACTTCAGCGCCGCTCCGCCCTCCGCTTGGCCGTTTCCGCCGTTCCCGCCGTCCGGGGTCCATCCGGCGAGCGGATGCAGCGGACCCACGTCCACGCCGAACTCGAACAGCGCGCGATCGCCGAGCGAGAAGAGCGGACCCCTGAGAGCGGCGTAAACCGCCAGCCGGTCGTCCGGCCACTCGATGGCCGTAAGCGCATTCCGGACGGCAAGCACCTCCTCGCGATCGTGGTACGAGCGGCCTCCGACCAGCACATGCGGAACGGCGCGGGCCTCGAGCGCACGCACGTAGGGGCGCGTCACATCCTCTCCCCACTTCTGGAACCGACGGAAAAGGAGGCAGATGTGGCGGGCCTGGACCGGAACCGGATCCTCCGGACTCTCCCGTTCCGTCACGACCCAACCGGACTCGCGGATCAGCCAGCGCACCATCTCCCCCACCGCGACGGGGAGGGACTCCTCGATGTCGATTCCCCGGACCTTGCCGAAGCGTCCGTAAGGTGCCGGGACCGGCAGGGCGATGAGGGCCGGCTGGCCTCCCGTGTCCGCGCGGAAAGGCGAGAGCGGCACATACGCCGCCTGGCTCCCGTCCTCGTTCGCCTCCATGCGCGTCGCGAACGCCCCGTTCACCGCGGCCTGCAGGCGCGGCTGCGATCGGAAGCTCGTGGACAAGTGCAGGACCCGGGCGTCCGCGGCCTCAAGGCGGCGCCTGGTTCTCTCGTAGAGCATCACGTCCGCCCGGCGGAAGCGATAGATCGACTGCTTCGGATCGCCGACGATGAAGAGCTTGCCCTTCGCGGGCACGATGCGCTCCGGCCGCATCTCCCGGGGGTCCTCGCCGCACAGGAGGAGGAGGATCTCGACCTGCAGCGGATCGGTGTCCTGGAACTCGTCGACGAAGAATCGCGTGAAGCGTTGCCGGTAGTGCGTCCGGATCTCCGCATCGTCGCGCAGGAGATCCCGCGCCCGCAGCAGGAGGTCCACGAAGTCGAGGCAGCCGTCGCGCCGCTTGGCCCTCTCGTACCGCTCCGTCACGGGCCAGAGTTCGTCCCGGAGATGGGCCGCCAGATCCGCGTCGGCCGTCTGCAGGACCTCCTCGACCTGCGCCCGGACCTCGTCGCGGCGTGCGACGACATCCGCCTTCGCGAGGCCGGCGCCAAAATCCCGCGAGCGGAACCCGCGCCAGAACCAGCCGCGCCAGCGCGCGCGCACGAAAGACCGCAACCAGGCTTCCAGATAGTCGTAGTCGCGTCCGCGCGTCTTCTCCCGCCGTTCGATCTCACGCACGCCGCGTTCGACGTGCCGCAGGTTCTGCGTGAGAAAGTCGTCCGGGCGGGAGGCCAGCGGGGCGAAGGCGGCGAGTTCCCGCAGGAGATCGAACGCGCGGTCGAGTTCGGCTTCTCGGTCCCACTCGGGGCTGGACCACGGCGCGTCGAAGTCGCGCTGCTCCACGAGACTGCCGACCGCCGCCCGCAGGGCCGCGCGCGGACCGCCCGAGTTCCGTGGATAGTGGCGGCGCAACGCCCTCCTCACGCCGGGACCGGGGTCTGCCAGCGCGCCCTCGAACCAGCCCTCGAAGGCGCCATCGAGGAGACGGCCGGCTTCGTCGTCCGCAACGACCCGGAACGCCGGATCGACTCCGGCTTCGATCGGCCGCTCGCGCAGCAGGTCGGCGCAGAAACCGTGGATCGTGCCGATGTGAGCGAGTTCCAGGTGGCCGAGCGCGCCCGCGAGGCGCCTGCGGGCTCCCTCGTCCTCCTCATCCAGCCGGGCTGCCTCGATCGCCGCCCGCAGCCGGAGCTTCATTTCGCCGGCCGCCTTCTCGGTGAAGGTGACGGCGACAATGTCCTCCAGCGTGTCCGGACCTTGCCTCAGCACCTCGACGATCCGGCCCGTGAGCGCCGTCGTCTTCCCGGTCCCCGCCGCCGCCTCGACGAAGAGCGTGTCGTCGAGATCGTTCCGGATCGCGTCGCGGGCCGCCTGGTCGGCGAGTCCGTCGGGGCGGGTCACGGGTACTCCCGCAGGCGCCGCAGATCGACGGGCGGAGGCTTGCGCCGGGTACGGAGTTCCTCGTCGGGGCCGCAGACCTGCCGGTAGTCGCACCAGCGGCAGGCGTCCTCCCGAGGAAGCGCCGGGAAACTCCCGGCCTCGAAGGCCCCGCTCACGATCTCGCTCAGGACCCCCGCCGCTTCGAGCGCCCTGTCGTCCAGCGGCACGACATGGTCCCGGAACTCGCCATCCGCCGTGCAGTAGTAGAGCCGGCCCGACTCCACCCGCTGTCCCGGGAACAGCTTCTGCGCGGCGAGCGCGTAGAGGACCGGCTGCAGGATTTCGCCTCCCTGGATCGTCGCTCCCGCCTTTGCCCGGTACCGGCCGGTCTTGTGGTCCGTGACCCGAAGGACGCCGGCCGGGGTCCGCTCGATCAGGTCGATGGCGCCGCGGAGCTTCAGTCCGTTGGACAGGTCGACGGGCTCCCCCACCGAGTGCGCGTCACGGTTGGGATCGCGGGGTAGCCCGAAGGAGAGCTCGAAGCGCCACGGCTCGAACGGCGACCTGCTGTCGCTCTCGTGCTGCAGCCACTCCCGCAGATCCTGCCGGATCGCTTCGATGCCGTCGTCCCAGACCCGGTCGATCGCCGGCACGAGCCGGTCGCGGAAGTCCGCCGCCACTTTCTCGAGCACCTCCTCGAGGAGTTCGGATACAGGGGCGCCGTTCTCCGGTCCTACCGGAAGGAGGGGCCGATCTTCGGTGCTCTCGGCCTGGAGCCGGGTCAGGAGCTCGAACTGGACCTGGTGCACGAGCGAACCGCGCTGCAGTGGGTCGAGCGCCTCGATCCCCACCGGTGCCTCGCGCGGGCGCAGGCCCTGGATCGCGTGGAGATAGAAGCGGTACGGACACGCCGCGAAGTGCTGCAGCGCGGTCGCCGAGTACGGCTGCCCGTCGGGCGACCGCTCGGCCAGCGCTCCCGCCGCCCGCGCGGAGAGCTGGACGAGTCCGTCCGCCCACGTCCAGCGCGGCACCTCCCAGCGGTAGGCGCGGAAGCGAAGGGCACGCGCCAGATGGGGGTTCGAGTGGAGGAGATGACCCGCCGCCTTCACCGCGAGTTCTCCGCGGAGTTCGTGCCTGTCGAGTTCGTCGAGCACCGCGAGGTCGTACTCGGCCTCGTCGATCGCCTGTGCGCGGGATTTCGGCGCCGGCCACCCGAT
Organism: Candidatus Palauibacter denitrificans; assembly: GCA_009841015.1. Classification (GTDB taxonomy): domain Bacteria; phylum Gemmatimonadota; class Gemmatimonadetes; order Palauibacterales; family Palauibacteraceae; genus Palauibacter; species Palauibacter denitrificans. The sequence goes on along the minus strand of VXMQ01000109.1, from coordinate 20,661 downwards.
CCGCGCGTCGGAGACTTCCTCCGCCCGCTGTGCAAGTTCCTCGAAGCCGGGCAGTCGGCCCTCCGCCGCCTGAATCGCCTCGAGCGCGTAGAAGGAGGGCACCCGGGGCCGGGTCTTCAGGGCGTCGATGCGCGGGTAGGAGAGGATGACCTGCTTCCGCGCCGCCCCGACGGCGAGCCTGAAGGCGAGCCGCTCCCGCTGCACACGGTCGTCGTTCGTCGGGAGACGGCCGGGCGCCAGCCGCTGGCGCACCTCGTCGAGCAGGATCGGGTCTTCCCCGATCTTGGGAGGGAACACGCGCTCGGCCATGCCGGGGACGAACACGACATCGAAGGCGAGCCCCCGCGCCGCATCGATGGGCCCGACGAACACGCAACCGTAGCGGTTCCCGGGAGGAGGCTCGGAGACCTCCAGCAGCCGGGGCGTGAGAACGCGCAGGACCTCGTCCAGCGTGACCGGGCCCAGAGGCCCCATCGGCGCGAGGTCGGACAGTGCGGCGAGCACGTTCCCGGGCCGCCGAAGCGCGCGGGTGGCGAGTGGGACCAGCGCGGCCAGCCATCTCTCCCAGCGGGCCTCCGCCGGCAGCTCGGACAGCTCCGACAGCAACGGCAGCGCATACTCCCGGAGGGAGGCGAGATTTGCGCGCATCCCGTCGATCCACGCGAGGCGCGGGTGTTCGGTGTCCTCCGCCTCAAGCGCGGCGCGCTTGAACTCGAGTTCCGCGGCAAGACCTTCGAGCCGCCGCTCCCAGCGATCCAGACCGCCGACGACGGCCGCGTCGACGAGCAGCCGCTCCCAGCGTCGCGGCACCCGTTCCGGGTCCTCCCGGTCGTCCGGCACCTCGCCGATCGAGACGTACTCCGAAAAGCGAAGCGCCGAGCAGTCTTCGGCCCGGCAGCGCAGAAGGGCCAGAAAGGCCCGGCCTGCCGGATCCGGACGCCGGACACCGCGCGCGAACCAGGGGCGGATTCCCGCGCGATTGAGCGCTTCCTCCACGTACGGCCGATAGTCTTCGGGCTGCCGGAGGAGGATCGCGCACCGGTCGAAGGGCGTTCCGGCATCGGCGAGGGAAGTGAGCCGCCGCGCGATCTCCACGGCCTCCCGGCCCTCTCCGGGAGCGGAGAACACGGTCACGGCATCGTCCGCGGCGGATTCGGACGGCGCCGCGCCGAAGAGGTGCGCGTGAAGGCACCGGATCGCCCCCACGGGGGGCCCATCTGTCCGCGGCGGCGCGCAGGGACATGCTCCCGCTTCTTCGAGCGCCTGCAGCGTGCGGTCATCCCCCTCGGGCACGGTCGCGAGCAGGTCGCCACCGCGCTCGATGAGGGCCGCGACGAACCGTCCCTCCAGTTCCGTCCAGATCCGGGCGTCCAGAATCAGTAACCGGTCGTCCACGATGCCCTGCCGGGCGTCCGGATCTCGAAGGGCCGACCGCGCGGCCCTGAACACGCCGGCTCGATCCGCCAGCCCCGCCGCCCTCCATTCGGTGGCGACCGCTTCGTAGAGGACGGCAAGGTCCGCATCGACTGGAGCGACCCCGGACGGCGCGGCACCCGCCATGCGCAGGGCGTCCACGGCGCCTCCCACGGCGCGGACGAAGCCGGGCGTGTCCGACACCGCCGCCAGCCGGCCGAGCTTTTGCGGATCGAGTCCCGCCATCGCGCGCGCCACGACGGCGTCGCGGGCCACGGCATCCCCGATTGCCCTTCCGTCGGCAGCGAGCCGCGAGAGCGCGACGTCGCGGGCCAGGAGGGGAAGCGTGGTGCGTCGCCAGCCCATCGCGGACCCGGCCGTCCGGGCCCCGCGCAAGAGCAGTTCGTGAGGCCCGGACAGCGTCTCGCCGATGACCGTCACGCCCGCCCCGGAGGGTTGTTCTTCGAGCCATTTCCGCGCGGCGCCGACGCGCACGGCAGCGGTTGGAGAGACGATGAAGCGGGCGGAAGGAGCGGACATGACCACAACCTATCGCCGCGAACGCAACGCGCTATCAACGCCCCACGGGCCGTGCCCTGCTTGACGTCGCCGAGGGCCGCGGACGATCCTCAGAAATGACCCTCCCTCGCCGCCTCGCCCCCGCGCAGCCGCCCGTGGCCGCCATGGACCGCCGCGACTTCGTGCGGGGCGCCGCGCTGACCGGCGCCGGGATCGCCTTCGGCTGCGGCGGGGAGGGCCGGCCGGCGACCCGAGCGTCGGCAACCGGCGACGCGGCCGACGAGGTGCCGGATCGCGCGCTGCTCATCGACCGGGCCAGCGTCTTCGATGTCCGGTCCGGCGCCATGCGTCCAGACACGAGCATCCTCGTCCGGGCCGGCCGTATCGAAGCTGTCGCCCCCGCGGGTGAACTGAACGCCGACTCCGACGCCGCCGCGGGCGCGGCGCGAATCGACGGCACCGGCCTCTTCGTCCTCCCCGGACTCATCGACGCGCACGTTCACGTCACCCACATCCTCTACCAGTCGCACATGACCGGCGACGAGGTCCTGCCCTTCTACCTCGGGCACGGGGTGACCTCCATCCGGAGCACGGGAGACAACGTCCCGGCCCAGCGCCTAATCGAGCGCTACGCCGACGACCACCCGGACATCTCTCCCAACGTCTTCCGCTGCAGCTTCCTCATCGACGGCAACCCGCCCTGGCATCCCGACGTCGGCTGGTACCTGGCGACTCCCGCCGACGTGGATCCCTTCGTGGCGGACATGGCGGCGTGGGGCGTGAAGACGCTCAAGATCTATGTCGGGACCGGGCGCGAGGTCGGGCGCCGCGTGATCGAGGCCGGCCACGAACACGGTCTCGTCGTGAGCGGACACCTCCTCGACTATCACACGGCGGACGCCGTCCGCGACGGGCTCGACTGCGTCGAGCACATCTACACGGTGTCCAACTTCCTCCTTGACGACCCCGACGACCGCCATTCGATCAACCTCGACTCGGACGAGGCGCGCCGCCTTATCGACGTCATCGCCGAACACGGCGCGCGCGTCGACCCCACGCTGATGGTCTTCTGGGGCACGCTTCTCTTCATGGACCTCCCCGAGGTCTACGGACACCCCGACCACGACTCCATGCCGGCCCGGCTCAAGGCGTTCTGGGACAAGGACCGGGAGCGCCGAAGCCTGGACTGGGGTGCGGCGCCTGTCTCGGTGCGCGAGGGGACGTGGGAGAAATACCTGCGGCTCACCAGCATGCTGCATGAAGCCGGCGTGCAGTTGCTCGTCGGGACCGACGCCCCGGAACCGCAGGTCGCGCCGGGCGCCTCGCTGCACCACGAGATGGAGTTTCTCGTCGAAGCCGGCATGCTGGCGCGGGAAGTCCTGTCCGCCGCCACGCTCGAGAACGCGCGGATCCTGAACGAGGAGGAGAACCGCGGCGCCGTCGAGGCCGGGCTCGAGGCCGATCTCGTGCTCCTCGAAGCGGACCCGCTCGAGGACATCCGCAACACGAGACGCATCCGGACCGTCGTGCGCGCCGGACGCGCCCTCGATCCGGCGCGCATTCTGGCCGCGGCACCGACGGCATAGCGACATGAAATGGCGTTTCGGAATCTCGTCAGGAGAAAAACGATGAAGACACGGCTCGCGACCCTCATCCTTCCCCTCGCCGCGGGCCTCGCCTGCGCGGACGCGAGTCGGGACGATTCGTCCCCGGGGGCCGTCGAACTGGCGGCGCTCGATGCGGTCTTTGCGGATTACAGCGCTTCGGACGGCCCCGGGTGCGCATTCGCCGTCTCGCGGGACGGGCAGCAGGTCATGGCCCGCGCGTACGGCATGGCGGATCTGGAGTGGCACATCCCGAACACTCCGGAAACCGTGTTCGAGCCGGGCTCCGTCTCGAAGCAGTTCACCGCCGCGGCCACGATTCTGCTCGCCCTGGATGGACGGATCGATCTCGACGACGACATCCGGGAGTACTTCCCCGAGATGCCCGACTACGGCGAAGCCGTCACCGTGCGGATGCTGATCCACCATACGAGCGGGCTTCGCGACTGGGGTTCGGTCGCCGCCATCCAGGGCTGGCCGCGCTGGAGCCGGGTCCACTCGCACAAGCACGCGCTCGACATCGCGAGCCGCCAGCGCGCCCTGAACTACGAGCCGGGCCGCTACTACTCGTACACGAATACCGGATACAACCTCCAGGCGATGCTCATCGAGCGGGTGACGGGCCAGACCTTCGACGAGTTCTCGCAGGAGCGGATCTTTCGCCCCCTCGGGATGACGAAGACGCAGTCGCGGGACGATTTCACCGAGATCGTGGACGAGCGCTCCATCGGTTACCGGCGCGGCGAGGACGGCGAATGGCACATGCTGATGCCGTTCGAGAACGTCCACGGCAACGGCGGTCTGCTCACGACCGTGGGGGACCTCCTCCGCTTCACACATAATCTGGATACGGGCGAGGTCGGCGGGCCGGAATTCGTCCGTCTCATGCACGAGGAGGGCACGCTCGACTCGGGGTGGAAGACCGGCTATGCGGGCGGGCTGCGCGTGGGAGAATACAAGGGCGTGCGCGAGGTCTCGCACGGCGGTTCGACGGCCGCGTACCGGGCTTTCCTCACACGCTATCCGGATCACGGTGTGGCGGTGTCCCTGATGTGCAACGTGGCCGAAGCCGACTCGCGCGGACTCGTCCGCCAGGTGGCGGAACTCTACCTCGCGGACGCGATGGCCGAGGAGCCTCGGGCCGATGCGACAGGGGTGGATGTCGATCCCGCGGACGTCGCCGCCTTCGCCGGCGGATATCGGGATACGCGAACGGGACAGTATCTGGAGCTGACCGCGGACGGTTCATCTCTGCTCATGGGCGGAGGACCCGGCGGGCCGCCGCTCGCGGCCACCAGCGAAACCGGGTTCGCCTCGGCCACGGGCGTATCCATCGCGTTCGAGGGTCCCGCGAGCGCGGGCGAACGTCCTCCCGGCGTCATGGACATGCCCGCCGCGGACGGAGTGCGGATCGAGCCCGTCGGCCCGTTTGAGCCGACGGCGACCGACCTGGCCGCATACGTGGGAGCCTACCGCAGCGATGAAGCCGAAGTGACGTACTGGTTCGAGGTCGAGGACGGGCGGCTCATGTTTCGGGATCGGTACGGGGACGGCGCCGCGCTTGAACCGCTGTATCCCGATGCGTTCAGCCAGGAGTCCCGCACGTTCATCTTCCGACGCGACGAGACCGGCCGGGTTTCGCAGGCAAGTCTGAGCGAGGGACGGGTCTGGGACCTCCGCTTCGAGCGAGTGGAATAGACCGGGACGGGGTGCCGCGGCCGGCGGCGCCCGCCTCGTGCGCGGGCGCGGCTCGACGCCGGATCTCGACGGGGCGGGTGCGGGTGCCGACATTGCACTTCCGGCTGCGCGGACGGCTGCGGCCGGCGACGAAACTGTGCGTGCCGCCATTCAGTCAGGAGGAAGACGATGAAGACACGACTCTGGACCATCATCCTTCCCCTCGCCGCGGGAATCGCCTGCGCGGACACAGGCGGCGACGATTCGTCCGCGGGGGCCGTCGAACTCGGGGCGCTCGACGCCGTATTCGCGGACTACAGCGCTTCGGACGGCCCCGGGTGCGCCTTCGCGGTCTCGCGGGATGGGCAGCAGGTCATGGCCCGCGCCTACGGCATGGCGAACCTCGAGTGGGACCTGCCGAACACGCCCGAGACGGTGTTCGAGCCGGGCTCGGTCTCGAAGCAGTTCACCGCGGCGGCCACGATCCTGCTCGCGCTGGACGGAAGTATCGACCTCGACGACGACATCCGGGAGTACTTCCCGGAGATGCCCGACTACGGCGAGCCCATCACGGTGCGGATGCTCATCCATCACACGAGCGGGCTCCGCGACTGGGGGTCGGTCGCCGGCATCCACGGCTGGGCGCGGACGACCCGGATCCACACGCACAAGCACGCGCTCGACATCGCGAGCCGCCAGCGCGCCCTCAACTACGAGCCGGGCCGCTATTACTCCTACACGAACACGGGATACAACCTCCAAGCGATGCTCGTGGAGCGGGTGACCGGACAGACGTTTGACGAGTTCTCGCAGGAGCGGATCTTCCGCCCCCTCGGCATGACGAAGACGCAGTGGCGGGACGATTTCACCGAGATCGTCGAGGAGCGCTCGATCGGATACCGGCGCGGCGACGACGGCGAATGGCACATGCTGATGCCGTTCGAGAACGTGCACGGGAACGGTGGCCTGCTCACGACCGTCGGCGACCTCCTCAGGTTCACGCGCAACCTCGACACGGGCGAGGTCGGCGGGCCCGAGTTCATCCGGCTCATGCATGAGCAGGGGATGCTCGACTCCGGGCGGCAGATCAGCTACGCGGGCGGGCTCTTCGTCGGCGAGTACAAGGGCGTGCGCGAGGTCCAGCATTCGGGAGGCACCGCGGCGTACCGCGGCTTCCTCACCCGCTTCCCCGACCACGGGCTCGCGGTGTCGGTGATGTGTAACGTGGGCGAGGCCAACCCCGGCGGGCTCGCCCGCGCGGTGGCCGAACTCTACCTCGGCGACGCCATCGACGAGGAGGCGTCGGAGGATCCGGCGGGGGCGGACGTCGATCCAGCCCGCGTCGCCGCGTTCGCGGGCGGATATCGCGACACCCGCACGGGCCAGTTCATGGAGTTGACGGCGGACGGCGCCTCGCTGCGCATGGGAGCGGGGCCCGGCGGGATGTCCCTCGCCGCCCTGAGCGAGACCGAGTTCGCCTCCCCGGCGGGCGTGTCCATCGTCTTCGACGCGGCGACCGGTGACGGAGCGAGGCCGGGGGCCACCATGGACACGCCGGTAGCGGACGACGTGAGGATCGAACCGGTGGAGGGATTCGAGCCCACCGCGTCGGACCTGGCCGCCTACGTGGGCGCCTACCACAGCGACGAGGCGGAAGTGACGTACTGGGTCGAGGTCGAAGACGGCGGGCTCGTGCTGAGGGACCGGTACGGGGACGGACCGTCGCTGGAGCCGGTCTATCCCGATGCGTTCAGGCAGGGAGGCAGCACGTTCATCTTCCGGCGCGACGAGACCGGCCGGGTCACGCAGGCGAGCCTGAGTCAGGGACGCGTCTGGGACCTGCGCTTCGAACGGGTGCAGTAGCGCGACCCCTTCGTCGGCTGGCGACTACAGCGGGATCTCGACGAGGATCTTTCCGTCCGCGCGGCCGGACTCGAGGGCCTCGTGGGCGGATGCCGTCTCCGCGAGAGGGAACGTGGCGGCGATCCGCACGTCGAGTTGTCCGGCCGCGAGCCAGGTGGTGAGGTCCCGGACCGCAGCGCGGCGGGCGGCGGGCGGGAGCAGGTAGCCCTGCACAAAATGTATGCGTAGGTCCTTGAAGGCGAGCGGATAGTAGGCGAGCGGCAGTTCCGGGCCGGAGGTTGACGAGTACGACGCGATCGTCCCGTTCTCCCGCAGGACCGCGACATCCGTCTCGAGGTTCGCGGCGAGGTCCACCTCGACGACGCGGTCCACGCCCTCCCCATCGGTGAGGTCGAGCACCCGGCCGGCGACGTCCTCCCGCCGGTAGTCGATCGCGTGCCGCACGCCGCCGCCCCGCGCGACCTCCGCCTTGGCGGCGCCGCTCACCGTGGCGATGACGTCGGCGCCTCCCAGCGTGGCAAGCTGCACCGCCAGGTGGCCGACGGCCCCGGCGCCGCCCTGCACGAGGATCCGCTTGCCGCCCACCGGCCCGTCCCCGTACACGGCGTAGTGCGCGGTGCAGCCCGGCACTCCGAGCCCCGCTCCGTCCGCGAAGGATGCGCCGTCCGGCAACGGCACGGCCTGCGCGGCCGGCACCGCCGTGTACTCCGCCGCAGTGCCGAACGGACGGCCGCCGCCCTGGGCGTTCCACAGCCAGACGCGCTCGCCGACGCGGGCCCGGTCCACCCCTGCCCCCACCGCATCGATCGTCCCCGCCCCATCGGAGTGCGGTACGATGCGCGGGTGAGGCATCGACAGGCCGATCCAGCCGGCCCGCCGCTTGGTGTCCGATGGATTCACTCCCGAGGCGGCCAGCCGCACCCGGACCTCTCCGGCTTCGGGCACGGGCGCGTCCCGCCGCCCGAATTGGAGCACGTCCGGCGCGGGGCCGGTCCGCTCGTACCAGATCGCTTTCACGCGTCTCCTCCGGGTTGCATCCCCTCGCCCGACGCGGGTGGTACCGCAATGGGGCGCGCGGCGTCCGTGCGTGCAACGCCCCATCCGTTCTCGAACCTTGTACATTCCCGGCTCCGCCGGCGTGGGGCTGCCGGGGAGACGCTCGTGAACGGAGAGGTGCCGTGAAACTCGAGGGTGCCGTCGCACTCGTGACGGGGGGCGCGCGCCGGCTGGGCCGCGCGCTGTCGCTGGGCCTGGCCGAGGCGGGGTGCGATGTCTTCATCCACTACCGGAGCTCGGCCGAGGCGGCCGACCGCACCGCCAGCGAGGTGCGGGCCCTGGGGCGCCGCGCGGCGACGGCCGCGGCGGACCTCTCGCGCCCGGAACAGATCGACGACCTGTTCGAGGCGTTCGACGCGGCGTTCGGGCGCCTCGACATCCTCGTGAACTCCGCCGCGAGCTTCGACCGTACTCCGTTCGCCGAAACGACGGTCGCCGAGTGGGACGCCGCACTGGCGCTCAACCTGCGCGCTCCCTTCCTGATGACGCAGCGGGCCGCCGTCCGAATGCGCGCCGTGCCCGAGCGGCGCGGAAGCCGGAGGGAACCTCGGGCGCCCGGCGTCATAATCAACATGTCGGACATGTCGGCGCTCGCCGCCTGGAAGGGGTTTGCGCCGCACGGAGTCAGCAAGGCCGGACTCCTGCACCTGACGGCGCTGACGGCCCGCGAACTGGGCGCGGAGGTGCGCGCGAACGCGATCGTGCCCGGCCCGATTCTTCCGCCTCCCGGCGAGACGGCGGAGGGCGCGGCCTGGCGGGAGAAGGGGCGGAGGGTCCCGCTCGGGCGGACGGGCGATCCGGAGTACGTGGCGCACGCGGCGCGGTTCCTGGCCGAGAACGATTATGTGACGGGAGCGACGATTCACGTGGATGGCGGCGAACACCTGCTGACGGGAGGGGCGCGCTGATGGCATCGGATACGGTCATCATCCGCGACCTCCTCATCCGGGGGATCATCGGAGTCAACGACTGGGAACGCGAGAAGAAGCAGGACATCGTGATCAACCTGTCCCTCTCGGTGGACGCCCGGGCCGCGGGCGAATCCGACGACGTCGCGGATGTGCTGAACTACCGGACGCTGACGAAGCGGATCATCGGGCACGTCGAAACGGCCGAGCCGTATCTCGTGGAGGCACTTGCGCACCAGATCGCCCGGATCGCGATCGTCGATTTCGGCGCGGCGCGGGCCAGGGTCCGCGTGGAGAAGCCCGGCGCGCTGCGCTACGCGCGCTCGGTGGGGGTCGAGGTCGAACGGACGGCGGCGGACTACGCGTGAACGCCTCCCGGGCCATCCTCCTCACGCTGGGCTCGAACATCGATCCCGAGCGGAACATCGTCGCGGCGCTCGAGGCGCTCGACGAACTGCTGGGCATCGAGGGCGCCTCGCCCATCTACGAAGCGGACCCGGTCGGGAACCCCGGGATGCCCCGCTTCCTGAACGCGGCCGTGCGCATCACGACCGACCTCTCCCCGGGAGAACTGAAGTTCGAGGTCATCCGGCCGCTGGAGCGCCGCCTGGGACGTGTCCGAACCGCCGACCCCAACGCCCCCCGCACGATCGACATCGACATCGCGGCCGTACAGGGTCTGGTCGTCGATCTGGAAGAGCTGCAACTCCCCGACCCGGAGATCCCGACGAGGGCGCATCTGGCGGTGCCCCTCGCGGATGTGGCGCCTGAGTTCCGGCATCCCGGCCTCGGAATCACCCTGGGCGAAATCGCGGCCCGCTTCCGCGACGAGCCCGGGCTCGCGAGACGCGACGATGTCCGGTGGCCGTGAACGCGGTGCAACCGTACCTTCCCGCCCCATGATTCCGTCCGCGGCGCCCCCGCTCCGGGGGACCCGCCGCGCCCCGGTCCGGGGCAAGAACGTCGCCCACACCCTGCTTCTTCTGGGCCTTGTCGCCGCGCCCGCGGCGCACGCGCAGGCATCCCCTCCCGCCGGGGGGACGGGCAGCAGCGCGACCGCGATCATCGACACCGTCGTCATCAGCCGGCAGGACGTCTTCCCGGAGGAGGCTGCCGCCGGAAACATCATCTACCGGCTCGGCAACGGATTGCACGGCACGACACAGCCCTGGGTCATCCGCCGTGAACTGCTCCTGGGGCCGGGGACGCCCTACGACTCGCTCCTGGCCGCCGAGAGCGAACGGAACCTCCGCCGCCTCGGCCTCTTCCGCCGGGTCCGCGTGGACACCGCCCGCGTCGACGGGAAACTCGCGCTGAGCGTGAGAACGCGCGACGCGTGGAGTCTGCAGCCGCGCATCACGGGGCGGCTCGCAGCGGACGGCACGCTGACCGGCACCTTCGGGGTCACCGAGATCAACCTTGCAGGCAGCGGAAACGCCATGAGGGTGTGGTACGTCCGCGAAACCGACCGCGACGGCATGGACCTCCGGCTGACGTCGAATCGACTGGCCTCCACCCAGCTCGCGGCCAACGCGACGTGGCTCAACCTGTCGGACCGCGATGTCATCGCGTGGTACCTGTCGAGTCCTTTCCGCGCTCTTTCGGACCGCTCGGCGTTTTACTACGAGGGGCGGGACTTCCGTGGGCGGATCCCGCAGTATGTGCGGCACAACCCCGACGACCTCCAGACGATCGAATGGCGGCGGCGAGCGCAGATCCACCGCCTGACCGGAGCGGTGGCACCGGTCGCAAGTCCACAGGGGTTCTTTCGCATCGGAGCGACGCTCGAAATCCGGCACGAAGAGCACCTGCGTATCGAACATCCCGGCATTGACGTGGACAGCCTCGACGCCACGGTGCCGGACTCGGTGTACGGCCTCATCGGCGTGTATGCGGAGTGGCGGCGCGCCCGCTTCGAGCGCGTGGAGCGCTTCAACGGATTCTCCGAGGAAGACCAGGATCTCAGCGACCGTGTGTGGGTCTCCGTCAAGCTCGCGCACGAACGCCTTGGATACAGGTCGACCGGCATCGGAACGCGCCTCCTCCTGTCGTCCGGAAGGCGGGCGGGCCCGGCGATTCTCAAGGGTGCACTCGACGGCGGGGGTCTCTTCAACTCGGCGGGCCTCGACTCCGGCTACGTCTTCGGCACGGGAACGGCGGCGGTTCGGGAGACGGAGCGGAATACGACGTTCCTGCAAGCGTCCGCGGGGATTCAGGAAAGGCCCCGCCCCGGCTCCGAGCACGACATCGGCTTCCAGGTATTGCCGCGACTCTGGGGGCCGCACGCCTTCGTCGGGACTCGCACGATGCGGGCCACGCTCGAACATCGCTCCTACCTGGTGGACAACTTCTACAACCTGTTCGGGCTCGGCGTGGGCGCGTTCGTCGACTATGGAGGCGCCTGGTATCCGGACCAGGAGCGGAGGTTGGGCGGGAACGTCGGAATAACCGTGTTCGGAGGGTCCCCGCTCTCTTCCTTCGCGCAGGTGACGAACCTCAATATCGGTTACCGCTTCGGCGGCGGGATCGACGACAGCGAAAGATCGAGGTGGGCCTTCAGCGCCGGTGGCGGCTTACGATTCTAGCAGCCCTTCCAGGGTGGAAGGGCGCCGCTAGGGTAGGAGAATGCCGCCGGCCACGAGGAGTTGCTGTCCTCCCTCGAGTTCGTACCTCGCCTCGACGAAGGGCGTGAACCCCTCGATCGGAAACCGGAAACCCACAACGAGGTTCATCCCGAAGAGCCGCTCGTCAGGATCCGCCGCCCCGTCCGATGGGACCGATTGCCAGACCACGTTCAGCCCGCCGCCGACATAGGGGACGAGGTTCGTCACGTCGGGGAACGAGAGATCCCCGAGGACGTTGAAGTTGAGTTCGTGGTAATCGTAGTCGCCGCCGGGGTCGCCGAGACCCGAGTCGGGGAAGAAGTAGTCGAAGGAACCGGCAACCCGGATCCCGGGAGCGATCCAGGGGAGCGACATCTGCACGCGGGGGCCGATGCCGAAGTCGGCGTCGTCGCCGAAGGTGACCTGACCCCCGGCCTTGACCTCCTGCGCGGCGAGCGGCGCCCCGCACGGGACGACTCCCAACAGGACGCCTCCGCACAGGACGACAAGCGATCCCGGTCCGCTTCGACGCATGTACCCCCCTCCGTCTCTCGTTCCCGCCATCGGCCTCCGCCTCCTCCCCGCCAGCGGTCCCGGTCTCCTCCCCGCCTTCGACAGGAGTGGGACGCCGCGAAGGGCCGGACGGTTGCACCCGGCCCGTCGATCCCGAACTTTCGTCCACCGACCCGCGTACGAGGACCCATGGAAAGACTCCGCATCCCCAACCTGGCGACGTACCTCCCGGTCGCGCCCTCCGATCTCCTGCTCGCCGCCCCCGTCGCGGCCCGGGTGCTCTTCGGTCTGAGCCCGGCCGGCCGGGCGGTGCAAGCCGCGGCACTCGGCGTCTACGCGGGCAGCGCGCTCATCGACTGGGCGGTTCGGGCGGACGCCCGCCGCGTGGACTTCGAGGCTGCGTTCGGTTTCGACCCGCTCTCCCCACCTCCGGCGTCGGAGGAAGAGCGGCGACGCGATGTCGAGGACCTCGTGGAGCGGCTGAATGCAAGCTACGTGCCGATGGATACGCCGCGGAAGGAACTGGCGAAACAGGTCGACCTGTGCCTTACCGATTACCTGGCGGAACTCACCGGCCAGCGCCTGGAGACGAGTTCGCAGGTCCGGGAGTTCATGCTGGCGCAGATCGTCTTCCCCTTCGCGCTCGGGGCGGCCGACCCGCTGACGGGAGACGTCGCGATCTTCCGGAGCACGGGCATCTTCGAACCGCACGTGATCGCGCACGAATTCTGCCACCGCAAGGGATACCTCAAGGAAGTCGAGGCGCAGGTGCTCGGCTATCTCTCCCTGGTGCGTTCGGGTGAGTCCGTGCTCGAGCAGTCGGCACACAGCGAGCGCCTGGACCGCCACCTCTGGGTGCTGGCGGAGCGGGACGCCGCCGCATACAACGGCCTCCTCGCCGAACTCGGACTCCGGGAGGAGTTGAAGGACGCGTTCGCCGTGCGCCACCCCGCGGAGGGTCCGGTCAGCGGCGTCGTGGGTCCGATGATGAAGAATGCCTACAACGCCCGCATGAAGCTCACGGGGCAGAACGGCCTCTCCGACTACGACGAGGGCTTCACGAACTTCCTCCTCGCGATGGAGCGAGCCGCCGCCTCGTGAACCTCCACGATCCGGCGCTCACCTTCGCCCTCGCCATCACCGCGGGCGTCGTTGCGCAGTCGGTGGCGCGACATGCACGCGTACCCGGCATCCTCTTCCTGCTCGCGACCGGCATCCTCCTCGGGCCCGAGTTCGCGAACGTCGTGCGGCCCGACACGCTGGGCGAAGGTCTCAATCCCATCGTCGGGCTGGCGGTCGCGGTGATCCTCTTCGAGGGCGCGCTGCAACTCAACCTCGACCGTCTCCGCCGCGAGGCGCTGACGATCCGCCGACTGATCACGCTCGGCGCGCTGGTCACCATCGCGGGGGCCGCCGTCACCGCGATGCTCGCGCTGGGCTGGAGCCTCCGCATTGCGCTGCTGTTCGGGGCGCTCGTCTCGGTCACGGGTCCGACGGTGATCAACCCGCTCACGCGGCGGATCCGGCTGCGAAGCAACCTGCGGACGATCCTCGAGGCGGAAGGCGTCCTCATCGATCCCGTCGGCGCGATCCTCGCGGTCGTCGCGTTCGAGTTGGCGCTCGCGTCAACGGCCGGGGACGTGGGGGCTGGCTTCCTCGGCCTCGTCACGCGCCTGGGCCTCGGCTCCGTCATCGGCGTGGCGGGAGGGGTCATCATCGGCGGACTGCTGAGGATGCGGCGCGCGATCCCCTCGGATCTCAGGAACATCTTCACGCTCGCATGCGTCCTCGCGCTCTACCAGGGTTCACACGCCATCCTGCCCGAGAGCGGGATCATGACCGTCGCCATCGCCGGCCTCGTCGTCGGCAACATGGGACCCCGGCATGCGCGCGAACTCGTCGAGTTCAAGGAGCAGCTCACGTTTCTGCTCGTCGGACTCCTCTTCGTCCTCCTGTCGGCGGCGGTGGATCTCGGCGACGTACGGGCGCTGGGAGCGGGCGGGATCGTGACCGTGATCGTCCTCGTCGCCGTCGTCCGCCCCCTCTGCGTTCTCCTCTGTACCCGGGGCGCCGGCCTGAGCCGCAACGAGCAGGCGTTCCTGGCCTGGCTGGCTCCGCGCGGGATCGTCGCCTTCGCCGTCTCCTCGCTGTTCGCGGCGGAACTCGCGCACAGCGGGATGGAGGCGGAAGGCAATCAGTTGCGAGCGATGGTCTTCCTTGTCATCGCCGTCACCGTCGTCGTCCTCGGCGGGACGGGCGGGCTGGTGGCGCGGCTGCTGGGGGTGCGGAAACTGTCCAACCACGGCTTCGCCATCGTCGGGGCGAATCCCATCGGACGCGCCCTCGCCCGAACCCTGCGCGCCGCCCGCGGCGCGGACGCACCCATCGTTCTCATCGACACGAATCCGACGGAGGCGGGGGCGGCGGAGAGCGACGGCTTCCGCGTCGTGCTCGGAAACGCCAACGAGCCGCGTGCGCTCCTGAAGGCGGGGGTGGAATCGCGCCGTGCCCTCGTCGCCCTCACGCCGAACGAAGGCGTGAACCTGCTCATCGCCAAACGGGTCGAAGAGAGTTGCCCCGGCGTGAACCGCCTCGTGGCCATCGATCCCCTTACGCCCGGAGTCGGACCCGAGCAGGTCGACGAGAGCGGCGCCTCCGTACTCTTCGGGCTCGGGATCGACCACGAGCGCTGGGCGCACGAGTTCCGGCGAGACCGCGTGGACATCGAACCGCTCACCTTCGAGGGCCTCGCGGGGCTGCGCATCTCCCAGATCGAGGCTCTGGCCGACCGCCGGTTCCCCACCCTCGCCCTCGTTCATCGCCGCGGCAGACGGGAACAACCGGTGTCGAGCGGCACGACGCTGAGGCCCGGTGACATCGTCTGGTTTGGCTGGCTGCGCGAGCAGGCGGAACTCGTGGAGCCACGGCTCGCCCGGGCCGGGTTCCTCCGCCCGCACGTCGAGCGCGCGGAGGGCGGCGGGGACACGGCCGAAGGGGACGCCTCCGACACCGGTGGCACGCTTCCGGGCGAAAGGCCAGATTCGGAGCGATGAAAATCCACACCGCTCGCCGTACGCACGGCTTCACGGAATCCGTGATCCGGATGATGACCCGGCTCTCGAACGAGCACGGGGCCATCAACCTCTCGCAGGGTTTTCCCGACTTCGAGTCGCCCGACACGTTGAAGATCGGCGCCGCGCGCGCGATCTACGACAACGTGAACCAGTACGCGATCACCTGGGGCGCGAAGCGGTACCGCGACGCGCTCGCCGCGCGCTATCGCGACTGGTACGACCTCGACGTCGATCCGGAGGCGCACCTCACGATCACATGCGGGGCGACCGAGGCGATGATGGCGGTGCTCCTGGCGGTCGTGGACCCGGGCGAGGAGGTCATCGTCTTCGAGCCCTTCTACGAGAACTACGGGCCGGACACCACGCTCTGCGACGCGACGCCCGTCTTCGTGCCGCTGACCGCGGAGTGGCGCATCGACTTCGACCGCCTGCGGGCGGCGTTCAGCCACCGGACGCGCGCGATCATCGTGAACACGCCGAACAACCCCACGGGCCGCGTGTTCACCCGCGACGAACTCGAGAAGATCGCGATCCTGTGCCAGGAGTTCGACGCCTACGCGATCACCGACGAGGTCTACGAGCACATCCTCTACGATGGGGCGCGGCACATTCCGATGGCGACGCTTCCCGGCATGCGGGATCGGACGATCACGATCAGCGCCGCCTCGAAGACGTTCGCGGTCACGGGCTGGCGGATGGGGACGATTGTGGCGCATCCGGAGTTGTCGGACGCCATCCGCAAGGTCCACGACTTCCTCACCGTGGGAGCCGCCGCGCCGCTCCAGGAAGGGGTGGCCACCGGCCTCGAGATGCTGCCCCCGTCCTATTATGAGGGGCTCGCGGACGTGTACGGCGCGAAACGGGACCTCTTCTATCCCGCGCTCGTCGAGGCCGGGTTCCACTGCCGCAAGCCGGAAGGCGCGTACTACGTCCTCGCGGACTTCTCGGACCTTTCCGATCTTCCTGACGACGAATTCGCCTTCTGGCTCACGCGCACGGTCGGCGTGGCTCCCGTCCCCGGATCCAGCTTCTTCCACAAGCCGGAGGATGGGCGCAGGCTCGTGCGGTTCGCGTTCTGCAAGACGGAGTCCCTGCTCGAACAGGCCGCCGAGCGGCTCGTGACGGTGAGAGCCCGGGTGTGAAGCTCCCCTCGGTCGAGCGGCTCGCCGCCGCGGCGTGGGTGACGGCGCGGCGGTTCCCCGTCGTCCTGACCTGCGCCGTCGTCGCCGCCATTGCGGCGATGCGGGCGATCAACGCGGAAACTGCGCTCGAACTTCGCCTCGTCGCCACGGCCGCCCTCGGCCTGCCGCTGCTCACCGGGCTCACCCTGCTGGCGGAGCGATGGAAGCTCCCATGGCCGCGACACTGGGCGCTGCGCGGACTCGGCGTGGCCGTGCTTGCCCTCTACTACTGGCAGTGGCCGAACTGGGGCGAGAACATCGCCGGCCTCCGCCACTTTCACCTGACCGCGACGCTGCATCTGCTCGTCGCCTTCATCGCCTACGTCGGCGTCCGCGAGCCGAACGGCTTCTGGCACTTCAACCGCACGCTCTTCTTCCGGTTCGGCCTCGGGGCGATCTACACCGGCGTCCTCTTCGGCGGACTCTCCATCGCCATGTTCGGCATCGAGAACCTGTTCAACATCGACATCGCCGATGAGAACTACGGCCGGCTCTTCTTCTTCCTCGGCTTCGTCTTCCAGACATGGTTCGTGCTCGCGGGCGTGCCGGACGATTTCGAGCAACTGGAACGCCGCGACGACTATCCGGCGGGCCTGCGCGTCTTCGCCCAGTACGTGCTCCTCCCGCTCGTCGCCGTGTACCTGATCATCCTCACCGCCTACCTCGGGCGCGTCGTGATCACGACGACGTGGCCCAGCGGGTGGATCGGCCTTCTCGTTTCCGCCCTCGCCGCCTTCGGCATCCTGTCGCTCCTCCTCGTGCATCCCCGGCGCGGACGGGAAGGCCACGCGTGGATCGACACGTACGCCCGCATCTTCTGGATTCTCATCATCCCGTCCGTCGTGATGCTCCTGCTCGCCATCGGGCAGCGTATCGAACAGTACGGGATCACCGAGCGCCGGTATCTTCTGCTCCTCCTCGGAGTCTGGCTTGCCGGCGCCGCCGTCTTCTACACGGTGACGCGGTCGCGCGAGATCAAGGGGATTCCGCTGACGCTGGCCGTCATCGGCGCCGTGACCTTCGTGGGCCCCTGGTCCGCCTACGCCGTGGCCGAACGGAGCCAGGTGGGCCGGCTCGAGGATCTGCTTTCGACGCACGGAGTTCTGGCGGATGGCCGCATCTCTCCGGCCGCCGTCGAGATCCCACCGGAGGACTGGCAGCAGATCAACGACGTCCTGCTCTACCTGATTTCGTGGCACGGGACCTCCGCCATCGACGAGTGGTTCGAAGGTGGCGTGGCGACGGTGGATACGATCGGAGACGGCATGGCGGCCTCGTTGAGGGTCGCGGAGGCCGGACGGCGGGCGACGCTCATCGCAGACCACTTCGGGCTCGTGCCCTCCGAGGGACTGCTCGCGGATCCCTTCGGATTCATCGACATCTCGGCGCCGGGGGGACGGAATGCCGCCATCGCCGTGACCGGCTTCGAGCGGGCCGTCTTTGAGCGGAACCTCCTCGGGGGGCGCTACCCGTTCGAGGGCGACTCCCTCACCTTCGAGGCCACCGCGGACAGCCTCGGAACGACGATCCGGCTCGGCGGCGACGCACTGGCCACGGTGTCGTTCGCCGAACTCATCGCGCGCGCCGGGCGCTCCGGGACCACGACGGCGCCCGGGAGAGTGCAGCTGCCGCCGGATTCCCTGCGGCTCGACATCTCCGGGGCGGACGTGGCGGCTCGCATCCAGCTCACGCTGCTGCGGCTCCGCGACAGCGACGGGAGGCTGCGGCCGACCCGCGTGACCGGCACGCTGCTCCTCGCGCCCGCCGGGGACTCCCCACCTTAGCAGTCCGTGGCAAAAGCCCCGCTGCGGACAACCTTTCGGATCGACACCCGGTCGTATGGGTTGGAACCTGACCCCGCGCCTGAGCGTACGTTAGAGGGTCGCGGACACTCGACCTTCCCCCTGGAGCCGACGTGATGTTCATTCGAAGAGTCGCCGCCGCCTTCACCCTCTGGGCCCTCGCGATCTGTGTCTGGGCCGCCCTTTCCCACCTCACGAGCGTGCCCGGGCCGGCGAAGGCGAGTACGGCGACTCTGGAGGGGATCGCGAACCTCGTCGAACGTGCGGATCCGCCGGGCTCGCTCCGCACGCCCCGGTTGGCCGCCGAGCAGTTGCGCCGGACCGCACACACGGCCGGGCGGATCAACGGAGGCGTCGAGCGCGCGATCGGGGCGTGGCTGGACCGCCTCGGGCACGACGCCGCCCACGGTCGAAACCGGCGCAGCGGCTCCGCCGTGCTGGTCGCCGAACCGACTCCGCGGGTGGCCGTCAGCGACGATGGGCGCATCACGATCCGGATGGACGCGAGATCCAATGTCGCTGGCGTGCGGGTCGCGCACATCGAGGGACACGGTGCGTTGCACGTCACCGCGCGAGGTGCGTCGCCGGTGCAACACGGGGGGCTGTGGATCGACCAGACCCTGAAGGCCCCGGCCGGGTCGTCCGCGGGGGATGTCAGGCTGCGCGCCGCGCGACACGGGGAGACGTTCTCTCTCAAGGCCGTGGAGGCGGGATCCTCGCTGAACGAGGCGGAAGTCCAGTTGGAAGTCGATGCCAACCTCGACCGGGAGAAGATCAAGGAGCGGCTCGAGAAGCTCCTCGATCTGCTGGAGGATCTGCAGAATTTCGAGGGCGGGCGGTAGCGCGCGGATCCAGGACACGACGCGGAACCTCATGGCGCGCCGCGGCAGGCGGGCCGGGGCGGCCGGGATGCTGGCGGCGGCCTCGCTCGCGGGCGTCGTCCCCGCCGTGTGCGCGCAGGAGATGCATGCGGGCCACGCCGCCTTCGGTCGACGGCGGCCGGCCGACCATGTCGACGGCGAGCATCCCCGACGGGGTCGTCAGCTCCCCCGGCTGTACTCCGTGCGGCCGCCGATGATCGTGTAGTCCACCACGGTCTCCAGGATCTCGTCCGCGGGAATCGTGAGGATGTCCCGGGACAGGACCGTGATGTCCGCCAGCTTCCCGACCTCGAGCGTCCCCTTGAGGTCTTCTTCGAACGCGGCGTACGCGTTGGCCCACGTATAGGAACGCAGCGCCTCCTCGCGCGTCATCGCCTGCTCCTCGAAGAAGGTCTCGCCACCCTCAATCACCCGGGTGACCGTGCAGTGGAAGCTCGCGAGCGGGTCCGCGTCCTCGACCGGGACATCCGTGCCGTTCGTCACGATGACGCCGGCCCGTATGAGGTCCCGCCACACGTAGGCGCCCGAGCGCGCCCGGCCCGGCCCGAGCCGGAGGATGATCCACGGACCGTCGGAGCAGGCGTGGACGCCCTGCATGGAGGCGATGACCCCGAGTTCGGCGAAGCGCGGGATGTCCGCCGGATTGACGTGCTGCGCGTGCTCGATCCTCCAGCGCAGGTCGCTCATCTCCGCGTGGTCGGCGAAGGTGCGCCCGTACAGGTCGAGCACCTCGCGGTTCGCGCGGTCGCCGATCGCGTGCGTATTGAGCTGATAGCCCCGCTCGATCGCCAGCCGCGCGATGCGCTCGATCTCCTCCGGCGGCGTGGTCGGCAATCCGATCGAGGCTGGCATGTCGGCATAGGGCTCGAGCAGCCAGGCGCCGTGCGACCCGAGCGCCCCATCCGCCACCTGCTTGATCGACCGCACGGTGAGCCGGTCGCCCCCGTATCCCACCATGTAGTATTCGTCCAGCCGCCCCTCGAGCGTCGCCATCCCGCCCTGCAGCATCACGTAGAGCCGCACGGGCAGCGCGCCCTCGTCGGCGAGCGTCCTGAGCAGGTCCACCGTCCCGAAGCCGGAACCCGCGTCCTGGAAGCTCGTGACTCCCTTGCGCAGCAACTCCTCGTTCGCGAGCCGCACCTGTTCGCGCGCCCGCGCCTCGCGCTCGGCCTCGGAGAGGCTCGCCTCCTCCTCGGCAAACGCCGCCCGCGCCAGGCGCTGCGCGGTCTCCCTCAGGACGCCGGTGGGCCGCCCCGCCGCATCGTGCACGATCTCGCCGCCCGGAGGGTTGGGCGTGTCGGCGTCGATGCCGGCCAACTCGAGCGCCCTCGCGTTCACAAAGGAGGCGTGCCCGCTCGCATGCGTGAGAATGACCGGATTGGCGGGGCTCACCGCGCTAAGGCCGTCGTGGACCGGCTGCCCCTCGACCATCGGATCCGGCGGCTCGCTCCACTTCTCCTGGTGCCATCCCCTCCCGCTGATCCAGGCGCCCGGCTCGGCGCTCGAGGCCGCCTCGCCCACCAGGCTGACGATGTCATCCCAGGTGTCGGCGGTCGTCAGGTCGAGG
>VXMQ01000029.1 GCA_009841015.1 Candidatus Palauibacter denitrificans | reverse complement strand
TCTGGATCAACTACGAGAACCCCGACTTCCAGGTCGTGGCGAACGACGGCGGCGGGCAGGTGACGACGACCGGCGCGGAGAGTTGGTCCACGTACTACAACCAGGTCACGGCCGAGATGTACCGAGTGTTCGTCGACAACCAGTTCCCCTATCGCGTGTACGGCTCGCAGCAGGACAACTCCACGATCATGGTGCCGAGCCGTGGCATGCCGGCGGTGCAGCCGGCGCAGCACTGGGCCGCGGTCGGAGGCTGCGAGAGCGGCCACATCGCGATCGACCCGCGGAACCCCGACGTGACGTACGCGGGCTGCTACGGCGGCAGCATCAACCGGGTGGACCGCAGGAGGGGTGACGTGCGGCAGATGCTCCTCTATCCGCAGCTCCAGCTGGGGCAGGCGCCGAAGACGATGAAGCACCGCTTCCAGTGGAACGCGCCCATCCGGATCTCCCCGCACGACCCCGACGTCATCTATCACACCTCGCAGTACGTGAACCGGACGTCGGACTCGGGATACTCGTGGGAGACGATCAGCCCCGACCTCACGCGCAACGACACGACGAAGATGGAGCACGCGGGCGGGCGCATCACGTGGGACAACACCGGGGTGGAGATGTACGGCACGATCTTCGCCTTCGAGGAATCGCCGCACGAGGCGGGCGTCCTGTGGGCGGGCTCCGACGACGGCCTCATCCACATCTCGCGGGACGACGGGGCGAGCTGGGAGGACGTGACGCCCGGCGACCTGCCCGAATTCTCGACCGTCAACATGATCGACCTCTCGGCGCACGGCCCGGGTCGGGCGCACGTCGCCGTCTACCGCTACCGGATGCAGGACGACACGCCCTACATGTGGCGCACCGACGACTACGGTGCGAGCTGGACCCGCCTCTCGGCGAACGGGATCGAGCCCGGCCACTTCGTACGCGTCGTGCGCGAGGATCCGGTGCGGGAGGGCCTCCTCTACGCGGGAACGGAGTTCGGGCTCTACGTGAGCTTCGATGGCGGCGGGAACTGGCAGCGATTCCAGCAGAACCTGCCGATCACGCCGATCACCGACATGCAGGTGCACGAGGGCGACCTCGTCATCGGCACGCAGGGGCGCTCGTTCTGGATCCTCGACGACGTGTCGCCGCTCCGCACGATGTCGCCGGAGACGCTGGCGGCCGACGTCCACCTCTACGCGCCGCGCGATGCGGTGCGCGCGCAGGGCGTCTTCCCAAATGGGGCGTCGATTCACTTCGCGCTCGGCGAGGGGATGGAGGAGACGATCAACCTCGAGATCGTGGATGACGGCGGCGAGGTCGTGCGGGTCTACTCCTCGAACCCCGGGTCGTGGGACGATGAGGCGAAGGCGGCGATCGGCCGCGCGTCGACCTGGTCGCCGGACCGCCTGCAGACGAGCGCGGGCCTGAACCGGATGATGTGGAACCTCCAGGGAGAGGGGCCCGATCTCATCCAGGGCGCCCGGATCTGGGGCTTCACGGGCCGCGTGCCCGCGGTGCCCGGGCGCTACGAGGTGCGGCTGACGGCGGGTGAGGCGACGCAGACGCAGCCGCTGGCGGTCCACCTCGACCCGCGGGTGGCCGATCAGGTCACGGTGGCGGACCTGCGGGAGCAGCGCGACCTGATGGTCCGGGTGCGCGGCCTCCTCCAGCAGTCGCACGACGCCGTGCGCGAGGCGCGGTCGATCCGGTCGCAGATGAGCGACATTGCGACGTCCGTCGAGGAGGCCGGCTACGGCGACGACTTCACGGAGATGGCGAACGCCGCGGGCGAGAAGCTCACGGATGTCGAGGAGGAACTCTTCCAGACGAGGAACCGTTCGGGGCAGGACATGCTCAACTTCCCGCCCATGCTCGACAACGAGATCGCGAACCTGTACGGCTACATTGGATCGACCTACGACCGGCCCAACGCGGTGGCGGCCGTCCGCGCCGACGAACTCGAGGCCGAACTCGGCGGGTGGCTGACCACGCTCCAGCAGATCATCGACACGGACGTCGCGGAGTTCAACAACCGCCTGCGCGAGGCCGGCGTCCCCGGCGTCATCGTGCGCACCCCGCCCCGCGCCACGAGCTGACCGGCGTGGGCGTCCGTTGGCGACGGTCGTCGCAAGTCGTGCCGTGAGCCGACGGAGAAGGGGCTCGCCGGTCGTATCGGCGGGCCTGATGGCGCTCGTGGTCCTCTCGGCCGCGGCGTGCGGGGACGAAGCCACGGCACCGCCCACGGCGTCTCCGAACCGCCGGCCGACGCCGACGAGCACGATCCCGCCGCAGGAACTGGCGACCGGCGACACGCTCACGCTGGACGCGTCGGCCTACTTCACGGATCCGGACGGGGACGCCCTCACGTTCTCGGTCGAGACCTCCAACCGCGGCGTCGCTTCCGCTGCGCTGTCGGGCGTCACCGTCACCGTCGTCGGGGTCGCGCCGGGCGAGGCGCGGGTCACGATCCGGGCCCGAGATCCCCGCGCGCTGCAGGCCCGGCTGGACTTCACCGTCCTCGTGCCCGAGCCCGTGACGGCGGACCACGTCGTGCTCCGGGCGCTCTACGAGGCGACGGGGGGCGAGGGCTGGACGCACGACGACAACTGGCTGACCGGCCGGCCGCTCGACACGTGGTACGGCGTGGGCGTGGATGCGGAGGGGCGGGTAACGGAGCTCCGCCTCGACTTCAACGGGCTCCGGGGACCGTTGCCCCCGGAACTCGGCGATCTCGACCGGCTCCAGTCGCTCGTGCTGTCGCGAAACGAACTTACCGGGGCCGTCCCGCCGGAACTGGGCCGGCTGCCGATCCTTGTGCACCTGGATCTTCGCAACAATCGCTTCGAGGGTGAAATCCCGCCGCTGATCGGCGACTTCGGCTATCTGGACGTGCTGGATCTCGCCGGCAACGAATTCGAGGGGCCGATTCCGGTCGCGCTGGGCAAACTCGGCGCGCTGCGGTGGCTGGACCTGAGCGACAACCATCTGACGGGACCGGTCCCGTCCGAACTCGGCGGCCTGGGCCGGCTCGAGACCCTGCTGCTCATGCGGAACGACCTCGAGGGGCCGGTGCCCGCGGCGTTCGGGCGTCTGGTGGCGCTCCGCGTCCTCAACCTGTCGGGCAACGCCGGACTGTCCGGCCCCGTGCCCGTCGAGTGGACGTCGATGCGGCGGCTGTCCCAGCTCCACCTGGGAAGCTCGGCGCTCTGCGCGCCCGCCGAACCCGCCTTCCGGGACTGGCTGGAGCGGCTGTACAGATACCGGGTCGCCTCGTGCGGGCAGGACGCGTCGATCGTGCTCACGCAGGCCGTGCAGTCGTCACGATTCCCGGTGCCGCTCGTCGCCGGGGACTCCGCGCTCCTGCGCGTGTTTCTCACGGCTCCCGAAGGCGCGTCCGTCGATTTTCCGGCGGTCCGGGCCCGGTTCTACCTGGAGGGCGCCGAGACCCACGTCGTCGACATTCCCGCGCAGTCGAACCCGGTGCCGGTCGCGATCGAGGAAGGCGATCTCGCCGCATCCGCGAACGCCGTGATTCCCGGACGGGTCGTGCAGCCCGGGCTCGAAATCGTCGTGGAGACGGACCCCGGCGGGACGCTGGACCCGGCGCTGGGGCTCACGCGGCGAATCCCCGACAGCGGCCGGCGCGCCGTCGACGTCCGGCGGATGCCCACGTTCAATCTCACGGTGATTCCGTTCCTGCTCGCGTCCGAACCGGACAACTCGATCGTGGGCTACGTGAACGATCTGACGCCGGAGCACGAACTCTTCTGGGACACGCATACGCTGCTTCCCGTCGGAGCCATGACAGTCCGGGCGCACGAGGCCGTGTTGGTGTCCACCAACAGCCAGGGCGCGCTGTTGAGCCGGACGGCGATGATCCGCGCCGCCGAGGGGTCTATCGGGCACTACATGGGCACGATGACGAACAGCGACGGCGGCGGTCTGGCCTACGTCGGCGGGTTCGCCAGCTTCTCCAGCCACGACCGGGCCGACATCGTCGCGCACGAGTTCGGGCACAACATGAGCCTCAGCCACGCCCCGTGCAGCGCGACCGGTCCCGATCCGTGGTATCCCGGGGGGACCGGGCACATCGGCGCGTGGGGATACGATTTTCGCGATGGCGGAGAACTCGTGCCGCCGGAGCGGCCCGACATCATGGGATACTGCGATCCGCACTGGATCGGGGACTATCACTTCTACAACGCGATGCGCTTCCGCCTCCGCACCGAGCCGACCGCTTCCGACTCGCGCGCGGCAGGCGGCGGCAATGACCGCACGCTGCTGCTTTGGGGCGGCGTGAGCGAAGCAGGCGTTCCCTACCTGGAGCCCGCGTTCGTTCTCGACGCTCCGCCCTCCCTGCCCCGCCCCGGCGGCGACCACCGGATTCGCGGCCGGAACGCGTCCGGTGAAGAACTGTTCGCGTTGCGCTTCGACATGTGGCACATCGACCACGGGAACGGAGCTCTGGGCTTCGCCTTCGCCGTGCCCGTCCAGCCCGAGTGGTCGCGGGCGCTCGCGAGTCTCACGCTCTCCGGGCCCGAGGGATCCTTCACGCTCGACGGCGAGAGCGACCTGCCCACCGCCATCGTGCGCAATCCCGTGACCCGGCAGGTGCGCGCGATCCTTCAGGATCCGTCAGCCGCCGGCCTCGCCGGCGCGGTGGCGGAGGCGCTGGCTCCGGATCCCGCTCTGGAGGCGATGGTCAGCCGCGGGATACCGGACCCCGCGGACTGGGACCGGTAGCCCCCCGCGCTACCCGCCTTCGCGGTCGCGCAGGTCGGCGAGCGCGTCGGTGTCGATCGCGTCGCGGAGCTCGTGGAGTTCGTCGATTGTCAGGTTCCGACCCTCCAGCTCGACGACGAAACGGTCCTCGATGAACCAGGTGAACTCCGCACGGCCGCGGTCGCCGCGCGTGCGGCGGAACTCCTCGATGGCCGGATAGCCCTCGTATTCGATCGTGCGCTCCCACCCGCGGTCGCTCTCCTGGTCGACCGAGAGGTCGAGCCACTCCACGAAGCCCTCCGAGCCGATCAGGGGAATCGCGCCGATGTCGGCGATGGAGACTTCGACCTCGGCCCCGTTCCTCCCCTCGTACTCCGCTTCGGCCACGGACACGTGGAACCCGAGAGCTCCGCCCGTCGCCCCCTCGCGCGAGACCCGCCTCAGGTTCCCCGCCCGCTCCGGCAGGAGACCGTAGAACTCGCGAAAGGAGATCGGGCGATCGACCAGCGTCTCGGCGCTCAGGTCTTCGGCGAGATCGGACACGTGCTCGCCGATCTCCTCCACCGCGTCGGTAAGGCTGGCCGCGATTTCGTCGGCGGCATCGCGCAGATCCTCCCGCACTTCCACGGCTTCGTCCCGAGACTCGTTGTCGCCGACGAAGATGCAGCCCGCCGACGTGAAGCCGCAGACGAGGGCGCCCGCGAGGGCGATCCGCCGCGCGGGGCGGCCGAGAGAGTGGCGTTTCCGGAACATCTCTTTCCTCCAGGCGCTGTACGCAGAGTTAGGGGACCTGTGCGCGCCTACGCGCCTCGCCGTGAGGAAGTGTCAGACCGCGCGGACGGGAGGCGCCGGGCCGTCGATCGGAGGCGCCGGGCCGTTGACCGCCGACCCGGGCGGTTCGATGGTGTTCCCCATGAACAGCGCTCCGTCCGATCCCGCCGTTTCGCCCAGGGCTCGCATCGCGGCGCTGGCTCGCGACGACAAGTGGTTCCTGGGGGGGCTGGACGGCGTGGTGTGGGCGCCGCCATTCCCGCGGTGGCTGCACCGGCCGGGGTTCTGGGACCCGGCTCACCTGTTGCAGCACGAGGTCGGGCCCGGGTTCTCGATCGCCCTCGTGGGCTCGGACGGGCGGGAGAGCCCGCTCCACCGGGCGGCCCCCGGCCCGGACGATGGCGAGCCGGCGGTCGGCAGGTGGCGGCCCGGGCGACTGGTCGTCACGTGGGCCGACGAGCGCGGCACTCTCGTCGAGGAGCGCCGCCGGGTGCTGCCGGGCGGCATCCTGGAATCCGCCTGGGGCGTCCCCCGAGACTTCGAGGGCCATCTCGTCGCCTTCACCGCGCAGCCCGCGGGCGCGACGCACGGGGTGGCGCCCACGGCGGATGGGGTGGGCTGGACGCGGACCGTCTCGGACCGGCGCGGGCAGGAACTGGCCCTGCGCATGGAACTCGCGGGATCGGGATCGCCCGCGTGGCGGCGCGTCGCACCGTCCGAGGGGCGCGGGGTGCCCGAATGGCGGCACTCACCCTTCGCGGAGGAGGTCGGCGCCCCCGAGAGCGCCGCGGCCGCGGGCGCCGACCCCACGTCCGGCCCGCCCCACGATCCGAACTCAGGCCCGCGCACCCACCGCACGGGATGGATCTGGATCGCCGTCGCGCTTCCGCCGACGGGGATCGACGGTGGGGGGGCGCCGGCCATTCGGCTGAACCTCCGCCTCCGGGAGACCGAGTCTCGGCGCCGGGCCGCGACGCCCTCGATAACCCCGGGTCCGACATCCTCGACGCCCCCGCCCGACGAGATCCCGACGCCCCCCGGCTGGGAGTCCTTCTTCGGCGGTTTTCCGCATTTCGAGAGCGGGGATCCCTATCTGGACCGCACCTTCGACTACCGGATCTACGGCCTCGGCCTGAACCGCATCGAGGGTCGCTGGGGCCCGGTGCGGCACGCCGCGATCGCCGAGGGTCCGGAGTACTTCCACGTGCCGATCGCGTACAGCGCGCAGTGCCACATGATGGAGATGCGGTGGCGGAAGGGCGGGCGCGAGGCGTGGGGCTCGCTCCTGAACTTCGTCGACAACCAGAAGCCGGATGGCTCCTTCCACGGGCGCCTCTATCCCGAGCGCCTCGAGGGAACGGACTTCTACCACGCAAACTGGGGCGATGCGCTGCTCGCCGTCGACGACATGCACCCCGATGCGGCGGCGCTGGCCCGCTGCTACGAGGGGCTGTCGCGCTACGCCCGCTGGCTGGCGGCGGCGCGCGACCCGGAGGGGTCGGGGATGTTCACCGTCACGAACCACTTCGAGACGGGACAGGAGTACATGTCGCGCTACATGGCCGTGGACGAGGAGGCCGACGTGGCCGGGTGGCGTCCCCGGCTGCGCCTCAAGGGGATCGATGTCACGGTGTACGCGCACCAGTTGTTTCGCGCCCTCGCCGCCGTGGCGCGCCGCCTGGAGCGGCCCGGCGACGAGTCCGGGTGGCGCGGGCTCGCGGCGCGCTGCCGGAGGGCGATCGACGAGCGCATGTGGTCGGCGGAGGCCCGGCTGTTCACGGACGTGGACGGACGCACCGGCGAGCGGACCGGCGTGAAGGCGGCGGTGGGGTTCTATCCGCTGCTTGCCGGAGGAGTAGACGGCGCGCGGCTCGATGCCCTGCTCGATCACCTCGAGAATCCGGCGACGTTCGGCACGCGCTTCCCCCTGCCTTCGTCCAGCGTGGACGACCCGCGGTTTTCGGCGGAGGGCATCTGGCGCGGGAAGCGCCGCAACTGCCCGTGGAACGGACGCGTCTGGCCGATGACGACGAGCCACGTGATCGAAGGGCTGCTGCGGAGCTGGCGCGGCGGGAACTCGCCGTCGAACGCGCGGGCGGGGGCGCTGGCGGCCGACATGCTCCGCCGCTTCGCGCGCATGATGTTCACCGATGGCGATCCCTCGCGCCCGAACTGTTTCGAGCACTACAACCCGCACACGGGGCGCGCCTGCCATTTCCGGGGGATCGACGACTACCAGCACTCGTGGATCCTCGACCTGCTGGCGCGCGGCTTCGGGGGGCTCCACGTGGACGCGTCGGGCATCGAGGTGCGGCCGCTGCCGAACGGCCCCCCCCGCGTGTCGCTGGGACGGGTCTTCGCTCGGGGCCGGGAGCTCCGCGTGGAGGTGAGGCCCGAACGGGTGCGCCTCGAGGTGGACGGCGAGTGGTTCGCAGGGCCGCGTGGCGCGGCCCTGCGGGTGCCGTGGATCCGGTGAGTGCCGTGAGTCGCGCGCCGCAGGGCGTGGAGCTGCGCGGCGTGGAGAAGCGGTACGGCAACGTCGTGGCCGTCCGTGCGCTGGACCTGGAGGTCCGGCCGGGAGAGCTGGTCGTGCTGGTGGGACCCTCGGGGTGCGGGAAGAGCACGCTGCTACGCCTCATCGCCGGGCTCATCGAACCCACCGCCGGGGAGGTGTGGATCGGGGGGCGG
>VXMQ01000155.1 GCA_009841015.1 Candidatus Palauibacter denitrificans | reverse complement strand
ATCCTCCGTGCATTCCTTGCGATCCTCGCTTCATCAACCCAGGTATGTACTTCCCGAATCAGCCGTCTGTCGGGAGGGGTACGTAGAAGGGGGCTGACCTTGTGAATCGCACAGAAAAATGCGCTTTTGACTTGGCGGCACTGCTCGCCCTCACGTCCTGTGGTGGAGAGGGCACCATTCCGCCGGTCACGCCTACCGAGCCTGAACCATCGCGCCCAACCACCGTGCTGATCGAGCCGGACGAGGTCGTCCTGACGATGGGCGATACGGTCCGCGCGGCGGTGCGGGTCTTGGATCAGCGCGCCCGACTGATCAGCGACGCCCCCTTCACGCTGGAGGTCAGCGATCCTTCCGTCGTCGCCGTTGCGGACGACCGCGGACTCGTGCGCGGCATCCGCGAGGGCCGGGCGACTCTGACAGTGCGGTCGGGAACGGCGGCCGCGACGGCGGCGGCCACGGTCCTCAGCGCTGACCGGCGATCGCTGCTTTCGCTGTTCGCATCGACGCGGGGCCAGGAGTGGACGCGCCGGGACGGATGGGATTCCGACGCGCCCGTCGGAGAGTGGCATGGCGTTAGCGCCGATGGGGACGGACGCGTCACGGCGCTTCGCCTGGGCGGCAACGGGCTGCGCGGCGCGCTGCCCCGCGAGCTTGGCGAGATGACCCGTCTCGTTGAGCTTCGCTTGGACGGAAACGAACTCGTGGGCCCTCTGCCGGTCAGTCTCTCGCAGCTCCGACTACGGACGTTGACCTACGGCGGGACATCGTTGTGCGTTCCCGCCGAAGAGGCGTTTTCGGAATGGTTGCAGTCCGTGCCCACGCGCGAGGGACCGGAAGAGGCCTGCGTCGACGAACGGTCGGCACTGGCCTCGTTTTACCGGGCACTCAACGGGCGCCTCTGGCCGAGGGACGACGGATGGTTGTCGGAACGCCCGTTGGGCGAGTGGTACGGCATCGAGACGAACGAGGCGGGCGAGGTGACGGCGATCGAGCTTCCGCGGAACGGACTCGATGGCGAGATCCCCGTCGAGCTGACGGAGTTCGCAAGTCTCAAGTTTCTGCGATTCGATGACAACCGCCTCCACGGGCCCATCCCCGCTTGGCTAGGGGAAATCACCACGCTACGCGGCCTCTACCTGCGGAACAATCTCCTGTCCGGACCCATTCCTCCGTCCCTCGGTCGGCTGACGAGGCTCTACGATCTGGAGTTGCAGGGTAACGATCTGACCGGCGACATCCCTCCCGAGCTGGGATCCATCTCGGGACTCACGAAACTGGACCTCACCGGCAACCGGCTCGAGGGTTCGATACCGCCGGAGCTGGGCCGTCTCCACAGGCTCTATCATCTCAGGCTGGCCCAGAACGCGCTCTCGGGGCCGGTTCCGGCGGAGTTGGGGAGCGCCGAAACCCGGTGGATCGAGACACTTCTGCTTTCGGACAACCCCGCCCTTGAGGGTCCGCTGCCGGAGTCGCTCGCCGCGCTGCCGCTCGAAGAGTTGAGTACCGTCGGGACGGGGCTCTGCGCGCCGCGCCAACCCCCCTTCGTCGCTTGGCTCCAGTCGATGAGACGCGCCGATGTGGCGCCCTGCCGCGATTCGCCGGTGAACGCGTACCTGACCCAGGCGGTTCAATCCCTCGACTTCCCCGTGCCGCTGGTGGCGGGGAAACCCGCGCTGATGCGGGTGTTCGTCGCCTCGCCGAACGCTGCGGGAGCGTTGGCGCCCGATGTCCGGGCGACCTTCTTCCTCGACGGTGCGCCCGTCCACGAGGTGACCGTTTCCCAAGGTGAGGCGCCGATTCCGCCTAAGCCCGGGGAAGGCGATCTGGCACTGTCGGCCAACGCGGCGATCCCCGGCCGGATCGTGCAGCCGGGGCTCGAACTGGTGCTGGAGGTGGATCGGGCCGGCGCGCTGGATCCGGGCTACGGAGTGAGCGGCCGGTGGCCGGCCACGGGAAGGCAGGCCATCGAGGTGCGGAGAGTACCGGGGCTGAATCTCACCGTGATCCCGCTCGTCCCACCGAGCGGAGGTGACGACATCATCGCGCTTGTCCAGTCGCTGCATGCCGACCACGAACTGTTCTGGCACACGCGCGCGCTGCTGCCGGTCGGCGAGTTGGGCGTGGCCCGGCATGCCCCGGTAACGACGACCAGCACCGATACATGCGAACTCTGGCGGGAAGTCGCGCTGATCAGAGCCGTCGAGGGCGGCAGGGGTCACTGGCTCGGCATTGGATATGCGGGAGGCGGCTGTGCAGGAATCGGCGAGCGGGCGGCTTACTCCGAGCCCGATACGCTGGTCATCGCGCACGAACTCGGTCACAACATGAATCTTCGCCACGCCCCGTGCGGAGGCCCACAGGGAGTGGACGAGGGGTATCCATTTCGCGAGGCCGCGACGGGGGCCTGGGGCTACGACAGCCGCGACGGCTCGCTCGTCCCGGCCATCCACAAGGATCTCATGTCCTACTGCGATCCCAAATGGATCAGCCGCTATCAGTACGCGAACGCGCTCCGCTTCCGGCTGGGGGGAAACGCCGACGCAGCGGACTCCCGGCCGGTCGGGCGTCAACTCCTCGTCTCCGGCCGCTTGGATGAGCGCGGCGCCCCGATTCTCGATCCGGCCTTCGTAGTCGCTTCGCGGCCCGCGTTGCCCCGCGAGGGCGGCCCGTGGATCATCGAGGGCTCGACCGCCGATGGCCGGAATCTCTTCCGGCTGCGCTTCGAGATGCCGGATGTCGCGGACCACGGGCGGCCGGGGTTCGTGTTCGCGATTCCCGCGGACCCCGCGTGGGCGCGGGAGTTGGCCACCATCTCGCTCGACGGGCCGGGAGGGACGGTGGTGATGGGCGCGGCAAGCGAACCGCCCATGGCGATTCTGCGCGATCCGGCGAGCGGCGAGGTGCGGGCGATCCTGCGGGACGCGCCCGCCGCCCAACTGACACGGGGCGCCGCGGGCGAACCATACGCCCGCCTCGACGTGATGGTCAGCCGCGGGCTCCCAAATGCTTCGGTCGGGCGGCGCTACTAGGGGAGCGGGTCGCCGAAGGTCACGGTACCGCGGGTGGGAGGCGCTGGAAAGTGCGCGTCTCCCGAGGTGTCGGTGCCGCTCCTAGCCCGCGCGCGGACTAGGGGGAGACCGCGCCCCGAACCCCGTGACTGAGCGCCGAACCGTGATGGTCGCCGCGCGCGGCACGCCCGCCGAGCACGCCGCCTGGCGGGAGAAGGCGGCCACGTCGGGCGTGTCTCCCTCCGCGCTGCTACGCGAAGCGATAGCGCGGAGGGAGACGTGAACCGCATCGAGGCCCGGTCCCAAGTTGGCACTCCAAGATAGGCCCCCGGTGGCACAGCGCAGGTTTCGCCGGGGGTTCCGGCCACGACCTTGGTTGAGCGTGGATCAGGGCGTGTGGATACGAGGAGGATGCGACGTCGCCAGCCTACCGCACGGTCACACCTCGCCCAGCCCGGTACGTCGTGTCCGGTTCGGCCCGCACGTGGACCACCGTCTCGCCCGCGGACACGGCCCGGACTCTCGCGGTGCTGTCGCCCGTGGCATAAACGCGGGCCACCGTTGAGTCCAACGTGCTCCAGACGAAACGGTTACCCGATGGCACGCCACAGTTCTCCCAGCCCGAACCCTCGTTAGCGGGCAGCGCAAGCAGGAGGTCCTGCTCGGCTCCGACATCAAGAGTGACCGCCGATCTCCCATCGCTCGTAATCGTGAACGGATACTCTCCAGGCAATACGATATGCACTGGGTAAATGGCACATGCGGCGAGCACCGTATCCCCTCGGCAACCTACGCCGACAGCGATCGCGAAGGCGAACGTCAGCGGTATCCGCCACCCAAATCCTTTTCTCATCGCGACCTCCGTACACTAGCGCCCGGGCAGGGCGGCCGCCCGCAGCCGGTATCCACGGAAATCTCCCACGTCCTGCTCGGCTTCTCGTCGAAGTCGTTGGTGGCCGTAAGCCGCAGGAGGAAGGTGTACTCTTCGTCGTCGTTGAAGGACCGCGTGTATCGGTCGTCGGTTCCCGCCGCCGACCACGTGTCGCCATCGTCCGTGCTGACCTCCCATTTGTACGTGATCGAGTAGCCGCCCCACGCGGAGCCCCGCCACGTGTAGCTGCCCGCCGCCCCTACCTCCGCCGGCCCGCTAATCCAGGCAACCGACCGCGGCGCGTATAGAAACTTGTCGGGTCCGTTCACGTTCAGATAGCCCGTCGTCGCACTCGACGTGATAACGTCGGAGATATGTCGAGCCGACGCTTCGTTGCCTTCCTCGCCCAGAACAAGCCACGCGACGGCTGCCACATGTGGCGCCGCGGCGGAAGTGCCCTGTGCCCAAACATATCCATCGTCGTCCGCGGCCTTGGCCGCATACACGCTGTCCCCGGGCGCCCAGACGTCGACGCAGGTCCCGTAGTTGACCCTTTTGCCGGTTGAGAGTAATGCGCGATCGCCGTCCATATCGACCGCTGACACCGTGATAGCCTGCGGTTCCCGTGCCGGCGACCCCTCGCACGCCGATTCATCATGATTCCCCGCGCCGACCACGGTGGTGATCCCGTCGGCAGCCATCCGTCTGATCATCTTGTCGATGTTGTCGTTCCCGCCCGAGATGTACAGACTGATGTTGGCAACCGCGTACCCCTTGTTGTGGTCGATGACCCAGTCCATCGCCTCCGCCAAATCGGCGTCATTCCCCTTATCGCCTACCTGGGAGCGCACGGGGATCATCTTCACCGTCTTCGCCACACCGGTAGTCGTGCCACCGATCACGCTCGCCACGAGCGTTCCATGCCCGTGGGTATCGGTCCGCCCGGCGAATTTCTTTTCCTTGGTGACGTCGGTACCCCAGAGGATTCGATCACCGAACTCCGTGTGGTCCGGGTTGATTCCCGTGTCGATTACGTAGACCGGCACGTTCGATGCGTTCTCCACGTAACGATACGTGGAGTCTCTCGCGAAGGTGCGCGAGTCGATCGTGTCGAGATTCCACCGGACCTTTGTTTGAACGGTAGGAACCGCCCCCGCACCTACCGACCCGGAGTAGACCTTCCGCCCCTCGGAGACGCGAACCACCTCCGCCGATACCAGGAGGCTATCGACCATGCTTTCCTGGGCCAGATCAAGAGCGAAACCGGGGAGGTTGCCAATGACGTGCCTGACGGTTCCGCCCGTTGCGCGAGCCATGCGCTCGGCGACGACGGCTGCCGGCTGTCCATCGAGAGTGGTCACGATGTACGAATTGGGCACCTTCTCGCCCGGAGGGGCGGGCACGAACTTCGAGGAGTCGGGCCGGGTCGCGTTCACGGGCACCGTATCCGTTGCTGTCAGCGTCGTCGTCAGCCCGCCGGGCGTCGTTGGCGCGTTCGAGCAGCTCGCCAAGAAGGCGGCCAGCAAGAGAGGTCGGACGGTAGCGAGAGTTGTCCCCCTCAAGGAACGGAAAGCGATCGAGGGATGCATGCTAAGTCCTTTCTAATATTACACATGGGATCGTATCATCGACCCGCGCGGAGTCTGCGGAGCCGAGAAAGATTCGCAACTCTACCCCTCGTCCGATGCCTCGTTCCGACACGGACCTAAACTTGCTTCTGGACCTTCGGGATGGAGGTCGAATCGGTACGCTCCGTCGGTTGCGCGGACGCCGTCGAGGGCGAACCGGAAGGAGGTCGATCCCACGGCTTGACCGAACGCTTACCGTCCCGGTGTCGCTACGAAGGGCCCGGAGAATCCAGTTCTTCCCGGCGGTAAAATTGGTGGGAGCAGTGCCATTGATATGCCCGTAAATATCTTGCATAAAGTGGTTTACGAGAAGGTGACGAGCCTCAGGTTGACGTCTCGGTCTCCTTGGACGTTGGGTTGTTCCGGAGGGTGTTGAAGAGATCGGCGTGCTGCCTCATGCGGTAGCTGTTGCCTCGGATGTTGACGATGTGGCAGTGGTGAAGCAGCCGGTCGATCAGGGCGGTGGCCATGACCTCGTCGCCGAAGCATGCGGCCCCACTCCTCGAAGCTCTGGTTGGAGGCGAGGATGGTGGAGCCGGTCTCGTAGCGCCGGTTGACGAGCTGGAAGAAGAGGGTGGCTCCGGTGCGGGAGATGGGGACGTAGCCTATCTCGTCAACGATGAGCAGCGCCGGGTGCGTGAGGACCTTGAGCCGTTGCTGGAGCCGGTGCGCGGCCTGTGGCTCCTCGAGGGAGGTGATGAGGTCGGCCAGGGCGCCGTAGTAGACGCGCCTTCCGTGCTCGGCGGTGGCGACGGCGAGCGAGATGGCCAGGTGGGTCTTCCCGACGCCGGGGGGTCCGAGGAAGATGACGTTCTCCTTGCGGTCGAGGAAGGAGAGTTCGTGCAGGGCGTCGATCTGCTCGCGCTTGATGGAGGGCTGGAAGCTGAAGTCGAAGTCGGCCAGGGTCTTTACGGCCGGGAGCCGCGAGGCGCGCATGGCGGCCTGGAGCCTGCGGTTGTTGCGCAGGTCGATCTGGGCGGCGAGGAGCCTCTCGATCGCCTCGGCGGCGGTGACGCGGTCGCCGTCGACGCCGGAGAGGATGGAGTCGAGGGCTTCGAGGGCACCGGGGAGCTTGAGATCGGCAAGCTGAGCCCGGATCCGGTCGCGGCGGCCCGGCCGCTTGGCGGGCGTCATGAGACCCCCGCGGCGAGACGGTCGTACTCGGCCTCAGCGGGCGTTGTTCGATCATGAGCCGGGGTACCGAGGCGAGCCGGCGGACCTTCTCGGGCTCCCGTCCGGCGGGCAGCGCGAGCGAGTGGTAGGGCCGGTGGGCGAGCGGCCTGAGCACATGGCGCTCGTCGCGTTCGAACCGTTCGGCCGGCCGCTCCCTGGTCGTGTCGTGGATGCGGACGTTGGCCACGCTCCCGAGCCACCACTCGGCCTGTGCGTTCAGGTCCGCGTCACCGGCGAACGTGCGGCCGTAGGCGAAGCTCTTGCGGACGTAGCCGATGGGCCGCTCGACCTTCCCCGTCGTCTTCGCCCGGTAGGGCCGGCAGGCCCCGGGCCGGAAGCCCCAGTGGACGGCGAAGCGGAGGAACTCGGCGTTCTCGGCCACGCGCCCACCCTCGCTTCTCAGATCCCGCATGATCACGCTCTTCATCTGGTCGAACAGGAGGTCCTGCGGCACGCCGCCGAAGAAGGCGAAGGCCGCCTCCAACGAAGGCCGGGGCATCCGCCCCGGCGACATGTGGGCCGACCGCGCGGCTGCGGAGATGACGAACATCCTCACTCAACGAAGGCCGGGGCGTCCGCCCCGGCGACATCGGCAAGGCAAGCGGGCGATGGACGATAACGTGTCCGCTCAACGAAGGCCGGGGCGTCCGCCCCGGCGACATCCGCTTGTTGCGGGCCGCCTCGGAGGATTCGGACGGGTCCGCTCAACGAAGGCCGGGGCGTCCGCCCCGGCGACATTTCTGCAGGTCGTTGCCCTGGCCGGAGACCCTCAGCGCTCAACGAAGGCCGGGGCGTCCGCCCCGGCGACATATGCGCGTCTGCAGCTCCACGCGGTCGACGATCGCGTACGCTCAACGAAGGCCGGGGCGTCCGCCCCGGCGACATGTCCTCGACGATCTCCAGATCCTCGCCGGTGAAGGCCGCTCAACGAAGGCCGGGGCGTCCGCCCCGGCGACATACCTCCGCCATCGCCGTGATGTTGAAGTGGAACGTCGCTCAACGAAGGCCGGGGCGTCCGCCCCGGCGACATTTCCGGTCTTGGCCTTGGCCCCGGCGGCTTTCCACTTCGCTCAACGAAGGCCGGGGCGTCCGCCCCGGCGACATCGGCCGGCCAGGAGGCCGACAGTGGCGACTCGTCGGTCGCTCAACGAAGGCCGGGGCGTCCGCCCCGGCGACATGCCTTCCCCTTCGGCATTTAGAATCCCGTCTCCGCCGCTCAACGAAGGCCGGGGCGTCCGCCCCGGCGACATACGGAGGCCGGTTGCCCTGCAAGCACCTTGTCAATGGGGCGCTCAACGAAGGCCGGGGCGTCCGCCCCGGCGACATGATCTCCTTGTGTCGGGTCGGTTGTTCCGTACACATGGACGCTCAACGAAGGCCGGGGCGTCCGCCCCGGCGACATTCGTTGCCGGTGATTCGGACGGCGCGGTTGTCGGGGTCCGCTCAACGAAGGCCGGGGCGTCCGCCCCGGCGACATCCGCTACTTCGGTGACCGCTGATGCATGACGTCACGAACGCTCAACGAAGGCCGGGGCGTCCGCCCCGGCGACATATCCCCAAATCCGCCAGCGTGAGGGGAAACCCATCCGCTCAACGAAGGCCGGGGCGTCCGCCCCGGCGCCGGCGGCGCGGGCCCCCCGCGCCCCCGCCCGCACGGGATGCGCTACTACAAGGGCGGGGGGTGCTCCCCCACGCCAATCAGCAAACCGCGC
>VXMQ01000040.1 GCA_009841015.1 Candidatus Palauibacter denitrificans | reverse complement strand
GTTCCGGGTCCGGGTCGGCGGCCGCGGCCAACCTTGCGGTCGCGACGATCGGCTCCGAGACCGACGGCTCGATCGTCGGGCCGTCGTCGCGCAACTGCCTCGTCGGCATCAAACCCATGGTCGGCGTCGACCCCCGCGACCCGCTGACCGCCGCGAGCGCGGGCAACTTTTTGACCGACTACACCGGCGCGCTCGACCCGGCCGGCCTCAACGGCGCCCGCGTCGGCGTCCTGCGCGAGTACGCCGGCTTCGACAGCCGCGTCGACGCGCTGTTCGAGGAGGCGCTGGACGTCATGCGCGCGGAGGGCGCGACGGTCGTCGACCCCGTCACGCTCCCGGAGGAACTCCGGTTCGGCAACGAGTACGAGATGGAGGTGCTGTACCACGAGTTCAAGGCGGATCTCAACGCCTATCTCGCCTCGCTGGGTCCGGACGCGCCGATTAAGTCGCTGGCCGAACTCATCGAGTACAACGAGGCGAACCACGACCTCGAACTCGCCCTCTACGGACAGGAACTGCACGTGCGCTCGCAGGAACGCGGACCGCTCACCGACCAGCGGTATCTCGACGCGCTGGCCACGAGCCACCGGCTCTCCCGCGACGAAGGGATCGACCGCGCGATGGACGAACACCGACTGGACGCGCTCGTCGGGATCACGGCGGGGATCCCCGCCATGCAGGACCCGCTGGATGCCTCCGGCGGGGGCGGCGGGGGCTGCTCCACGCCGCCGGCCATGGCCGCCTACCCGAACATGTCCGTCCCCATGGGGTTCATCCGGGGACTCCCGGTCGGGATGTCGCTCTGCGGCCGCGCCTGGAGCGAGGCGACGCTCATCCGTCTCGCGTACGCCTTCGAGCAGGCGACGAACGTCCGCCGCCCGCCGACGTTCCAGGCGACTGTCCAGGTCTGAGCGTGCCCGCGACGCCGAGAGCCCCCTCAGCCACCGGCCGCAGAGCGTGACGCTCACCGACTTCATCGACCGTCATTACCGCCACTTCAACGCGGCGGCGCTGCGGGCGGCGGCCGGGGCCTGGCGCGATCTGATCGATGGCGGAGGCCAGATGCTCGTCACCCTGGCGGGCGCCATGAGCACGGCCGAACTCGGCCTCTCCCTCGCGGAGATGATCCGGGCCGGGAAGGTGCATGCGATCTGCGCTACCGGCGCGAACCTCGAGGAGGATCTGTTCAACCTCGTGGCGCACGACCGTTACGTGCGCGTTCCCGACTGGCGCGCGCTCACGGCCGAACAGGAGAAGGACCTCGAGCGGCGCGGGCTGAACCGCGTGACGGATACCTGTATCCCCGAGGCCGAGGCATTCCGCGCGGTCGAGGCGCCGCTGCGCGAGCTGGGGCGGGCGGCCGACGCCGCGGGCGAGCGCCGGCTCCCGCACGAGTACCTCTACCGACTGATCCGCGACCGGACCCTCGCGGGCCGCTACCGGATCGACCCGGCCGATTCCTGGCTCGTGGCGGCGGCCGAAGCCGACCTTCCCGTGTTCGTGCCCGGTTGGGAGGACTCCACGCTGGGCAACGTCCTCGTCGCGGAACAACTCGCCGGCGGACTGGGCCGCCCGGGACCCGTGCACGGCGGCACGGAATACATGGCGGCGCTCGCGGAGTGGTACGCGCGCACGAGCACCGGCCGAACGCTGGCGCAGGCGCCCGAAATCGACGACGACTCGAACGCGGCGCGGTCGCCGGCGGACACCAGCGCCGAATCGGACGCGGCGCCCGTCGGCCTGTTCCAGATCGGGGGCGGGATCGCCGGCGACTTCCCCATCTGCGTCGTCCCCATGATCCGCCAGGACCTGCGCAGGTGGTGCCCCTACTGGGCGTACTTCTGCCAGATCAGCGACTCCACCACGAGCTACGGCTCATACTCCGGCGCCGTCCCCAACGAGAAGATCACCTGGGGCAAGCTGGACGTGGACACGCCGAAGTTCGTCATCGAGTCCGACGCGACGATCGTCGCCCCGCTCGTGTTCGGCTACGTCCTCGGCTGGTAGTCGGGGGACAGGCCCTTCCCGGCGGGCAGGCCGCGGGCCGGACCGAAGTGCCGGCCTCCTAACCCCCACTCCCGCTCTCCCCGAGGAGTGCGTCCAGGTCCCACCCTTCCAGAGCCTCGACGGTCGGTCGGTCCGTCCAGTCGAAGCGGAGCGGCGTGATCGTGACGAGGCCCTCGTTGTACGCCTCGGTGTCACTCCCGGCCGGGACGGTCTCCGGAGGCACGAACACGACACTGAACCGCCGCTCTCCTTCGGCGTCAGCGACCTCTTCTCCCGGATCCCCCGTCACCTCCTCGTGGTCGATGTGGAAGTAGCTGCCGCCCATGGGCCGGGCCGCGATGCCGCGGGTCTCGGCCGCCGTGGCCGCCGGGAAGTTGAGCGAATAGACGATGCCGATCTCGGGCCCCCGGCGCCGCAGCTCCGCGACGAAGCGGGCGACGATGCCGGTGGCGTGCTCGAACTCGCCCGGGCCCGAGTCCCGCGAGGCCGCCACCGCCGGGATCCCCAGGTACGCCCCCATCATCGCGGCCCCCACCGTCCCGGACATGTGAGAGATCTCACCGACGTTCGCGCCGATGTTGATCCCGCTCACGACGAGATCGAACCCGGATTCCGGCGCGAGCATGCGCACCGCGAGGCGGACGGCGCTGGCCGGCGTGGCCTCGACGCAGTTCCCCGCCGGCGTGTCCCGGACGCGGAACTCCTCGCCAAGGCTGATGCTCATGCTTGTCCCGCTCTGCTGGTCGCAGGGCGCCGCGATCGTCACCTCGCCAACCTCCCGCAGGGCCGCGGCGAGCGCCTGAATGCCGGGCGAGTCGATGCCATCGTCGTTGGTCACGAGAATGTGATAAGGAGCGTCCGGCGACGCCGCTTCGTCCACCGGCGCCTCCGACGCTGGTCCACCGCCGCACGCCAGGGCGCCGCCGCACATGATCGCTGCCAGCGTGCGTCGTATCGCTCCCCTCGTCTTCATGGCAATCCCCCGCTCTATCGTGAGTCTGTGTTGTTCCGGAACTTTCAGACGAATAGTCTCGCCCGTGGCGGTCCTCGGGAACCCCCGCGCGCCGTCCCGGACGTGCCTCAGCCATGTGAGGAAGAGGCTCAGGGGCTCGATCTGGGTCCGCAGCCTGAAGAGCTACCTGCTGATGGCCGCGTTCTTCTGCGCGCTGGCCGCCTTCTACATGAACCACTACGTGGCGGGGATCCGGCCCTTCTACTACTGGGGCATGGTGGACGCGCTCATCGTCTTCACCGTCGTGGCACTCGCCAACGCGCTGCTCTACCCCCGGTTCTTCCGCGACCCGGCCCGGAGACCCAGGCTCGCGGCCCGCCGAATCGGCGGCGTCAGAGCAGCTGGTTGGCGGCCAGGGCTCCGGCGTAGGCCAGGGCGAGCATGTAGGCGAACTGGGCCAGCGGCCATTTCCAGCCGGCGGTTTCCCTCCGCATCATCGCGACCGTGGACATGCACTGAAGCGCGAACACGAAGAAGACGAGCAGGGCGATGGCCCCCCCGAAGTCCAGGTCGCGCTGCAGGGCGGCCCGCAGTTCGAGGGACGTCTCGTCGCTGTCCTCAATTCCGTAGATGGTGCCGAGCGTGCCGACGATGACCTCGCGCGCGGCGAGTGAGGAGACGAGACCCACCCCGATCCTCCAGTCGAATCCGAGCGGTTCGATCGCCGGTTCGATCACCTGCCCCATCCGTCCGAGCGCGCTCTCATCGACCGGTGGCGGGGCGCCGTCGACCCGGGGGAACTGCGCCAGGACCCAGAGGACCACTGTCACGGCGAGGATGATCTTCCCCACCCTCCGGATGAAGATCCTGCTCCGGTCGAGGAGGCGGAGGGCGACCGTCCGCAGCGAGGGGATGCGGTACGGGGGCAGTTCCATCACGAAGCCGGCGGGCTTCCCCCGCAGGAACGTGCGCCGGAGCAGGAAGGCGGTGCCGATGGCCGCGGCGAGGCCCAGCGCGTAGAGGCCGAGCATCGTCGCCGCCCGCGTGCCGACGAACGGCCCCAGGAGCGGACGTTCGGGGATGAACGCCGCGATCAGGAGAGCGTAGACCGGCAGCCGCGCCGAGCAGGTCATGAACGGGGCGATGAACATGGTCGCCATCCGGTCCCGCTCGTTCTCCACCGTGCGCGAGGAGAGGATCGCCGGGACCGCGCACGCGTAGGCCGAGAGCAGCGGCAGGAACGCCCGTCCCTGCAGTCCGACCCTCAGCATCGTGCGGTCGGCGATCACCGCGGCCCGCGCCATGTACCCGGAGTCCTCCAGGATCCCCAGGAAGAGGAAGAGGATGAGGATCTGGGGGAGGAAGACGAGGACGGAGCCGACCCCCGCCCACACGCCGTCGATGAGAAGATCGCGGAACCAGCTCGCCGGCAGCCGCGCCGCCAGCCATTCGCCGGAGGAGGCGATGCCGAGTTCGACCCCGTCCATGACCGGCGTGGCCCACGTGAAGATGGCCTGGAACACGAGCACGGCGAGGACGAGGAATACGGCCGGACCCGCGATCCGGTGCAGGAAGAGGGCGTCGAGACGCTGCGTCAGCTTCGGCGGCCCAGCCGAGCGGTATTTCGCGGCGGCGAGCGCGTTCTGGACCACCTCGCGGCGGCGGGAGAGCGCGTCCATCGTCGGCAGCCCGGCTCGGCCGGACGGGGAACCCGACCCCGACGTCGCGGCGGTCCCGGCTGTCGCCGAGCGCGCGGCCACCCGGTCCAGGAAGTCGGCGACCGCTTCGACGCCCCGCCCCGTGCGTGCGTCCGTCCGGACCGCTTCCACGCCGAACGCGGCAGCGAGCGCCTCGTCGTCCAGTGTGCCGTCCCCCGCCTCGAGTTCGTCCGCCATGTTGAGGACGAGCAGCGTCGGGCGTTCCCGTTCGAGCACGGGGCCGACGAGCATGAGCTGCGTCTCGAGCCGGACCGCGTCGACGATGAGCACGATGGCGTCGGGCTCCCGCAGCCCTTCGATCCGCCCGTCCAGCACATCGCGCGTGACGCGCTCATCGGGGGAACGGGCCGAGAAGCCGCTGACGCCCGGCAGATCGACGATGTCCAGGTCGAGACCCGAGGCGAAGCGCGCCCGGCCGACGTGCTTCTCGACCGTGACGCCCGGATAGTTCGCGACCCTCTGCCGCAGTCCGGTCAGGCGGTTGAAGAGCGTCGTCTTGCCCGAGTTGGGCGGACCGATGAGGGCCACGACGGGCGGCCCGGAAGCGGGCGCGTCCGTACCGGCTCCGCGATCGGCGCGCGCTGGGGTCGCGACTGGGGGCATGACGGGAAACTACCGATAACGATTATCGTTAGTTGAGACTGGTTCTCAACTGACGAAGACGCTAGTATGTTGCGCTCCGAGGGTCAAACCAACGTGAGGGACAAGTCCGGCGTGAAGAACGGAAGATCGAACGGTTCCCGGACGTCGCTGATGGACGTGCCACTACACCGGGCGGTCGAACTCGAGCGCATCGACGCGCCGAGCGACGAGGTCGAGCCGCTCCTGGAACGCGGCATCCTGCCAGGCTGCCGACTGCGCCGCGTGCGCAATTCCCCCGCGGGAGACCCGATCATCTCCGTCGAGGGCACCCTCCTCGCGCTGCGTCGCGAATCCGCCGCGCAGCTTTTCGTGCGCGAGGTCTGAGGGTCTCGCCGCCCCCGACGCGCCCGCGACGCTGACGCGGGCCACGGGCTGCTAGGCGTACGGCATCACGGGCACCTTGCCGAGCAGACGCGCGTAGACCGTGAGCGCGCCCCGGTGGTGCGCCGTGTGATCCACGATCCCGTTCACGATCGCCCCTCGAGGCTGCCCCTCCATGATCTGCGGATCTTCGATAGGCGCGTGGAGATCCTGGTCCGACGCGGACCCGATGACCTCGATCGCCCGGCCGTAGGCCCGGTCGACCCACGCGATCGCCTCGGCCAGCGAAGTGACGGCCTTCGTCTCCTCGAGGTGTCCCTGGAAGTCCATGTTCCAGCCGTCGCCGAACGCGCCGTCGACGAACCAGTCGACCGTACCGGCGGCGTGCGCCACGTGGGCTGCCACGGTGAAGACGTCCGGGTTGGGCCCGAAACC
Organism: Candidatus Palauibacter denitrificans; assembly: GCA_009841015.1. Classification (GTDB taxonomy): domain Bacteria; phylum Gemmatimonadota; class Gemmatimonadetes; order Palauibacterales; family Palauibacteraceae; genus Palauibacter; species Palauibacter denitrificans. The sequence continues at coordinate 2,374 of VXMQ01000040.1, read as the reverse complement.
CGAATCCTCCTCCGTGAACGTCTCCAGCGTCTTCTTGAACAGGCTCCTGGACATGGAAAGCTGTGCGGCCAGACCTTCGGCGTAGGACATGGTTGCTCCGTGAAGCTTGATGTTCGGTGTTTATTCGGATTGCGGATCTTGCGCCCCGGCCGGAGCGTTGTCAAGCGTGAACGACCATACAACTCTCAGCCGCCGGGATTTTCTCGTCCGCGGTAGCGGCGCCCTGGTCTCTCTCTCCCTGGGCACCGGTTGCTCGGGCGACGGCATGGGTCCGGACGTCGGTGTGCCGCCCTCAACGGGAGATCGGGTCGACGTGATCGTGGTGGGCGCCGGCCTGTCCGGACTGGTCGCCGCCTACGAGCTGGTCCGGGCGGGGCACGATGTCCGGGTTCTGGAGGCGGGAAACGCGGCGGGGGGTCGAGTACAGACACTTCGCGAGCCCTTCGACGACGGATTCATCGCGGAATCAGGCGCGGCCCGCGTCCCGCCGGACCACGATCGAACGCTCGGCTACATCGATCACTTCGGGATCGAGACCTCTCCCTTCTATACGCAGGACGGCGAGTACCTCATCGTGCCCGAGCAGGGAGACCGCTACCGGGAGACGCCGGGCGTGTTCCTCGCCGGGGGACGGGACGCGTGGCTCAAGATTCCGGCGGGGACCGACGCCCTGCCGATGGCCTTTGCCGAAGCGCTCGGAGACCGGGTGCGGTACGGCTCGCCGGTGACGAGGGTGGTCCGGGACGAGGCCGGCGTGGTGGCCACCTACGGCACGGGCGGCGCCGCGGAGGAACTCAGGGGCGGCCGCCTCATCTGCACCGTCCCCATCCCCGTCATCGACAGGATCGTGTTCGACCCCATCCTCTCGGCAGCGAAGCGAGCGGCCTTCAGAGCCACGTCCTACGAAAACGTCACCCGGGTCTACGTCCAGTATGCGGAACGGAACTGGGAGGGCGATGGCCTGAACGGATGGGGGTTGTCGTTTGTGGGCGGATTCTCGGAAATGTGGCATCCGACCTGGAATCAGCCGGGGCCTCGGGGAATCCTGATGTCCTACCTGTACGGAGACATGGCGCGCGCAGTCGCGACGATGGAGCCCGGCGCCATCGTACCCGATTTCATCGATCGCTTCGACGACTTGTTCCCCGGCTCCCGCGAGGTCGCGGAGGGCGGAACCCACTTCGCGTGGGAGCACCAGCCCTGGATCGGGGCCGCCTACACCCGGCGCGACCCCCCGTTCGCAGAGCACCCGGAACTGGCAGCGCCCGAGGGCCCCATTCACTTCGCCGGCGAGCACGCCTCGGGGGCGCGCGGGTGGATGCAGGGAGCCCTCCAGTCGGGCCTGCGAGCGGCGTCGGAGATCGACGCGACCGTTACGGGGGAACGCGCCCGCACGACCGTGGCGATCTCGCGGCGGCGGATGTCGCACCGCGTCGCGGGCGCCTTCCATGCTCCGGAATGGCTGGCGCCCTGATGGGACCAGCTCCAAACACGGAGACCGCGATCGACGGAACCACGCCGGTCGGCGTGGGAGGCTGGCTCCTGGCTTACCTCTGTGGTTCCATCCCCTTTCTGCTCTTCCATTCGGCAGGCCTGTCGGGGTGGTTTCTCGACTATGCCCTCTGGCTGCTGGCCGCGATCTTCCTTCTCCTCGCGTGGCCCCTGGCTCTCATCCTCCTGAAGTCGCCGCAAGCCCCGAGGTGGAACGTCGTCGCGCTGTGGGTCCTCGCCCTCGTGATCACGCTGCGCGCGGCCGCCGTCCCCTTCAATCTCGAGACCGAAGGGGCGGCGCAGGGGAGGAACCCCGAGGAATGGGCGGCCGCGATCGCGATCCTCGCGGCCATCGTCGTCGGGTCCCTGGCGTGGGCGACAATCTGGACGGCCTACTTCCGGCGATCGCTCCGCGTGCGGAACACGTTCCGCCGGCCGGCGGCCGATACCTAGCTGTCCGTGGCCCCGAAATGGTCCCTTCAGGGAGCCGGGGGAGGTCGGGCGGATTCGAGGCGGATCGCGGGGGGAAGCCTCCACACCGTGATGACGGGGACGTCGAACTCGTCCGTGTCGATGAAGGCGACGAGGCCGTCCGGGCCGAAGGCGTCCGGCATGTCGGGGAGCGCGGCGGTTCCCGTCTCGAGCGTGCCGAGGTAGCGCCCGTCCGGGGCGACCACGTCGATGGGGCCCGGTTCGTCCGAGCCGGGCTCCGTGCTCCGCTGGACCCACAGCGCGCCGTCCCAGGTCGCACGCAGGGCCGCGATGACCGGCACTTCCGGGAAGAACCGCATGTTCTTGAGGGCATCCCGCTGCAGCGACCTCATGTTGTCGATCATCTCGCGGACCGCGGCGGGCGGTGCGCTCCCGCGCTGCGTGATCGTGC
>VXMQ01000154.1 GCA_009841015.1 Candidatus Palauibacter denitrificans | reverse complement strand
CCCGCCGCGGCACGGGCTGACGGGGCCGCCCGCCCTCGCGGGGCCGGGGGGGCGCACCGTCGGCCGCGATGACCGGGGGGCGGAGGGCCGGGTCGCGGGTCTTGTCGTCGACGGCGGGCGGCGAACGACCGGCCGGGACGGCCTCGCCGTTGTGGGCCGCACCGCCGGCCGCGCCGGAGCGGAGCGCACGGTCGGCCTCGCCGGATTCGACCGCGCCGTCGGCCGCGTCGTCGCGCCCCCGCTCCGCCGAGCGGCAGGCGACTCCCGCGTCGTCCGCGGACGGACGATCCGACGAACGCCGTCGTCGCTTGTCGGTGGAGACGCCCGCTGTACGCCGCCGGAACCCGACCGCGTCCTGGGTCGCACGGCGGGACGTCTCGCGGTGCCGGCAAGTTCCCGCGCCGTGGGCCGCCGGATCGCCGGGCGGGCGCCGGTCCCGGACGTGGGTGGCGTCGCCCGCTGCACGCCGGCCCGCGGTGCCGCCCGTTGCACGCCGGTCCGCGTCGTCCCCTGCACGCCGGGCCGCTCCAGCCGCAAGGTACCGGCCTCCGGCGACCGCGTGGTCACGCGAACCCGCTGTGCGCCGGTCGTCCGCGAGGCACCGCTCGGCGCCCCGGCGGTCGCGTCCCGCGGGCGGGCCGACCGGCCATCGCGCCCTCGCAGCACGACGCGTTCGACTGCCCGCGGCAGGCCCGCGCCGCGATCGATGAAGCCGTTCGCATCGACCGCCGTTCTCCCGTCACGCGACACCGCGCGCCGCAGGCTCGCCAGCGTCTGGGCCGGTCGCCGACGCGCCTCGCGCCCAAGCAGGCGGGAGTCCGTCAGCAGTACGCCGCGCTCGACCGCCTTCCGTCCGCGACCGAAGTCCGACCCGCCCACCGAGTAGAAGTGCTGTCGCCGGTGTCCGAGGCGGCCGTGCGGCAGGAAGGTCCAGTGCCGATACCGGCCGAAGCCGCCCCCGATGTGTCCGTAGACCCCGAAGTGGAAGCCCCAGCTGCTCCCGTAGTAGTTCCGGTAGTGGCGCCAGTAGTATCCCGATGGAATCCAGCCCGCGTAGCTCGGACCCCAGTACCAGTACACGTGCGCGACGGCGAAACGTTGGCCCGGGAACCAGATCCAGCCCCAGCTCGGATCGAGGTCCCAGTACCCGTAGTGGTACGGCACCCAGCCCCAGGGTTCATACGACACCCAGAACATCCCGCTGGGTGTGTGTCGCCAGCGCCCGTGCCGGTACGGCGCCCAGCCGGCGGACACCCGCGGACGCCAGGCGACCCCCGCGTCGACGTGTACCCACGACCCGTGCCCCCCGAGCGAAGACGCGGCGTAGTGGAGGTCCGGATCCATATGAGCGGTGTACTCCCCGCCCGTGTAGTCGCCGAGCCCCTGGCCCCACGCCTCCAGGCGATCGAGGCCCGGGGCCGCCGCGAACCGGAGCCGGTCACCCCGCGTACCCTCGACGAACAGGCTCTCTCCGCGGCGGACCTCGGCCAGTTCCGTCTCCGTCGTGACCTCCGCCAGCCCCTCTCGCACGATGACCTCGCTGCGGCGTTCGTCGTCGACGACGATCAGGAAGGAACCGGCTCCCCGCGGCCGGATCGTGGCGTTCGGGGTGATCACGGAGGGCCACTCGGCCCCCGGTTGGCTGGCAGCCACCACGAGCTGCAGCGACCCGCGCGCGAGTTCGAGGATGGAGGCGGGATCGCTCGTGTCCGCGGAGTTGGCGAGCGCGCGGAAGACAAGCTCCGCCCGATTCCCGATCCGGACGAGGGTGCCATCGGCGAGCGAAATTTCGACGCGCGACTCGCCGGCCGCGAAGATCCGGTCGCCGACGAGGACCGGCTCGTTCACGGCGAGCTGGATGCGCTCCCGGGTGTCTCCCTGAATGAGCGTCGCGGACCCGTCCAGCGCGCGCAGATACCCGTAGCTGCCCTCGATCCCGTTCTGCGCGATCGCCGCGTCATAGTCGATCGGGATCTCCGCCTCCTGGGCGGAGACCGGGGGCGCGGCGAACGAGATGCCCCACGCCACCCCAACTGCCCACACCCGCCGCCGGCCCCGCAACCGCCAGGGCGCTTCGGAGTTTTCTGTCGCCTTTGCGAACCGCATCCCAAGCTCCCGTGTCTTCCGATCCCCGCCCCGGGCGGCCGGTTCGCCACCGGGACTGTCTTCAGAGACTAGACGGCCTCCGTGGGAAGTCGGTCACTGGCAGCCCACGGGCGGCTTGCAGCAGCCACCTCTGCTAGGGCAGGTCGTCGATCCAGTCGGCGATGAAGATGTTCGTATTGCCCTCATGGGACCCGTGCCGGTTCGATCCGAACACGAGATGGCGGCCGTCCGGGCTGAACATGGGGAAGCTCTCGAACTCGTCGCTGAACGTCACCTGCTCCAGCCCCGTCCCGTCCAGGTTCACGAGGAAGAGGTCGAAATTGCGGCTGCGGGGATCGTCCTCGTGCAGGTTCGAAGCGAAGATCACCTTTTCGCCGCTCGGGTGGAAGAAGGGGGCGAAGTTCGCGGCCTCGTTGTCCGTGAGACGCACCCGGTTCGAGCCGTCCACGTCCATCACGTAGATGTCGAGCACGCCGGGCCGGACGAGACCGTCGGCCAGGAGCGCCTGGTAGTCCGCGAGTTCCTCCTCGCTCTCGGGATACCTTGCCCGGTACACGATCTTCGATCCGTCGGGGGAGAAGAAGGGCCCGCCATCGTATCCCGGTTCGTTCGTGAGCTGCCGGACGTCGGAGCCGTCGGGATTCATCGTGTAGATGTCCAGGTCTCCGTTGCGCGTGGAGGTGAAGACAATCTGCGAACCGTCCGGGGAGAGGGTCGCCTCCGCGTCGTAGCCGGGACTCGAGAAGATCGACCGGACGTCGGATCCGTCCGGGTTCGCCGTGTAGATGTCGAAGTCGTACAGCGGCCATACGTATCCGCGCCGCATGTCGGGCGGCGGGGGACATTCGGGCGCCGCGTGATGCGTGGAGCTGTAGACGATCCGCGAGTCATCCGGGAAAAAGTAGGAGCAGGTCGTCCGCCCGAGCCCCGTCGAGACGAGAGTCCGCTCACCGCCCTCGACCCCGATGGTGAAGATCTGGTCGCACTCGTACTCGCCCTCGTGGCGGCGCTGGAAGATCAGCCGCTGCCCGTCGGAGGAGTAGTAGGCCTCGGCGTTCTCCCCCTCGAAGGTGAGTTGAGCCAGGCTGGCGAAGCGGCGTTCTCCCGGGAGCGGATCGCGGCTCACGGCGGCGTTCTCCGCGCCGTTGTCCGCGCCGTTCTCGTGGGTCGCGGCGGCGGTTTCCTCTCGGGCGTTGCCGGCGCAGGCCGTCGCGAGGAGGGTGGCCGCGAGGGAGACCGCGATGCGGGTCGGGGACGATAAGGGTGCGACATGTGCTGATTTCAAGAGAGCCTCGGTTCTGCGGATTGGATGTCCGACGGCGCGCCCGCCGCCGCTGTGCTCTTCAGGCCCGGGTGGGCCGCAGGCTCACACGGTACGATTCACGCGCTCGCGCGGCCAGTTCCGGCGCGTCCCGTTTTCACGGTCTCGGTGGCGATACGTTGTAAGGGGCGACAACGAGCGATGGCGAGGGGGGAAAGGCGGATCCGAGGCGCATGACCACAGGGACGGAGTCGGCGCAGTGGGTGCGGAACTGGTCCGAGCGATATGGCCCTGAACTTGGGCGCCACGTTGCCGCGATGGTGGGCAACGCGGATGAGGCCCGGGACATCGTGCAGGACCTTTGGGTGACGGCGCTCCGCGCGCGGCCCGAGGCGGGAGACGCCGTGAACATCCGCGCATGGCTGTATCGCGTCGCGACCCGGCGGGCGCTCGACCACCTGGCCACGCACCGCCGGCGCTCGGAGTTGCTCGCGGCCCGCTCCGGCGAGCTGGAGCCGGGCACCTTCCCCGCGGCTGACGCGGCGCCGGGTCGGCTCTCCGAAGCTGCCGCGGCGCGCGTCCGGAAGGGTGTCGCGGCACTCCCCCGGCGGCAGCGGGACGCCGTCTGGCTCCGCTGGATCGAAGAGCTGGACTACGCGACGATCGCCCGCCGGATGGGCGCCTCCCCCGAAGCCGCGAGAGCCAACGTCTACCAGGGGATGAAGAAGCTGCGCCGCGACCTCGCCGAGGTGTGGCGCGAGGAGGGGCCGATATGACTCGACGTTGCACAACCTGTCACGAAGAAGACGTACTCGCCTGGGCCCTGGGCGACCCGGACGCGGACGCCGCCCGGAAGCTCGCCGAACGCATGGCGGCGTGCCCCGTCTGTAGGGAGCGCGCGGTGGACTACCGGATTCTGCAGCGCTGGGCGGCGGGCCTCCGGGACGGCCCCGTGATCCGCTGGCGCCGCTTCGATTCGCCCTTCGGCGCCATGCGGGTCGCGGCGAGCCCCGCCGGTCTGGTCGCGCTCTCGTGGCAGGACGAGAACGACGATGCGTTCGTCGGCGGCCTGGAGGACCGATACCCGTCGACACCCGTGGTGCGCGACACCGACCGACTCGGCCCCGCGGAGGAGCAACTGACCGAGTACTTCGGCCGTCGGCGCCCTCGTTTCGATCTCCTCGTGGACTTCACGGAGCTGGGCGACTTCCAGCGCGCCGTGCTGAACGCCGCCTCCGGACTCGCGTTCGGCGAGACGGTGACGTACACGGACATCGCGCGCCGAATCGGCCGTCCGAAGGCGTCGCGCGCCGTGGGCAACGCGCTCGGCCGCAATCCGGTACCGATCGTCGTGCCGTGTCACCGGGTGGTCCGGACCGACCGGACGCTGGGCGGCTACACCGGCGGACTCCGCTACAAGCGCGCCCTCCTCGACATCGAGGGCCGAACCGACCTCCTGCGCTCGCACGGCCAGACCGAGATGCCGCTCGCGTGACCTGCCGCGGAGCCGAGGTTCGTCACACGGACTCCTCGACGAGTTGGATGAGGCGGCGCAGGCCGAGGCCCTCGGGGCCGCCGACACGGACCCGGAGCGTCCGGCGTTCGCACTGGCCGAGGGCTTCCAGGTCCCCCAGCGCCTGCGCGCGGATGAGCTGCAGGAAGGTGAACTCCGTCCCAGGGACGTGGACGTGTTCGCCGGCGTCGTCGACGAGTTGCAGGAAGACGCCGTTGTCCGCGCCCCCCTTGTGCAGTTGCCCGGTGGAATGCAGGAAGCGCGGTCCATGGCCCAGCGTGGTCGTCGCGCCCGTGGCCTCCGCGAGTGCGGCGCGTAGCGTCCCGAGCAGCCCCTCTTCCGCTTCGCCTCCCGCGAGGAACGCCTGCACGGCGATGTAGTCCGTCGGGACGACCGCGGCCAGGAAATCTCCCAGCCGCTGGCGAATCCCATCCAGATCGGGGGGCACGGGCGTCCGGGGCGGGGCGTGTCCGAACTGCGGGACCTCCCACACGAGGTCGATCTCGTCCGCGTCGGAGATCTCCGCGTTCTCCGCCGGTTCCGTGCGGGCCGACGTTCCCTCCGGCGCGCCTTCACCCGCCATCGCCCGACGCGCGAGGCGCTTGGCGAGCTGTACGTCCGGCTGGTTGAAGGGGTGGATGCCGAGTGCGGTCCCGGCCATGGCCACGCCGACTTCCCACACGAAGAAGAGTGCGCCGAGTTCCTCGGGCCGTTCGAGCCGTATGCGGAGCGTCGGGTGGCCGGCCACCTCGAGCGCGTCGAGGAGCCCGGGCGTCTCGTCGGCCTCTCCCCATTGCTCCGCTTCGCGCGCCGCGTCACCGTCGAGAAGGAGGCCGACGAAGACCCGATCCCCGCCGTATTCGTCCGGCGGTCGCGGGGGCTCGGCGACGACCGGGACGATGCCGCGGCCCTCCTTGCCGGTGCTCTCGGCGACGAGCTGCTCCGCCCAGTCCGGAAACGCCTCCCAGTCGGACGCCGCGAGGAAGGTGACCTTGTCGCGCCCCGCGAGCGCGAGTTCTCCCAGCGCCGCCCCGAGGAGGAAGCCCGGGTTGTGGCGGGCCTCGTCCTTGCAACTGTCCGCGGCTTCGGCCGCCTCTGCGAGAAGCGCGGCGACATCCGCCCCGGCGAGCGCCGCCGGCGCCAGACCGAACGGGCTCAGGGCCGAGAAGCGGCCGCCTACCTCGGGCGGCGCCTCGAACACGGCGCGGAATCCCCGCTCGCGGCCGAGCTCGGCGAGGGGGGACCCGGGGTCCGTGATCGCGACGAAGTGTGCCCCGGCGTCCTCCACGACCTCCGCGGTCCGCGACCAGAAGTGGCGGAAGAGCGAGAGCGTCTCGACGGTCGTGCCCGACTTGCTGGAGACGACGAAGATCGTGTTCGCCGGACGCAGCCAGTCGAGGTCGCGGAGCGCCCCGGGGTGCGTGGTGTCGACGAGCGTGAGCGGCAGCCCCTCGCCCTGCATCGTGCGCGCGATCACTTCGGGCGCGAGGCTCGAGCCCCCCATGCCGAGCAGCACGAGATCGGTGAACCAGAAGGGCACGCCCGCGCGCAACTCCTCGAGCGCGCCGAGCCCCGCGGGAGACGTCTCCGGCAGGTCCAGCCACCCGAGCCGGTCGGCCAGTTCCGGCGTGGCCGGGTCCGCGCTCCACAGCGTCGGATCCCGGCGCCAGAGCCGCGCCACCGCGTCCTCGGCGGCCCATTCCCGGAGCCGCCGTTCCACGCCCTCCATGTGGGGACCGGGGGAGAGATCGATCTCGATCATCGTTTCAGGCGTTTCAGGCGGCTCAGAAGAGCCCGACCACGCTCCCGTCCTCGACGATCCGGATCCCCTCCGCGGCGGGTACGCGCGGGAGCCCCGGCATCGTCATGACGGTGCCGGCCCTGGCCACGACGAAGCCGGCCCCCGCCGAGGGACGCACGTCCTGAACGGTGATGCGGAAGCCGGTCGGACGTCCGAGCCGCGCCGGGTCGTCGCTCAGGCTGTTCGGCGTCTTCGCGATGCAGACGGGCGTATCGCCGAGCCCCGCCGCCTCGAGTTGCCGGATGTCCTTCGAGGCGCGCGCCGCATAGTCGACTCCATCCGCCCCGTACACCTTCCGCGCGATCGCCTCGATCTTGTCCCGGATCGAAGCCGTCGCATCGTATTTCGGCGCGAAGGCGGCCGTCCCCTCGTCGAGCGCCGCCAGGACGGCGCGGGCAAGATCCTCGCAGCCGGCGCCACCCAGCGCGTGGCCATCGGAGCGGGCCCAGGGCGCGCTCAACTCCTCGCACGCCTCGGCCACCGCCTCGATCTCCTCGTCGGAGTCTGTCGCGAACACGTTGATCGCCACGACCGGCTCGATGCCGAAGCCGCGGATGTTCTCCACATGCGCGCCGAGGTTCGCGAGCCCGCCGCGGACGGCGTCGGGGTCCGGCGTCGAGAGCGCCGTGCGGTCGCCCCCGCCGTGCAGCTTGAGGGCGCGGATCGTGGCCACGAGCACGGTGGCCTCCGGGTTCAATCCCCCGGTCCGGCACTTGATGTCGAAGAACTTCTCGGCCCCGAGGTCCGAGCCGAACCCCGCCTCCGTGATGACGATGTCGCCGAAGGCGAGCCCGGCTCGCGTCGCCATCAGCGAATTGCAGCCGTGGGCGATGTTGGCGAAGGGTCCGCCGTGGACGAAGGCGGGCGTGCCTTCCAGCGTCTGAACGAGGTTTGGCCCGATCGCCTCCCGCAGCAGCAGCGTCATGGCCCCGGCCACATTCAGTTCGCGCGCCTGCACCGGCTCCCCGCCGTAGTCGTATCCCACGATGATGCTGCTCAGCCGCTCCTCCAGGTCCTCGAGGCTGGCGGCGAGGCAGAAGATCGCCATCACCTCCGAGGCGGCGGTGATCATGAAGCCGTCCTCCCGCGGCACCCCGTTGATGCGGCCCCCGAGCCCGACCACGATGTTCCGCAGCGCCCTGTCGTTCATGTCGACGGCGCGCCGCCAGGTGATCTGGCGCGGGTCGATCCCGAGCCGGTTCCCCTGCTGCAGATGGTTGTCCAGCGCGGCCGAAAGGAGCGCGTGCGCCGAGGTGATCGCGTGCAGATCGCCCGTGAAGTGGAGGTTGATGTCCGCCATCGGGATCACCTGCGAGTACCCTCCGCCGGCGGCGCCGCCCTTGACGCCGAACACGGGGCCGAGGCTCGGCTCGCGAATGCAGAGCACCGAATCGGCCCCCACGCGGCGCAGGCCGTCGGCGAGCCCCACGGAGACGGTCGTCTTGCCCTCGCCCGCGGCCGTTGGCGTGATACCCGTGACGAGGACGAGCCTGCCCGACCCGGGTTCACGCTCGAAGATGGACTCCGGGTCGACCTTCGCCTTGTAGTGGCCGTAGGGCACGAGTTCCTCCAGCCCCAGCCCGATCTTCTCCCCGATCTCCCCGATGGGCCGGGGCGTCGCGGCCTCGGCGATCTGAACGTCCGTGAGCATCCGTGTCATCCCGATGAGGTTCCAAGAGGTGTTCCGAGAGCCGTCCCCCTGAACGGATCCGGGGGTGCGTACGGCGTTTACCGAGCGGAGACTCTACCGCCCGCGCCGCCCGCTGAAAACCGTGCCGCGTATCGCGCCCGCCGCGAGGGCCCTCATCCCGCGGTGGCTGCGGACCGGCTCGGCTCCCCCGGCTCCACCGGGCCCCGCCGGCGTAGCGCCAGGCCCACCGCGAGAACGGCCAGCGTCCCGACGACGTTGTACCACAGCCACGCGATCTCCGTGAA
>VXMQ01000211.1:1159-8654 GCA_009841015.1 Candidatus Palauibacter denitrificans | reverse complement strand
AAAGAAAAAGGGGCGACCCGTTGTTGAGAGGCCCCCCCGATCCTGCGATCCTGCCTTCTCAGTTCGGCCGTACCCGGCGTCTCGGGGCCGTCCGAACGCGCGCAATGATCGCCTGCCGGAGGTCAAACGTCAAGGGGCGCACGGACCTCAGCCGGTTTCGGTCCCTACGAAAGGGCTGCGCCGTTCGAGCAGAAGCACGTCGCGCCACCGCCCGTCGAGCCTCCCCAGCCGCTCGCGCCGCCCCACGCGGCGGAAGCCGGCCCGCTCGTGGATGCGGAGACTTGCGACGTTCTCCGGGAAGATCCCCGCCTGCAGGGTCCAGAGCCCGGCCCGCTCGGAGGATTCGACGAGCGCGGTCAGGAGCCTGAGGCCGATTCCGCCCCCGCGCGCGTCCCGGCAGACGTAGACGCTCACCTCCGCCACGCCGCCGTACACGCAGCGTCCGGAGACCGAAGCCAGGGCCGCCCACCCGACGATGCGCCCCTCCCGCTCGGCCACGAGCCGACAGCTGTCGAGATGGTTCGCATCCCACGCCTCCCAGCCGGGCGCTTCCGTTTCGAAGGTCGCGTCCCCCGTCGCGATTCCTTCCTCGTAGATCCCTCGTACCGCATCCCAGTCCCCGGGACCGAGCGAGCGGATCTCAAGGATGGCCGGGCTCGTCAACGCGCTATCATCCGGGTCATGCGCCGATCTGCTGCGGGGACGTCGTCACCACGGCGGATTACTGGCGCCACGGCAGGTTACTGGGCTTCCGAGAGGACCCTCTCGACGAGCGCCGCCGTTTCGGGTTCGAAGGGATGGAAGCGGCCACCCCAGTACGCCCGAATCAGGCCCTCCGCGTCCACCAGCAGCGTGTGCGGCACGCCGGGGTAGAGCTCGAGCGTCTGCGTGAGTTCCGGACCGCCGCCGAGGAAGTTGGGATAGGTAATGTCGAACTCCTCCAGGAATCCCTCAACGAGCGCCACGTCGCCTTCATCGATGGAGATCCCCACCACCTCGAAGGGATCCGCCGCGTACTTCGCGTGCATCTGCTGCAACTCGGGCATCTCGTCGCGGCAGGGGATGCACCAGGTCGCCCACAGGTTCAGGATGACGACCCGGCCGTGGAACTCGCCGAGGTCCGCCGGCCGGCCGTCCAGGTGCGTCACCTCGAGCGGCGGGAGGGGGCGGTACGTGGCGGGCGAGCGCTCGGCCGGTTCCGGGGTCCGCGAGGCGTCCCCCGCCGCTCCATCGCGCTCACCCCCGCGGCATCCGGCCGCGACAGCCGCAAGGGCCAGCGCCCCCAGTGCGGCGCGCCTCATCCGTTCGACTCCAGGTTCTCCATCTCGTTCTTCATCTCCCGTTCTTCATCTCGCGTTCAAAATCCAGGTTCGTGGGCGTGGGGAAGACGCCCTGCGGGCGAGCGTACGGCTGGTCCGTGATCACGACCTCCGGCTCCGCCGTAAGCGGCACATCTTCGGCGACCGCCTCGAAGGAGAGGTCGTCCACCCACAGTTCTCCATCGCCCGTGAGCATCGCCCCCATGAGGATCGTAACCCCTTCCGGCGGGATGTCCACCACGATCTCGCGCGTCTCCCAGTCCCGCGTGCCCTCGACGCGCCGGTCCTCGCTGTTGTCCAGCGCGAGCATGGCGTACTTCCCTTCGAGGATGCCGTCCACCCGCACCCAGAGGCCGCCGGAATCCACGTCGTCGGCCCGCAGGTATCCGCGGAGGCGCATCCGCTTTCCGCGGTAGGAAGTGGCGTCGACGAGCTGCACGCTCGCGGCCCACTGGCTGCGGCGCCGGTTGCCGCGAGCCTCGATCCGCATGCTGGAAGCCCCGGAATGCGCCACTTCGGGGTCGAGCCTGAGGCGATAGTCAGCGGCATCCTGTCCGACGAGGACCCACGCGTCCGGCATCTGCGCAGCGAGTTCGTCCCCGGTCGCCGGGACCAGGACCCCGAGCGCGAGGACCGCCCCCATCGCGAATCTCGGGATCATCGCGGAATGAGCCAGAAACCGACCTGGCGGCCGTCGATGTACCACGTGCCCTCGCCGTCGAAGAACGCGTCCTCCTCAAGCATGATGCGCACCGTCTGTCCGCCCCACTCCGGGACCGGGACGGCGGCGTTGAGTTCGATCGAGTGCGCCGTGTTCGGGAAGAGCGGATAGTCGCCGCGCCCCGGCACTCCGCCCTGGTTGTCCCAGAGACCGATCGTGGGTCCGGCGCCGTGGCCGTGGAAGCCGATCGGGTGCGTGTAGATCTTCGCGTCGATCCCCTCGGCCTTCGCCTGCGCGAGCGCGCCGGCGAGGATCTCGTTCCCCGAACGCCCCGCCGCGAAGTTCTCCGTGAGGATGTCCTGGAGGCGGTTCCCGACCGCGAGCGCGCGGACAAGGCCCGCGGGCGCCGCGTCCTCTCCCGGCTTCAGCACGTAGGCGTGCTGCTGCGTGTCGGTGTTCAGGCGCAGGTACGTGATCCCGAAGTCCACGTGCAGCAGGTCGCCCGGGCGGATCACGTTCTCGTCCGGAGGCGCGGAGAAGTCCCCCTCCCCTTCCCTCGCGCCGCCCGCCTTCTCGTGGCGCTGCACGGAGACGCTGGGCTGGAACCAGGTCGCGAGCTTGAGTTCGAGGATCCGTTCGCGGTACCACCACACGACATCCTCGGTCGTCGTCACGCCGGGCTGAATCACCTTCGCGCTGAAGCCTTCGGCGATGATCCGGTGCGCGATCCGCACGATCTGGGGATAGACCTCCATCTCCTCGGGCGTCCGCGTCTCCAGCCAGCCGATCGCGAGGCGTTCGTTCCCGGCCACCCGCTCGCGGTACTTCGCCGGGAGCGCGGCCATCAGCGCGTCGTACTCCGTGCCGGTGAGCCCGTCCGCCAGCGCGAAGGTCGAGGAGCGGTTCACGGCGATGCGCCGCGGGTCGCGCTCGGCGATGACCTCCGCCACGCGCCCCCACTGGTCCGGCGCGTTGTCCGGGTCCCACGCGCGCGGGAAGGGACCGATGTCGTACCGGGCCACCGCGAGCCGCTCCAGCGGCTGCCCCGGCCCCCGGTCGTGGAGGATGAGGACGGTGCGCCGGCGGGCCGCCATGTACGTGGCGGGCAGCATCGTCTCGATGACCGGATCCTCGTTGTATTCGCGGGCGGCGACGATCCAGAGGTCGACCCCCTCGCGCCGCATGATCTCGGGCGCGACCGTCGCGAGCCGCCCTTCCAGCCAGCGATCGATGACGGCGGCCCGCTCCCGCAGCGGGAGGATGACGGGCATCGCCCCATCCGTCCGCTGGGCGTCCGCGAACCCGCCGTGCGGCGGCATGGCCGATTGCGCCGTCGCCGGCGATGGACCGGGAGCCGCGAACAGGACGAGCAGGAGACCGGCGGGGAGGAAACCGGCCGGCTGCACCCGCGGGCCCGGGCGACGTGGTGTCGAAACGCGCATTTCGAATCTCCGTTGAAATGTCGAACGGCCTGAACCTATCGAATCCCCCGGACCCGGGAGAGAGCCCGGACGGGCGGTGGCGGAAACGGCCCGCGGCCCGCCAACGTAGAACCTTCCAGCCCCGGACCGGAGGGATGCCTGATGAGGGACGCCCGATGAAGGAATTCGATTCGGATCTCCTGCCGGAACTCTACTCCCGGCAGGAAATGGACAAGGCCCGCCGGCGACACCGGATCGTCGGCCGCGTCGAGGGGATCGCGGCCGCCGTCGTCGCGGGCACGATCTTCAATTTCCTGGGCTGGATTCCGACCGTCCTCGTGCTCGGCGTCGCCGGCTACCTCATCTACCGCTTCGTCCTCAAACCCCGGAGATCATCCGGATCATCCGCGGCCAAGGACGATCTGACGTAGGTCCGTCCCGGGTCAGGGCCAGACGGCGAGCACGACCGCCTGGCCTGTGAGGGCGACGGCGTTGTAGCCGAGGTTCAGGAAGAAGATCCCGGGCTTGCGGTTCTCGTAGGCCACTCCCTGGTGTCCGACGTTGAGGACGAACCCGATCGTGACCAGCAGCCCGACGTGGACCCCGATCATGGCGCCGGAGCCGCCCATCGAGGCGATGAGCTGCGCCAGGACGTAGGCGGTGACGAGCGAGAGGACGAAGCTCACTCCGTGCGTCTTCACCGGGTTGAAGTCCTTCTGGATCTCCTCCGCGGTGGTCTCCATGAGCGAGAGCCACTGCTTGCCGAAGATCGGGCCGTACCAGAGAAAGCCGACGACCAGCGGAACGACTCCGGCGACCAGAATGGCGAGCCAGTTGACGTCGTGCACGGTCTATCTCCTTTGGAGCGGGAGGTGGATCGCCGACGGGCGGGCGGCGGCGTGATGAATCGTGTTCTCCGCGGGGACCATGCGCGTATGGCGCCCGAGCGGTTCGCCCGTGTTGGGGTTCACATCGAAGCGGGGATAGTTGGAACTCGAGATCTCGAGCCGGATGCGGTGGCCGGCGCGGAACAGGTTGGCCGTGGGGAAGAGCCGAATCTCCATCTCGTAGACCTCTCCGGGCGTCATCAGCGTCTCGCGCTCGCGGTAATCCCGGTAGCGGGCGCGGAGAATCCCGTCCGTGATATTGAGATCGAACCCGTCCGGATAGTCGGCGTTCGGGGGATAGACGTCGACGAGCTTGGCGGTGAAGTCGGTGTCCGGGGCGCTGGATGAGATCCACAGCGTGACCGTGACCGGTCCGATGACTTCCAGGTCCTCCGCCAGGGGCGCGGTCTCGAACACGAGCACGTCGGGCCGGTCGGCGGTGCGGCGGCCGTCGACCTCGGAGGCGAAGAAGCCGTTCTCCGAGCCGCCCCCGAGCGAGCGGAAGGTGCGCTCGCGCTGGTCGTAGCCGCCCCGCTTCAGCGCGCCGGAGAAGGCCCCGCCGATCGTGGGCACCGGGTGCTCGGGGTCGTACGTGTAGGCAGTCGATCCCTCGTCGCCGCCGGGAGGCTCGCGCGTGAGCCCGCCGCCCGCGCGGAGGTAGAAGGGCGTGGCTTCGGTATCCTCGAGCGGCCAGCTCTGCGCGGTCCGCCACTCGCCGCCGTGGAAGAGGCGTCCGTTCCCGTCCCGGCGGCCGTCGCCGCCTCCCATGACGAAGATCGTGACCGGGCCGGCGGCCTCGCCCGCCAGCCTGTCGTCGCTCTCGAACAGGTCGTTGGTGCGCTGTCCCCGCAGGTGCCGGTCGAACCAGCGCAGGTGAAACTCGCGCGAGAAGTCCTCGACCGCGGCCTCGGCCCCGAACTCGATGTCGCCGGCGTGGGAGCGGCTGTTCCCGCCGTGCGTCCACGGGCCCATGAGGAGCGTCATGGGCGACGACTTCCGCCGCGAGAGTTCGACGAAGCTCTGAATCGTGCCCGGGGCGTACGAGTCGTACCAGCCGCCGACGTGCAGCATCGGGATGTCCGATGTCTCGTCGTAGTACTCGACCCAGTTGCGGCCGATGCCGCGGAAATAGTCGTCATAGTCGCCGTGGTTCTGCATCGTGAGGTAGTAGTCCTCGAAGTTCGGCGCGACGGAGAGCGGGTTTTCCCCCTTTCGGAAGGGCGTGTCCGGGAACCAGTCCGAGGGCGGTTCTTCGGCGAGACGGAGGCGGATCTCGGGGTCGTCGGCGACTGCGGCAAGCTGCAGGTGGGCCCAGCCGAGTTGCTGGCCGAGTTCGAGCGCGCCGTGGTTGCGGACCTTGTGCGTCCAGGCGTCGGAGAGCCCCCCCATCGTGAGCACGAGCGTCCTGAGGCCGGGCGGGTTCAGCTTGGCGGCGTCGGCCTGCGTGTGCGCGCCGTAGGAGGTGCCCCACATGCCGACCGAGGGCTCCGCGTAGTCGAGCCCCGTGATCCACTCGATCGTGTCGTAGCCGTCGGGGGCGTCGAACTCGTGGTACTTCTGGAAGGTGCCCTCGGAGGCGTAGAGCCCGCGCGTGTCCTGCAGCACGACGATGTAGCCGTGCGTGGCGAACCAGCGCGCCTGGTCCACGAGCCCGCGCGAGGTCTTGTCGTACGGGGTCCGGTGGAGGAGGACGGGAAGCGGCCCGTCGACGGGCTCGTATTCGCGGGAGGGCCGGTAGACGTCGGTCGCGAGGCGGATGCCGTCGCGCATCTCCACCATGAGATCCGTCTCGACCTGGAGGGCGTCGTACGGCCCGCGCCCCGCCGCGTCCGCCGCCGCGGTCAGGGCCGCTTCCGTCGCCTCGTCGGAGCGAGTCGCATCGCCGCAGGCCGCGAGCCACAGCGCTCCCGGCAGGACCCAGGCAGCGGCGGCGCGCCTCACGCGGGGACTCCGGCGGGGGCGCCGGCCGGGGCCGTCGAGAGCGCGTCCACGAGGTCGTCGATGTGCGCGAGTTCATCCACGCGTTCAAGCCGGTCCAGCGCGCCGTCGATCCGCGCGTCGTCCATCACGAGGCTGGCGCAGTCGCGGAACTTGTCGTGCAGTTCGTCCCGGGTGAGCGGCCGCTCCGGACCACCGGGATAGGTGTCCGCCTCGGCGTGAAGCTCGGTCCCGTCGCGGAGGCGCACGTCGATCGCGCTCCGCATGCGGTCGTACCCGCGGGCGTCGATCTCCTCGTCGAACCGGACGGTCACGCGGCGCATCATGTCCGCCGCCTCTTCGGAGAGGACGAAGTCGTCGTGGAACTCGCGGATCCCGGCCCGCCGCCGCAGGACGATGCTCGAGAGGACGAAGTGGATGCAGAACTTCGCCTCGAGTTCGTTGCGGGGCACGGGATACCGGAGGGGGTTCAGGATGTTGTGTCCGGCGCGGAAGGTGATGTGCGCGATGTCGTCCGGCGCGAGGTCGTGCTCGGTGACGAGTTCGAGCATGGCGGCCATGCTGGGGTGGCCCAGGCTCCCCGAGGGGAACGGCTTCACGGACACGCCCGGGTCGAGCAGCGTGTACTGCGAGCCCAGCGCGCCGACCAGCCGCTCGGGCTCGAAGCCGCCGCCGAAGACCCGGAAGAAGCCCCACGGCGCCTCCAGCGCGTCGTGCCCGGCCGTGAAGCCGCGCGCGGCGAGGTCGACCGCCAGGATGCCGTTTTCCGCCGCCCGGCCCGCGTGGAGCGGCTTCGTCATGGTGCCGAACCCGAGCCGGATGCCCGACGAGAGGCTGGCGGCGATCCCGAGCGCCATCCCGAGTTCGTCCGCCCGCAGCCCGGCGAGTTTCGCGGCGGTGGCGCAGGCGCCGAGCGTGCCGATCGTCGCCGTCGAGTGGAACCCCTCCATGTAGTGCCGCGGGTCGATCGCTTCTGCGATCTTGCACTCCACCTCGAACCCGATCAGGAAGGCCTCGAGGAACTCGGCCCCGGTGGCCCCTTCCCTCTCCGCCAGCGCGTACCCCGCCGCGAGCGGCGCGACCGTCGGGTGCGTGAGGAGTCCGAAGATGCGGTCGGGCGCGTTCGAGAGCTGCGTATCGTCGAAGTCCATCGCGTGGCCCGCCGTGGGGGGGGGGGGCGGGGGGGGGGCGGCGGCGCGCCGCGCGCCCCCCCCGGCGGCGGGGGGGAGCGGGGGGGCGGGGCCCGCCGCGCCGGCGGGGGGGCGGGGC
>VXMQ01000211.1:0-1149 GCA_009841015.1 Candidatus Palauibacter denitrificans | reverse complement strand
CGTCGCCGCCGCCCGCCCCCCCCGCCCACTCCCACCCCCCCCCCCCCGGGGGCGGCGCGGGCGCGCCCGCGCCGCCCCCCCCCGCACCGGCCCCCCCCCCCCCCCCCCCCCCCCGGGCCGATGATCGTCGCCTGCGCGTTCCCGCCCTGTACCGCGATCTGGTCCCGGACGATGCGGGCACAGGCGTCCGTCGACCCGGCGAGGATCGCCCCCGTCCCGTCGGTGACACAGCGCCGCCCCTCGGACAGCAGCCGCTCCGGGAAGTCGTCCATCGTCGTCTCGAGAATGAAGTCGATGACCGCGCGCGTCGCGCTCACTCGCGCTCCTCTTGCCGGGGTTCGTGGTCCTGTGTGCCGGATTCGTCGTCCGTGTCGGGTCCGTCGTCCGTGTCGGGTCCGTCGTCTGCGTCGGGTCCGGGGTCGGACGACCCCGTCCTCGCGGATACCAGGCGGCTGCGCACCGCCGGGGCCGCGAAGCTCACCGCCGCGAGCACGACCAGCACCAGGCTGATCGGGCTCTCGAGGAAGATCGAGTGCGATCCCGACGACAGGCTCAGGGCCCGCCGGTAGTTCGTCTCGATCATGGGACCGAGGATGAGGCCGAGCACCGCCGGCGCCAGCGGGTAGCCGCCCCGCAGCATAGCGAAGCCGACGAGCCCGAAGAAGAGGGCGGCCCACGCATCCGCCGCGTTGCCGCGGAGGGAGAAGGTGCCCACGAGCGAGATCGCGACGACGAGGGGCATCAGGATCGACGGGCGCAGCCGGACCACCCGCGTCCAGAGGGGGATCCCGAGGCGGCCGACGGCCAGCATGAGGAGCACCGCCACCACAAATCCGGCGTACAGCGCGTAGACGAGTTCGGAGCGCTCCGTCATGAGCAGCGGACCGGGCGCCACGCCCTGCACCGTGAGGCCCCCGAGGAGGACCGCGGCGCTGGCCGAACCGGGGATCCCGAGCGCGAGGAGCGGGATCATCGCTGCCCCCACGCACGAGTTGTTCGCGGCCTCCGGCGCCGCGATGCCCGCCGGCACACCCGTCCCGAACCGCTCCGGCGTCTTCGAGACGCGCCGCTCCTCGTTCCACGCCACGATGGAGGCGATCGTCGCCCCCGCCCCCGGGATGGCCCCGATCAGACCCCCGATGGCGGATC
>VXMQ01000056.1 GCA_009841015.1 Candidatus Palauibacter denitrificans | reverse complement strand
GCTTCGTTCTTCGCGGGACTCGACACGACGCTGAGGGGGCTCCCCGCGCTCCTGGGCGAGGCGGCCCCTCCCGCGGCGGACTCGCTGCTCGCCGAACTGGACCGCCACGTCGGCGCGGTGGAGGAGGCGTTCGACTTCCGCGATCCGGGGCGCGGCGTGGTCGACCTGGCGCGAGGACTGGGATGGCTCCGGGCGGCGATCGCCGCGCTGCCGGACGCTCCGGAGACGCGGTTTCACCTCGAGCTGAAGGAGCGGCAGTTCGAGGAAGCCTTGCTGGCGGCGAGCGGGTCGACCGTCTCCGCGGAGCTTGCGGGCGGCCTGGGAATCGGCGGCGAGGCCGTGCTGGCGCCGGGTCAAACGGCCGCGGTCCACGTCAGGGTCGAGGCGCCGGAGTCCGCGGAGGGCGACGGGGCCACGGCGTGGATCGCGAGCCGCGGCGGCGAGATCGTGGTGCCGCCGAGCCGGATCGCACCTCGACCGGACGGCTCGACCGAGGCGATCGAGGTCGAGGTTCCGGCCACCCCCGCCGCACCGTACTTCGGACGCGGGGACGTGTCGGAGAACCACTACCAGGTCTCGGACTCGGCGGACCTGCACCTCCCGTGGCGACGGCCGGCGCTGGCGGCGGGGGTCGAACTCGCCATCGGGGGGCACGCCATCGTGCGCACGGTTCCGGTGACGGCCTCCGTCGCGCGCCTGCCGTACGGCTCCGTGACGCGGAGGGTGGAGGTGCTGCCGGCCCTTTCCGTCTCCCTGGCGCCGGGCGTGGGGATCGTGCCCGTCGGCGGCGACGACGATGACGCGGGCGGCGACGGCGGGTCGCCGGGGGAGCCGGCCTTGGCACCGATGGAGGTGCGCGCGCGGGTGGTGGCGAACGCGGCGCCCCTCTCCGCCGCCGTTCGGCTCGAACTGCCGCAGGGGTGGGCGACGGTCCCGGGCACTCCGGGCATCGTGGAGCACGACTTCCGCACTCCGGGCGAGATCCTGGACGCTGCGTTCGTCATCGCGCCTCCGGCCGGGTGGCGGGGCGAAGCGGAGGTCACGGCCGTGGCCCGCGCGCGGGGCGTCGATTACCGCCGGGGATACCGGACCATCGAGCACCGGGACCTGCCGCTCTCGCGGCTGTGGCGCCCCGCCCGCATGCCGGTCCGGTCCGTTCCCGTCGCCGATCTGGACGGCGTGCGGGTCGGCTACGTGATGGGGGTCGGCGACGAAGTGCCGGCCGGGATCGAGGCGCTCGGCGCCACGGTCGAACTGCTGGACGAAGCCGCCCTCGCGCAACTGGATGCGGCCGGCGGCGCGGACCCCGGCGACGAGGCGGCCTTCCACGCGATCGTCGTGGGCACCCGCGCCTACGCCGTGCGCGAAGACCTCGTCGAACACAACCGGCGTCTCCTGGAGTATGCCCGCCGGGGCGGGCACCTCATCGTCCTCTACCAGACGCAGGAGTACGTGCCCTCGGAGATGGCGCCGTATCCGGCTTCCCTGCCGCGCGGAGCGGAGGAAGTGTCGGAGGAGGATGCGCCCGTCCGCCTGCTCCGGCCCGACCACCCCTTCATGACCGCGCCCAACCGCCTCTCCGAAGCCGATTTCGACGGGTGGATCGAGCAGCGCGGCTCGAAGTTCTTCTCCGAGTGGGATCCCGCGTACACCCCGCTCGTGGAGACGCACGACACGGACCAGGCGCCGCAGGAGGGCGTCTGGCTCACCGCTCCGGTGGGCGAGGGGCGCTACACCTACCTCGCGCTCGCCCTCCACCGGCAACTGCCCTACGGGGTGCCGGGCGCCTACCGCATCCTCTCCAACGTCATTTCATGGCGCTGACCACGCTCGACTGGGTCGTCGTCTGCGTCTACGGCGCGATCGTCCTCGCCATCGGGTTCGGGTTCGCGCGGCGGGCGGGCGGCAGCGTCGAGGATTACTTCATCGCGGGCCGCTCGCTTCCCTGGTGGCTCGCGGGCACGTCGATCGCGGCCACGTGGTTCGCGACGGACGCCCCGCTCGCGACAGCCGCCCTCGTGCGCCGGCAGGGGGTGTACGGCAACTGGCTGTGGTGGTACGAGGCGGCGGGGATCCTCATGCTGACCTTCTTCTACGCGCGCCTGTGGCGGCGCGCGGGCGTCCTCACGGACGCCGAGGTCATCGAGATCCGCTACGGCGGGGCGCCGGCCCGGGCGCTGCGGGGCTTCTCCGCCGTCTACCAGGGCCTCCTCAAGAACGCCGTCGTCATGGGCTGGGTCATGCTGGCGATGGTGAAGTTCAGCCGCGTGCTCCTCGGCTGGGACCCCGCCGTGACCCTGACCGTCTGCGTCGGACTCGCGCTGGCCTACACGGTCGCATCGGGACTCTGGGGCGTCGTCGTGACCGACCTCCTCCAGTTCGTCGCCGGCATGCTCGGGGCGATCACCCTGGCGGGAATCGTACTCACGCGCTTCGGCGGTCCGGCGGCGATGGCGGACGCCGTGCGCGAGATGCCGCAGGCGCCGCCGGGCGCCCTCGACCTCGTGCCGTCCGCCGGGACCGCATCCTCGCTCGAGATTGTCTCCTTCCTGTGCCTCATCGGCATCCTGTGGCTGAGGAGCGGACAGGGCGACGGCTACGTGGCCCAGCGCCTGTTCGCGACGCGGGACGAGCGGCAGGCCGTGAAGGCGTCGCTGTGGTTCGCTTTCGCGGGCACCGTGCTCCTGACCTGGCCCTGGATCGTGGTGGGACTCGGGTCGCTGCTCGTCTTCCCGCCGGCGGCCATGGACCCGGCGCTCGCCGCCGACCCCGAACTCGCCTATCCGATGATGATCCGGGAGCTCATGCCGGCCGGGCTCCGAGGGCTGATGGTCGCCACCTTCCTGGCCGCGTTCATGAGCACGATGGACACGCACCTGTGCTGGGGGGCGTCGTACATGGTGAACGACGTCTATCGCCGATTTCTGAGGAAGGACCGCTCCGAGCGGCACTACGTCGCGGCGTCGCGGATCATGGTCGTGCTGCTCGCGGTGGTCGCCGCGGGCGTGGCCTGGCAGATGGACTCGATCCAGCGGGGGTGGATCTACATCATCGAACTCACGGCGGGGGTCGCCCTCGTCTGGCTCCTGCGCTGGTACTGGTGGCGGGTGAACGCGTGGGCGGAGATCGCGGCCATGGCCGGCTCGGTGCTCCTCGCCAACGGGCGGGTGCTGGTCGGCGCGCTCAAGCCCGTGCTGCCGGCCGCGGCGATCCGGGCCGCGGACGGCTTCTACGCGCCGGAGATGGACCTCATCCGGGCGGTCGTCATCCTCGTCGCCTGCACGGCGCTCTGGCTCGCCGTCGTGCTCGTCACGCGGCCCGAGCCGGACGAAGTGCTGGACCGCTTCTACCGGCGGGTACACCCCGGCGGCTGGTGGCGCCGCGTGGCGGAACGCACCGGCGTCCGCTCCACCGACCCGCCGGCGAGCCGCATGTGGCCGGGCTTCCTGCTGGGCGCGCTCTTCGTCTACGCGAGCCTGCTCGGCATCGGATACGTGCTCACGGGCCGGGCCGGCGCGGGCGCGCTCCTCATCGCCGTGTCGCTCGCGGCGGGGGCCATCACGGTGCGCATCGCGCACACGGACACCTCCCCCGCGTCCTCGGAGACTTCCGCGCCCTCGCGGACTTCGCCATGAACGACCCGCTCAGGATCGTCCTCGTCGGGGCGGGCAGCCGCGAGTTCGGCCCGGCCTCGATCCGTGACGTCCTCCTCAGCGATCCCCTGTGCGACCGGGAATTGAGCCTGGTGCTCGTCGACATCGACCCATCGGAACTGCCCCGCACGCGCGCGTACGCGGAGGCGGTGGCGGAGCGGCTGGGCCGGCGCGTCGCCGTGTCCGCGACCACCGATCTCGAAGCCGCCCTCCCCGGCGCCAGCGCGGTGGTCCTCGCCATCGAAATCGACCGCTACTTCTACTGGGCGCAGGACTTCCACGTCCCGCGCGCGTTCGGCTCCTCCCAGATCTACGGAGAGAACGGCGGGCCGGGCGGCCTCTTCCACGCCCTGCGAAACATGGGTCCGGCCGTCGACCTGGCGCGGGCGATGGAGGTCCACTGCCCCGAGGCGTGGCTCGTCAACTACACGAACCCGCTCACGAAGCTGTGCGAAGCCCAAAGCCGGCTCTCGTCCGTGCGCGTCGTCGGCCTCTGCCACGGCGTCTTCCACGGGATCGAGCAGATGGCGCGCCTCCTGGAACTGCCGGTGGAGCGCCTCGACGCCCGGGCCAGCGGGCTCAACCACTTCAGCTGGTTCGAGTCCGTCCGCGACCGCGAGACGGGCGAGGACCTCTACCCGACCCTGCGGCGCCGCGAGCGCGAGGCGCACTGGCTCCACGACTGGGACGAGATCGCGCTCAGCCGGATCCTGTTCCGGGTCTTCGGCCGGTACCCCAGCCCCGGGGCGAACCACATCGGCGAGTACCTGGGCTGGGCGCGGGAATTCCTCGGCAGCAGCCTCCTCCAGTTCTTCTACGACCCCGTGCACGGCGCCCCGTGGGAGACGGGAGAGACCCCCACCTGGCTCTACAACCTCGGCGAGAATCCGACCGACGTGCCGGCGTTCCCCGAGTCCCCGCTCCCCCGGGTGCGGGACGACGGCGACGACCCCGCCGGGGAGGACGAAGATCTCGTTCCTTCCGGCGAACTGGCGGTCCCCCTGCTCGAGGGCGTGTTGTGCGGTGTGGACGCGCATCTCGATGCCGTGAACGTCCCGAACGAGGGCTACGTGCCCGGCCTTCCGGAGGGCGCCGTCGTGGAAGTCCCCGCCCGCGCCGACGCGAACGGACTGCACCCCGCCGCCATGGAGCCGCTACCCGAGGGGATCCTCGCACTGCTCCGGACCCAGACGTCGATCAACCGCCTCCTCGTCGACGCCTTCGCCGAGCGTTCCCGCGGCACACTGCTCCAGGCGCTGCTGCTCGATCCGACGACGGATTCCTACCGCGCCGCGGTCCACACCATCAACGAGATGTTCCGCCTCCAGGGAGAGGTGCTGCCCGAGATGGAGTGGTGACGCCCGGGTTGGCCGTATCTGTTGTAGCAGTTCGGACGCGCGTCCACCGCACTTCTTATGCCCCCTCTGATCTGACCTTACGACCAGTCAATTCATCCCGGTCATGTTCGTAGACGGGGGCCAATCGGACGATAGCGCGCAAGGCGTACCAACTGCCGGCCAACGCCCCTGCCAATGGGACCAGCGAGAGAGTGACGATTCCCGCCGGGGTGAGGATTACCGGCAGCCAGCCCTCGAACAACATCGACAACCATACCACGCCTACTGAGGCAGCCAAGAGGATAGAGAACATGGATCGGGCTTTCTGACCCGAGAACCGGTACTGGAGCGCTACTCCCAGCAGGGACACCAGCACCGCGGCTATACCCGCGCTCACCGCGACGATGAACGCTCCGGCAAAAGCCATCAGTCCGAAGAGTGGGAGCAGGGTCGCCAGGTGGATGACCAGTGGCATCGCCAGAGTGGCGGCGGCCACCAAGCGGCTCGCGGCGTGTTCCCGGCCCGTGACAGGCAGGGAGGCGAGGAAGCGCAGGGAACCATCGATCTTTTCGCCGGTCACGTTCAGAGCCGCCGTGACGGGCAGCAACACCAGCAACCCGGCGAGCACTCCGACCGTGAGATCCGGATTCAGAGCACCCGAAAACACCAGCGGAAGCACCACGACCACACCCGTCGCCAATCCCACCTTCCACATCGGCTTCACGGTCCGGTACATGTGAAGGCGAGAGAGTCTAAGGACGACACTACGCCTCATCGCCCCGCCGCTCCCAGCAGCATCCGCTTCGCCGTCTCGCGAATGCCGGCGTCGCTCGACACCAGCGGGCCATCCCCCGAGGGACTCAGGGCCTTCCCCTCCCGCAAGACGAGAAGGCGGGTGAACGGGATCTCGTCCAGGTCCTCGAGTATGTGCGTTGCCAGAACGATCGCGACATCAGGGAATTGCCTTGTGTAGGACCGAATGAGCTGGAGCGCGTCGTGCCGGGCCACCGGGTCGAGGCCGGCCGTGGGCTCGTCAAACAGGAGGAGTTTGGCTCCCTGGGCCAGGGCCGTGCAGAAGGAGACCTTCAAGCTCTGTCCGCGAGAGAGCTCCCGGAGGCGATCGGCCAAGTGCAGGTCCAGCGCGTCGGC
Organism: Candidatus Palauibacter denitrificans; assembly: GCA_009841015.1. Lineage (GTDB taxonomy): Bacteria > Gemmatimonadota > Gemmatimonadetes > Palauibacterales > Palauibacteraceae > Palauibacter > Palauibacter denitrificans. The sequence goes on along the minus strand of VXMQ01000056.1, from coordinate 2,710 downwards.
CATTTCCCGGGCCTTTGCCATGTCCCAGCCGGAGTAGAAGTGGGAGAGGAAATCGAAGTGCTCGCCCACTCTCATCCATCGGAGCCCCAGGAGCTCGGTGGGAACGATCGCCACCTGCTCTCGGATCGTCGGGTCCACCCGATCCCGCTCAATTCCCAATATCCAGAACCTGCCCGCCGAGATGACACGGTGGCCGGACAGGATGCCGAGGAGCGTCGTCTTCCCCGCGCCGTTCGGTCCCACAAGCGCCACAGCGGCGCCGGGGCGGATCTGCAGACTGAGTGGCCCGAGCCGGAACTTCGGATAGCGAAACTCGACCCCCCGGAGGTCGACGACGCAACGGTCGTCCCCGGTTTCCGCTCTACGTGCTTCGATCATCGAAGCATCTCCCTCGATGCGCCGAAGCCAGGGCGCCGGGTTGTCGGGGGGGGACGTGTTCTACCAATTGTAGGCTGTCCATGCGCCGCAGTCGGTGGCCGGGCAGGCGAGGCGGACCCGGAACGGCGAGTCGTCGGAGCGGGGGGCCCGGTGCTGCTCGACGCAGCGCACCATGCGGGCTTCGCACCGGGGGCAGTCGGGTTCGCCGCCGGGACCGGCGTGCTTGCGGTCGCGCCGTTCGAGCGCCTGGCCTGCCTCGAAATCGAGAAGCGGCCCCTGCTGCGGGGCGGAGGGCGACGGATCATCCATGGCGAAACAGGATATTTTGGCCGAGCCCGGATCGGCCAGCCCGGCTGCGGCGGGATCGGCCAGCTCGACCGCGACGGTAGCGGAGTCGGCGCTGCCGCTCGACGACCGCATCGACGAGTTGCGGGGCCAGTTCCCGATCCTCTCCCGCAAGACCTACCTGAACTCCAACTCCCTCGGCGCGCTCTCTCTCCGCTCCGTGCAGGAGCGCCGGCGCTTCGAGGATCTGTGGCACGAGATGGGCGCGGCCGCCTGGTATGAGATCTGGGTCGCCAAGCTCGAGGAGGTCCGGGCTCAATTCGGGCGGACGATCGAAGCCGACGCCGACACGATCGCGTTGATGTCGAGCGTTTCGGCCGCGGTCTCCGTCGTGTGGGGAGCCATCGCCGCCAGCGTTCGGGGCACCGGCCGCAACAAGGTCGTGCTCACGGAACTCGACTTCCCGACGGTCGGCCACCACTTCCTGTCGCAGCGGGCGAACGGTCTCGAGGTGGAGATCGTGCCGAGCCCCGACGGGATTCACGTCCCGCTCGAATCGATCCGGGCCGCCGTGGACGAGCGCACCGCGCTGCTCGCGACGTCGCACGTCTTCTTTACGAGCGGCAACACGCAGGACGCGGCCGAACTCACCCGGATCGCGCACGATGCCGGGGCGTTCATTCTTCTGGACGCATATCAGTCAAATGGACAACTCGCGATCGACGCCGGGGCGCTGGGATTGGACTTCCTCGTCGGCGGTGCGCTCAAGTGGCTGTGCGGCGGTCCGGGGATGGCATATCTCCATTTGAACCCAGGGGTTTCTATCGATCCGGTGACGCTTTCCTGGTTCGGTGTTCAAAACCAGTTCCTTTTCGACATCCGCGATGCGACCCCGCGGGCGGACGCCAGGCGCTTCGAACTGGGGACCCCCGCCGCAGGGGTCGCGTACACGGCCGCGGGAGGCCTGTCGATCGTTCTCGAGTACGGGATTCCGACCATTCAGAAGCGTAACCGGCTCCTGGCGAACGACTTGCGGGAGAGGTTGTCGGATCTCGGCTACAGGCTCCACCAGGCGTCGGATCCGGCGGCGCGATCCGCCCTCGTCCTCGTTGATTACGACGGAGACGCGGCCGCCGCTGTGCGTCACCTGGCCGCGCGCGACGTGGTTGTCGACCATCGCGGTCCCCTGGTTCGATTCTCCCCCCATTTCTACAACACGCTCGAGGACAACGAACGCGCCGTCGCGGCGCTGGCCGAGACTTGAAGGTAAAGCGAGACGGTAAAGGAGTGCGACCGCGAGCGGTCACGCATGGGCCGCGACGGTCAAGCATGGGCCCGTAGCTGAGAAGGAGGAAACCGATGGAAGACCTCACGCGGGCAGTGGAAGTGTTCGTGTCGATCAACCTCATCGTCCTGGGGGTCTCGTACCTCCTCCGGCCGGATGCCTGGAAGGCGTTCCTCGAACACCTGCAGTCGAAGGGCACGGCCGGCAGCCTGACGGTCGCGTTCCTCGCCATGGGGATCGGATCCTTCATCGTCGCCTTCCACAACGTGTGGGGCGGCGTGCCGACGATCCTCACCGTCTATGGCTGGCTGGCGCTGGCGAAGGGCGCGTGCTACGCCCTGCTGCCCGGGGTCGCCCTGAAGGGGATGGATACGGGACTCCGGATGGGCGCCGGCCTGTGGCGGGTCGGCGGCGTGCTGGTCGCGGCGATCGGTGTCGTCGTTTTGCAACACGCGCTGCAGGGGTAGTAAAGCGCCCTGCAGGGGTAGCAAAGCGCTCTGCAGGGGCAGGCAACGCGCTGCGGGGATGAGAAGCTCGGGCCGTCAGACCAGGGTGGCGTCGGCGGACATCGCGAGAGCGCCCGTGTCGTCGAGCGCCCTGAGATCCGCGCTGTCCCCCTCCTGCCTTCCCTGAAGGGCGATCGTTCGGTCGACGAACATGGGCCGGCGGGCGCGGAAGGTCAGCGTCCGCAACGGCCGCCCGGAGCACCGGACCGCGAGATCCGCGAGGAGCAGCGCCGTGAGCGGGCCGTGCACGACGAGA
>VXMQ01000176.1 GCA_009841015.1 Candidatus Palauibacter denitrificans | reverse complement strand
GTTCCGGGTCCGGGTCGGCGGCCGCGGCCAACCTTGCGGTCGCGACGATCGGCTCGGAAACCGACGGCTCGATCGTCGGCCCGTCGTCGCGCAACTGCCTCGTCGGCATCAAGCCCACGATCGGCCTCCACAGCCGGGGCGGGGTCATCCCCATCGCCCACAGCCAGGACAGCACCGGCCCCATGGCCCGCACCGTGCGCGACGCCGCGATCATGCTCGGCACCATGGTCGGCGTCGACCCCCGCGACCCGCTGACCGCCGCGAGCGCGGGCAACTTCCTGACCGACTATACGGGCGCGCTCGACCCGGCCGGCCTCAACGGGGCCCGCGTCGGCGTCCTGCGCGAGTACGCCGGCTTCGACAGCCGCGTCGATGCCCTGTTCGAGGAGGCGCTCGACGCCATGCGTGCGGAGGGCGCGACCGTCGTCGACCCCGTCACGCTTCCGGAGGAACTCCGCTTCGGCAACGAGTACGAGATGGAGGTGCTGTACCACGAGTTCAAGGCGGATCTGAACGCGTACCTCGCGTCGCTGGGCCCGGACGCCCCGATCAGGTCGCTCGCCGAACTCATCGAGTACAACGAGGCGAACCACGACCTCGAACTCGCCCTCTACGGACAGGAACTGCACATGCGCTCGCAGGAGCGCGGGCCGCTCACCGACCAGCGCTATCTGGACGCGCTGGCCGCGAGCCACCGGCTCTCCCGCGACGAGGGGATCGACCGGGCCATGGACCAACACCTGCTGGACGCACTCGTCGGGATCACGGCGGGGATCCCCGCCATGCAGGACCCGCTCGATGCTTCGGGCGGGGGTGGGGGCGGGTGCTCCACGCCGCCGGCCATGGCCGCCTACCCCAACATGTCCGTCCCCATGGGGTTCATCCGTGGCCTCCCGGTCGGCATGTCGCTGTGCGGCCGCGCCTGGAGCGAGGCGACGCTCATCCGTCTCGCGTACGCCTTCGAGCAGGCGACGAACGTCCGCCGCCCGCCGACGTTCCAGGCAACCGTCCAGGTCTGAGCGTGCCCGCGACGCCGAGTGTGCCCGCGACGCCGAGAACGCCCCCTGCCACCGGGCGGAGCATGACGCTCACCGACTTCATCGACCGTCACTACCGTCACTTCAACGCGGCGGCGCTGCGCTCGGCCGCCGAGGCCTGGCGCGACCTGGTCGACGGCGGAGGTCAGATGCTCCTCACACTGGCCGGCGCCATGAGCACGGCGGAACTGGGGCTCTCCCTCGCGGAGATGATCCGGGCCGGGAAGGTGCACGCCATCTGCGCCACCGGCGCGAACCTCGAGGAGGACCTCTTCAACCTCGTGGCGCACGATCATTACCGGCGCATCCCCGACTGGCGCGCGCTCACCGCAGAACAGGAGAAGGATCTCGAGCGACGGGGACTGAATCGCGTCACCGACACCTGCATCCCGGAGGCCGAGGCCTTCCGCGCGGTGGAAGCGCCGCTGCGCGAACTGTGGCGGGCGGCCGACGCCGCGGGCGAGCGCCGGCTCCCGCACGACTACCTTTATCAGTTGATCCGCGACCGCACCCTCGCCGACCGATACCGGATCGATCCGGCCGACTCCTGGCTCGTGGCCGCCGCGGAAGCCGATCTCCCCCTGTTCGCACCCGGCTGGGAGGACTCCACGCTGGGCAACGTCCTCGTCGCGGAACAACTCGGCGGCGGACTGGACCGTCCCGGGCCCGTCCTCGGAGGCACGGAGTACATGGCGGCCCTCGCGGAGTGGTACACGCGCACGAGCACCGGCCGCTCGCTGGCGGAGGCGCCCGACATCGACGACGCCCCGGACGCGGCGCCGCTGCCGGCGGAGACCGGCGCCGACCCTGAGGCGAAGTCCGTCGGCCTGTTCCAGATCGGGGGCGGGATCGCGGGCGACTTCCCCATCTGCGTCGTCCCCATGATCCGGCAGGACCTGCGCCGCTGGTGTCCCTACTGGGCGTACTTCTGTCAGATCAGCGACTCCACCACGAGCTACGGCTCGTACTCCGGCGCCGCCCCCAACGAGAAGATCACCTGGGGCAAGCTGGACGTGGACACGCCCAAGTTCGTCATCGAGTCCGACGCGACGATCGTCGCCCCGCTCGTGTTCGGCTACGTCCTCGGCTGGTAGTCGGGAGACAGGCCCTTCCCGGCGGGCAGGTCACGGGCCGGACGGGAGTTGCCGGTCTCCTAACCTCCGCTCCCGCTCTCCCCGAGGAGTGCGTTCAGGTCCCACCCTTCCAGAGCCTCCACGGTCGGGCGGTCCGTCCAGTCGAAGCGAAGCGGCGTGATCGTGACGAGGCCCTCGTTGTACGCCTCGGTGTCGCTCCCGGCCGGGATGGTCTCCGGAGGCACGAACACCACGCTGAACCGCCGCTCTCCCTCGGCGTCAGCGGCCTCTTCGCCCGGATCCCCCGTCACCTCCTCGTGGTCGATGACGAAGTAGCTGCCGCCCATGGGACGGGCCGCGATGCCGCGCGTCTCGGCCGCCGTCGCGGCCGGGAAGTTGAGCGAATAGACGATGCCGGTCTCGGGCCCCCGGCGCCGCAGCTCCGAGACGAAGCGGGCGACGATGCCGGCGGCGTGCTCGAAGTCGCCCGGACCAGAGTCCTGCGAGGCCGCCACCGCCGGTATCCCCAGGTACGCCCCCATCATCGCGGCCCCCACCGTCCCGGACATGTGAGAGATCTCACCGACGTTCGCGCCGATGTTGATCCCGCTCACGACGAGATCGAACCCGGATTCCGGCGCGAGCGCCCGGATGGCGAGGCGGACGGCGCTGGCCGGCGTGGCTTCGACGCAGTTCCCCGCCGGCGTGGCCCGGACGCGGAACTCCTCGTCGAGGCTGATGCTCATGCTCGTCCCGCTCTGCTGGTCGCAGGGCGCCGCGACCGTCACCTCGCCGACCTCCCCCAGCGCCGTCACGAGCGCCTGAATGCCGGGCGACTCGATCCCGTCGTCGTTCGTCACGAGAATGTGGTAAGGAGCATCCTGCGCCGGTTCGTCCACCGGCGCCTCCGACGCTGGTCCGCCGCCGCACGCGAGGGCGCCGCTACACGTGACCATTGCCATCGTCCGCTTTGTCGTTCTCCAGGCCTCCATGAGCAGCCCCCCTCACCCGTGTTCCGCGTAGTGCCGGATCCATGCTTGGCATGATCAAGATCGCAAAAGTAGCTCTCGCTGCGGAAGTTGAACATCCGTTGCTCGCCCTGCGTAGTATGTGTTGGTGCGGTGTGCAGTCATTCCCGGCGGAGACGAGGTAGCGAGATGAGTGTTACGGAACAGACCAGGAGCGTCGTCTGGAACGAACTGTTCGATGTCGCGCGGACGGCCAGATACTACGATGGCGCCGTCAGGAAGTACGCGTTGCGACGGTACGTGGTCCGCTTTCTTGCCGCGCTGGGAGCGATGGGTGCGTTCACGGTCAGCGTCGATATCCTGCCCGAGTCGCTACAGGTGCTTGCCCCCGTGTTCCCGCTCGCGCTGCTCGTCGTTCTGGTTGTCGACATGACGACCCGCTTCGATGCGCAACTCGCGCTGCTCACTCGCGCCAGACATGACTACAACCGGCTGGAAGGGGACTGGAAGATCCTGTGGGCATCGGCTTCGGCGCCTGAAACCGCAGACGCGGACATCGTAGCACGCATCAACGAACTTCGGGACTCGGAGCAGATGGTCGCCGCGTGGGTCGGAGGTGCGCAGGTCGGTACGATGAAGAGGCTGAGGGATCGCATCGATGCCGAGACCTATCAAGCCATCGAGGGCCAGTATGCGGCGTAGCCCGATCCGTGAGGTCAAGACCCGAGTCCCCCTAGCCCGGGTACCTCGCCACCGCCGATGCCGCCGTCGCCTCCACCACCGCCTCCACCACCGCCTCCACCCGGAGAATAGCGACCACCGTCTCGGAGATTCGACCGCAAGAGGAGCAGCCGGCCTGACGACCCGCTCTGACGACCCGCCGGACGCGCGGCCTCAGAGCAGTTGGTTCGCGGCCAGGGCTCCGGCGTAGGCCAGCGCGAGCATGTAGCCGAACTGGGCCAGCGGCCACTTCCAGCCGGCCGTCTCCCTCCGCATCATCGCGACCGTGGACATGCACTGAAGGGCAAACACGAAGAAGACGAGAAGGGCGATGGCCCCCCCGAAGTCGAGGTCGCGCTGCAGGGCGGCCCTCAGTTCGAGCGACGTCTCGTCGCCGTCCTCGATTCCGTAGATCGTGCCGAGCGTGCCGACGATGACCTCGCGCGCGGCGAGCGAGGAGACGAGACCCACGCCGATCCTCCAGTCGAACCCGAGCGGTTCGATCGCCGGTTCGATGACCTGTCCCATCTGTCCGAGCGCGCTCTCATCGACCGGTGGCGGGGCGCCGTCGACCCGGGGGAACTGCGCCAGGACCCAGAGGACCACTGTCACGGCGAGGATGATCTTCCCCACCCTCCGGATGAAGATCCTGCTCCGGTCGAGGAGGCGGAGGGCGACCGTCCGCAGCGAGGGGATGCGGTACGGGGGCAGTTCCATCACGAAGCCGGCGGGCTTCCCCCGCAGGAACGTGCGCCGGAGCAGGAAAGCGGTGCCGATGGCGGCGACGAGGCCGAGCGCGTAGAGGCCGAGCATCGTTGCCGCCCGCGTCCCGAAGAACGGCCCCAGGAGCGGCTGTTCCGGGATGAACGCCGCGATCAGGAGGGCATAGACCGGCAGCCGGGCCGAGCAGGTCATGAACGGGGCGATGAACATCGTCGCCATGCGGTCGCGTTCGTCCTCCACCGTGCGCGCGGAGAGGATCGCCGGGACCGCGCACGCGTAGGCCGAGAGGAGCGGCAGGAACGCGCGCCCCTGCAGTCCGACCCTCAGCATCGTGCGGTCGGCGATTACCGCCGCCCGCGCCATGTAGCCGGAGTCCTCCAGGATCCCCAGGAAGAGGAAAAGGATGAGGATCTGGGGGAGAAAGACGAGGACGGAGCCCACCCCCGCCCACACGCCGTCGATGAGGAGATCCCGGAACCAGCTCGCCGGGAGCCGTGCGGCAAGCCATTCGCCGGAGGAGGCGATGCCGATTTCGACCCCGTCCATGATCGGCGTGGCCCATGTGAAGATGGCCTGGAACACGAGCGCGGCGAGGACGAGAAACACGGCCGGACCCGCGATCCGGTGCAGGAAGAGCGCGTCGAGACGCTGCGTCAGCTTCGGAGGGCCGGCCGAGCGGTACTTCGCGGAGGCGAGCGCGTCCTGGACCACCTCGCGGCGGCGGGAGAGCGCGTCCATCGTCGGCAGCCCGGCTCGTCCGGTTCGGGCGCCGGAACCCGACCCCGGCTTCGCGCCGGTCGCGGGCGTCGCCGCGCGCATGGCCACCCGGTCCAGGAAGTGGGCGACCGCTTCGACGCCCCGCCCCGTGCGTGCGTCCGTCCGGACCGCTTCCACGCCGAACGCGGCAGCGAGCGCCTCGTCGTCCAGTGTGCCGTCCCCCGCCTCGAGTTCGTCCGCCATGTTGAGGACGAGGAGCGTCGGGCGTTCCCGCTCAAGCACGGGACCCACGAGCATGAGTTGCGTCTCGAGCCGGACCGCGTCGACGATGAGCACGATGGCCTCGGGCGCCCGCAGGCCTTCGATCCGGCCTTCCAGCACGTCGCGCGTGACGCGCTCATCGGGGGAGCGGGCCGAGAAACCGCTCACCCCCGGCAGGTCGACGATGTCCAGATCGAGACCCGAGGCGAAGCGCGCCCGGCCCACGTGTTTCTCGACCGTGACGCCCGGATAGTTCGCGACCCTCTGCCGCAGTCCGGTCAGACGATTGAAGAGCGTCGTCTTGCCCGAGTTCGGCGGACCGATGAGGGCCACGACGGGCGGACCGGAAGCGGGCGCGTCCGTACCGGCACCGTGATCCGCGCGCGCTGGGGTCGCGACTGGGGGCATGGCGGGAGACTACCGATAACGATTATCGTTAGTTGAGACTGGTTCTCAACCGGAGGAAACGCTAGTATGTCGCGCTTCGATGGTCAAACCAACGTGAGGGATAATTCCGGCGTGAAGAACGGAAGATCGAACGGTTCCCGGACGTCGTTGATGGACGTGCCGCTGCGGCAAGCGGTCGAACTTGAGCGCATCGACGCACCGAACGACGAAGTCGAGCCGTTGCTCGAGCGCGGCATCCTGCCGGGCTGCAAGCTGCGCCGCGTTCGCAATTCCCCCACGGGAGACCCGATCATCTCCGTCGAAGGCACCCTCCTGGCGCTGCGCCGCGAATCCGCCGCGCAGCTCTTCGTGCGTAAAATCTAGGCGTAGGGCATCACCGGCACTTTTCCGAGCAGACGCGCGTAGACCGTGAGCGCGCCACGGTGGTGTGCCGTGTGATCCGTGATCCCGTTCACGATCGCCGCTCGCGGTTGGCCTTCCATGATCCGCGGATCGTCGATCGGCGCGTGGAGTTCCTCGTCCGATTTGGATCCGATGACCTCGACCGCCCGACCGTAGGCTCGGTCGACCCAGGCAATCGCTTCGGCCAGCGAAGTGACGGCCCGCGCCTCCTCGAGATGTCCTTCGAAGTCCATGTTCCAGCCGTCGCCGAAGGCGCCGTCGACGAACCAGTCGACCGTACCGGCGGCGTGCGCCACGTGGCCGGCCACGGTGAACACCTCAGGGTTGGGCCCGAAACCCGAGTCCTCCTCCGTGAACGTCTCCAGCGTCTTCTTGAACAGACTCCTGGACATGGAAAGCTGTGCGGCCAGACCTTCGGCGTAGGACATGGATGCTCCGTGGGGCTTGATGTTCGGTTTTTATTCGGATTGCGGATCATGCGCCCCGACCGGAGCGTTGTCAAGCGTGAACGACAAGACCACTCTCAGCCGCCGGGATTTTCTCGCCCGCGGTAGCGGCGCCCTGGTCTCTCTCTCCCTGGGCACCGGTTGCTCGGGCGACGGCATGGGTCCGGACGTCGGTGTGCCGCCCTCAACGGGAGATCGGGTCGACGTGATCGTGGTGGGCGCCGGCCTGTCCGGACTGGTCGCCGCCTACGAGTTGGTCCGGGCAGGGCACGATGTCCGGGTTCTGGAGGCAAGAACCGCAGCGGGCGGTCGGGTACGGACGCTGCGCGAGCCCTTCGACGACGGGCTCCTCGCCGAAACCGGCCCGGCCCGCATCCCGCCCGACCACGATCGAACGCTCGGCTACATCGATCACTTCGGGATCGAGACCTCGCCCTTCTATACGCAGGACGGCGAGTACCTCATCGTTCCCGAGCGGGGGGCCCCCTACCGGGAGACGCCGGGCGTGTTCCTCGGTGGGGGGCGCGACACCTGGCTCAAGATTCCGGCGGGGACCGACGCCCTGCCCATGGCCTTTGCCGAAACGCTCGGAGACCGGGTGCGGTACGGCTCACCGGTGACGAGGGTGGTCCGGGACGAGGCCGGCGTTGTGGCGACCTACGAAACCGGCGGCGGCGCGGAGGAACTGAGGGGCGGCCGCCTCATCTGCACTGTTCCCCTCCCCGTCATCGACAGGATCGTCTTCGACCCCACCCTCTCGGCAGCGAAGCGAGCGGCCTTCAGAGCCACGTCCTACGAAGACGTCACCCGGGTCTACGTCCAGTACGCGGAACGGAATTGGGAGGAGGACGGCCTGAACGGATGGGGACTGTCGTTTGTGGGGGGCTTCTCGGAAATGTGGCATCCGACCTGGAATCAGCCGGGGCCTCGGGGCATCCTGATGTCCTACATGTACGGGGACATGGCGCGCACGGTCGCGGCGATGGAGCCCGGCGCCATCGTACCCGATTTCATCGATCGCTTTGATGGCCTGTTCCCCGGCTCCCGCGAGGTCGCGGAGCGCGGAACCCACTTCGCGTGGGAGCATCAGCCCTGGATCGGGGCCGCCTATGCCTGGCACGATCCCCCGTTCGCCGAGCACCCGGAACTGGCATCGCCCGAGGGGCCCATCCACTTCGCCGGCGAGCACGCCTCGGGAGAGCGGGGGTGGATGCAGGGAGCCCTCCAGTCGGGTCTCCGAGCGGCTGCGGAGATCGATGCGACCGTGACGGGGGAACGAGCCCGCACGACCGTGGCGATCTCGCGGCGGCGGCTGGTGCGCCGCGTCGCAGGTGCCCCCCATGCTCCTGAATGGCTGGCGCCCTGATGGGACCAGCTCCAAACACGGAGACCGCGATCGACGGAACCACGCCGGTCGGCGTGGGAGGCTGGCTACTGGTGTACCTCGGTGGGTCCATCCCCTTCCTGCTCGTCCATGCGGCGGGCCTGTCGGGATGGTTTCTCGACTATGCCCTTTGGCTGCTGGTCGCGATCTTCCTCGTCCTCGCGTCCCCGCTCGCCCTCATCCTCCTGAAGTCGCCACGCGCCCCGACGTGGAACGTCGTCGCGCTGTGGGTCGTCGCTCTCGTGATCACGCTGCGCGCGGCCGCCGTCCCCTTCAATCTCGAGACCGACGGGACGGCGCAGAGGAGGAACCCCGAGGAATGGGTGGCCGCGATCGCGATCCTCGCGGCCATCGTCGTCGGGTCTCTGGCGTGGGCGACGATCTGGACGGCCTATTTCCGGCGGTCGCTGCGCGTACGGAACACGTTCCGTCCGCAGTGAGGAGCGCGCACCGGGGTGGGAGAGACTGTCAGCCGACTTCGGGCACCTTCAGGGCGTCGGGGGAGGTCGCGCGGATTCCAGGCGGATCGCGGGCGGAAGGCGCCACACGGTGATGACGGGGACATCGAAGTCGTCCGTGTCGATGAAGGCGACGAGGCCATCCGGGCCGAAGGCGTCCGGCATGTCGGGCAGTGCGGCGGTTCCCGTATCGAGCGTGCCCAGGTAGCGCCCGTCCGGCGGATCGCCTGAGGCCTGAATCACGGCAGGGAATCGTCTAAA
>VXMQ01000137.1 GCA_009841015.1 Candidatus Palauibacter denitrificans | reverse complement strand
CTTGCCGGGGCGGGGAGGGCGGCCGGCCTGGCCGTAGATCTCGTCTCCCGTCCGCAGGTCGTAGCGGGAAACGATCTTCGGACTCACGTAGATGTCGTCGTCGCTCGGAGTGTACCCGGCGTGCTGGCGGCGGATGAACCCCGTGCCGTTGCCGAGCCGCTCGATGAGCCCCAGGTAGCCGTCCTTCGGACCTTCCGGAACGTCGGCGGCCGTATCCTGCTGGCCGGACCGCTGCGGCGGCGGCCCCTGCCCCTTCCGGTTGCGGCGTCCGCGTGAACGGCGACGCCGGTTCCGGCCCTTTCCGCCTCGGCCGCCGGACCCCTTGGCCCGGCCCTTCGGCTGCCCCTTGCCGCCGGGCTGGCTTCCGCCCCCGCGCGGGGAGCCGCCGCGTGGCTGTGATGTGTTGTTCGTCAATGCACCAACTCTTTGCTGTATTCCGCGAAGCCGGACCGGATTCGCGACTTCGAGACTCCCCGGGGCCGAATCGACCGCGCCGGGAAACGGGGGTTTGGGGATCCCCCGGAACCGGTTGAATGTGGGGAGCATCCGGGACTCGCGCCAGTTTCCGGGCGGTTCCGCCGGCGCGCGCCGCCGTAGCCGGGGGATCGAGAACCTGTATATTCCGGGCGCTCCACCCGGCACGAACGCCGCGGGAACGCGACGGGCCGGAGGACGCCTCAGACGCATATCCTGCGAATCTCATTACAGAAGAACTCTGGAGTGGAATAGAATGATGAAGCGATCGACACTACCGGCCCTGGGCGCGTTCGTCCTCTTCGGATGCGGCGGCGGCGAGAGCGACCAGCCGTCGCCGGCGCCCGCCCCGGCCGCTGCTCCCGCCACGGAGACGGCCGCGGCGGCTTCGGGGCCCATGGCCGTGGACTGGATCTCGGTGGACGACGGCGCGCGCACCGTGACGATCGATCTCGTCGCGGGCTCGACGGACGCGAACAACCGCTGGAACTTCAACGGCTACGCCAACGGCGAGGCCACGGTCGTCGTGCCTGTCGGATACACCGTCACCGTCAACTTCGAGAACCGGGATCCCGTCAACTATCACAGCTTCAGCGTCCTCGAGCGGGCGGCGAGCTACCCCGCGATCTTCGATGACGCAACGCCCGTCTTCGAGGGCGCGATCACCTCGAACGCGACTTCGATTACGGAGGCCACGGCCCCCGGCGGCGGCACCGAGAGCATCGGCTTCACGGCTTCCACGGCCGGCGAGTACGCGCTCGTGTGCCCCGTCCCGGCTCACGCGGTCACGGGGATGTGGATCGGATTCGACGTCTCCGATTCGGGCGAGTCCGGGTTGCGCAGCTAGCGCGGCGAGGTTCGGGGCGGGTATGGAGACGATGCGGAAGGTGCTGCTGTGGGCTTCCACGAACCGGTGGCTCTCGCAGCGCCTGCCGGAGCGTCGCTTCGTCCGACGCGCGGTGCGCAAGTTCATGCCGGGCGAGACGCTGGAGGACGCGATCGGCGAGGCCGCCCGTCTGCGCGAGGAAGGCGTTCCCACCCTCGTCACCACGCTGGGCGAGAACGTCGAGACCGCCGAGGAGACCCGCGAATCCGTCGGCGAGTACATCCGGGCGATGGATCTGGCGGAGGAGATGGGGCTCGATCTGGAAGTTTCGATCAAGCCCACGCACCTCGGACTCGACCAGGACCCGGAACTCGCGGTCGAGAACGTGGGGGAACTCGCGGCGCGCGCCGAGGGTCGCGGCACGCTCTGGATCGACATGGAGGGGTCGTTCTACACGGAGGCGACCCTCTCGCTCTATCGCGCGGTCCGGCGTCGGCATGTGAACGTCGGACTCTGCATCCAGTCCTACCTCAGACGGACCGCGGACGACCTCGAATCGCTCATGGAATTCGGCCCCCGCATCCGGCTCGTGAAGGGAGCGTACGCGGAACCGGCCGAGATCGCCTTTCCGGACAAGCGCGACGTCGACGAGAGCTACCTCGCCCTCTCGCGGCGCCTCATCGACCACCTCGGGAGCGGAGGAGATGGCTTCCTCGGGCTCGGGACGCACGATCCGGCGATGATCGGGCCGCTTTCCGCGGAGGCGGGGGCGGCGGGTCTCGACGGCAGCCGGTTCGAGATCGAAATGCTGTACGGCATCGGACGGCGCGAGCAGAGGAGGCTCGTGCGCGACGGGACCCCGCTGCGGGTGCTGATCAGCTACGGGGGGGCGTGGTTCCCGTGGTACATGCGTCGCCTCGCCGAGCGGCCCGCGAACGTCTGGTTCGTCGCCCGCAGCATGTTCCGGTAGGATGACGCTCTTCGCGCCGGATCTGCTCGCGGGCCACACCGCGCTCATCACGGGCGGCGGGAGCGGCATCGGGTACGGGATCGCGGAGTGCCTCGCGGCGGCCGGCGCCTCCGTGGGCGTGTTCAGCCGCAACGAGGAGCGGGTGACGCGGGCGGCGGAACGCCTGGCTTCGACCCACGGCGTGCGGACGCTCCCGACGGTCGGGGACGTGCGCGAGCCGGCGGCGCTCGAAGCCGCGGTGCGCGAGACGCGGGATGCGCTCGGGTCCATCGACATCCTCGTGAACAACGCGGCGGGCAACTTCTACGCGCCGACGGCCGAGTTGTCGCCGAACGGCTGGCGCGCCGTGGTGGAGATCGACCTGTTCGGCACCTTCCACGCCTGCCGCGCGGTCTACCCCGTCATGGCCGAGCAGAGGTACGGGCGCATCGTGTCGATCTCGATGACGCTGTACCACCGGGGCTGGCCGCTCATGGCCCACGCGACGGCGGCCAAGGCGGGCGTCGATGCCCTCACCCGCACACTCGCCATCGAGTGGGCGCGGGACGGGATCAACGTGAACTCCATCGCGCCGGGCCCGATCCCGACGGAGGGCGTGAAGAAGGCGTTCGAGGCACCCCCGAGCGAGGAAGTCGACATGTTCGGCGCCCGCTCCGGCGCCGGGTTCGCCGAGCGCTTCATCCCCGCCGGCCGGCTGGGGCACCCGCATGACATCGGGCGGATGATCGCCTTTCTGTGCTCTCCGGGCGGAGACTGGATCACGGGCTCAGTGATCGTCGTCGACGGCGGCGAGTCGCTTGTGAGCCCGCGCACCATCCCCGGCGGACGCTCGGAACGCTGACGCGCCGACGCAGGGGCTGAGGCGCCGACGCAGGTTTGGGCCACCGACGGCTAGACCGCAGCCACCGCCCGTGCCTTGACCGGCGCCTCGGCCGTCAGCCGCCCGCCGCGCCCCCGCAGGCGCGCGCGGAAGCGATCGCCGGGCGTCGCGTCCCCGAGAAGTTCGACCCGCAGGTAGTCGCCCGTCACGCCGGCGACGCGGTCGTCCCGTCCCTCCACGACGAGGTCGGCCGTGGTACCCGCGCGCGCTTCCGAATAGGCCTGGCCCTTGCGGAGGCCGAGGTCGCGCAGCGTCCGCGAGCGGGTCGCCGCCACGTCGCCGGGTATCCGATCCGGAAGACTCGCCGCCACGGTGCCGTCCCGTACCGAATAGGGGAATACGTGCAGGTACGTGTAGGGCAACTCCTCCACGAGCGCCCGCGTCTCCTCGAACTCCGCCTCCCCCTCCCCGGGGAACCCGACGATGATGTCCGCGCCGAGACCGAACGCGCCGGAATCGATCGCGCCCAGGCGCTCGGCGATCGCGAGCACGCGGGCGCGATACGCCTCCCGCGTGTGCCAGCGGCGCATGAGGCGAAGCACCCGGTCGGACCCGCTCTGCAGCGGCACGTGCAGGTGGGGCGCCAGCTGTCCATCCGAGGCCGCGAGCAGATCCACGAGCCGGTCGTCGATCTCCGTCGCCTCGATGGAGGAGAGGCGGATGCGGGCGGGGACTTCCTCGAGCAGCCGCTCGCACAGCGTCGCGAGACTGGCGGGCGCGTGGCGGCCACCTGGCCGGGGCTCGGGATCGAGGTCCTTCCCGTAGTGGCCGATGTGGATCCCGGTGATCACGAGTTCCGGGTGCGCCCGCGCGAGGGTGGCGGCCTCCATCACGACCTCGTCGACGGGGCGCGAGACCGATGCGCCGCGCGCGATCCGGGTCGCGCAGAACGAACATTTTCGATCGCACCCGTCTTGAATCTTCAGCCACGCGCGGGTGCCGCGGGCATTCCGCCGCAACGGGGCGAATGGAGCGTCCGAGCGGTCGGCGGTGACGGCATCGCCCGCGAAGTCTCCCGGTTGCGGCAGGAGTTGCGCGACGGCGGACGGATCGTGTCCGGGTACGACCCCGTCCACCTCCGCCAGCCCGCGGTACTCGGCTTCACGGAAGGAGGTTGAACATCCGGCGACGACGATGCGGATATCCGGACGCTGGCGGCGCAGCCGGCGCACGAGTCGCCTCGCGTTGGCGTCCGCCTGGTTCGTCACGGTACACGTGTTGATCACGGCGACGTCCGCCTGGTCCACGTGGAGCGCGGTTTCCGCTCCGCGGAGTTCCAGCTCCTGGCGGATCCGTTCGGTGTCGTACTGGTTCGCCTTGCACCCGAAGGTGTGGAACCAGACGGAAGGCTTGTCGTTCACGTCGCTCACGTCGCCGGGCCGTGTCTCTCGCGAGGGGGTTCGCACGTTCTCTGTTGTAAGATCGGTGCAGCGCGAATGAGACGCGAGCAGTCCGGCTGTGTGCCGGGTGGACGGCACCCCGCTCCGATGTATCTTTCCCGGAGGTTTAATGTCCGGCCGAATGAGGCGCGGACCGTGCGCGGACCCGGCAGGCGCGGCACGGTCCGGCACAGCGGCCATGGAGGAATGCAAGATGTGGTGCGTGAAACAGAAGCGGTATGCAATCTTCGCCGTCGTGGCGATCGGGGTGTCACTGGCGGCGTGCGGTGACAGCGACCCCGTAGTTCCGGAGCCCACGTTCGACAGCCCGTCCACGGTGCGCGTGGTCAACCGGCTGCTCGGCCCCGTGATCTTCTTCTTCGCGCGGCCGTGCGGGACATCCGACTGGGGCGCGGATCTCTTCGGCACGGACCACCCCATCGAGGGGACGATCCAGCCCGGCAGCCAGCGGGACTTCACGGTCGAGGCCGGCTGCTATGACTTCCGGGCCGTGCACCTGGAAACCACCGAGCCGGGCGACGAACTTGAGAAGCTGATCTTCAACCAGACGGCCACGCCGGTCACGCCGGTGATCTGGACGCTCGAGGACGATCCCGTCAACCCGACTTGATCCGGAGCCCTTGCTCCGTTCCGATCCAGCGTCCGAGGGGCGTCGCGGGGCAACCCCGTTGACGCCCCTCCTCATGCCCCGGAATATCCGACACATGGATGGCGTCCAACACTGAAATCCGGCCCGGAATGAGGGCGGAGGAACCGTTATGAGGCAGCAACTCGTCCAGGTGGCGGAAGACATGGGAGCCAAGGGCAAGGGGATCCTGGCGGCCGACGAAAGCTCCGGCACGATCCGGAAGAGGTTCGACGGCATCGGCGTCGAATCGACCGAGGAGAACCGGCGCGACTACCGGGAGCTGCTCTTCCGGACGAGCGACGCGCTGAGCGAGTGCATCTCGGGCGTCATCCTGTTCGACGAAACGCTGCGGCAGTCGGCGGCGGACGGCACGCCGCTCGTCCAGCTGCTCTCCGATGCGGGATCGATTCCCGGGATCAAGATCGACAAGGGGGCGCATGCTCTCGCGGGGGCGCCGGGCGAGAAGGTGACCGAAGGACTCGACGGGCTGCGCGAACGGCTGGCGGAGTACTACGAACTCGGGGCCCGCTTCACGAAGTGGCGCGCCGTCATCGACATCGGGCGCGGCGGAGACCGCTCCATCCCGAGTGCCTACTGCATCGGGGCGAACGCCCACGCGCTCGCCCGGATGGCGGCGCTGAGCCAGGAGCAGGGGCTCGTGCCGATCGTCGAGCCGGAGGTGCTGATGGACGGCGATCACGACATCGACCGCTGCTTCGAGGCGACCGAAGCCACGCTGAAGCAGGTGTACATAGCCCTCTTCCACCAGCGCGTGCTGCTGGAAGGCTCGGTCCTGAAGCCCAACATGGTGCTGTCGGGCAAGCTGTGCGCCGATCAGGCGGGCGTCGACGAGGTCGCCGAGAAGACGGTGCGCTGCCTGAGGCGCGCGGTCCCCTCGTCGGTCCCGAGCATCGTCTTTCTGTCGGGAGGACAGTCGGACATCGAGGCCACCGCCCACCTGAACGCGATGAACGCGGGGTTCGACACGCCGTGGAACCTGAGCTTCTCGTACGGGCGGGCGCTGCAGGCGGCCCCGCTGCAAGCCTGGGGTGGGGCGGCGGACAACGGGCCGGCGGCGCAGGCGGCGTTTGCGCACCGCGCGCGCATGAACGGTCTCGCGACGCGCGGCAAGTGGTCGATGGAGCTGGAGCGGGCGGCCGCCTGACCGCCACGCGGGCGGCCCGACCGCGAAGCCAGGGTCAGATCGCCCGCCGGATCCCTCGCATCGCCTTTCCGTAAGCGGATCGGATCTCGTCCTCGCCCGTCACCGATCCGCCCTCGACGCGGCGTTCCCCTCCGACGTACACGGCCTCGATGTCGCGCTCATCGCCCCCCACGAGCCACGCGTCCATGACGGTCTCCCAATCGTGTCCCATGGTGTGGGGACCCTCCCGGTCCAGGACGACGAAGTCGGCTCGGTAGCCGGGTTCGATTCGCCCCAGCCGCATCGGCGCGCCTGCGCCGCCTGCGGAGCGGGGCCGGACCGCCGCCGCCTCGCCGCCGCCCTCCGCCAACCACGACCAGACGACGGATCCGGCGCCCGCTTCGGTAGCCAGACGCGCCCGGCGCCGATCCCGGAGACGCTGCCCGTATTCGAGTTGCCGCGCCTCCTCGATGGCGGAGATGCGGACGTTCGCGTCGGAGCCCACCGCGGCGGCGCCACCCGCGAGGAAGTGCTCGCGGGCGGGAAAGATCCCGTCCCCCAGGTGGGCTTCCGTGATCGGACACAGGACGACCCCCGCCCCCGCGCTCCGGAGCCGGGCGCGCTCCGCCTCCGTGGCGTGCGTGGCATGTACGAGACTCCAGCGCGGGCCCAGTTCGACGGTGTCCGCAAGGAGGTCGATCGGCGTGCGGCCGCGGACCGCGAGACATTCCTCGACCTCGAGTTCCTGCTCGCTGACGTGGATGTGGAGCGGCGCCTCGCGGCCCAGCGCGGCATCGACCCCCGCGACGAGTTCCGCGAGGTCGGCCGTGGGGACGGCGCGGAGCGAGTGCGGCGCCACGCCGGCCACCGCCGGGCTCAGCGCCTCGACCGCGGCCATGAACTCGTCCACCGAATCGTGCGCGAAGCGGCGCTGTCCCTCGTGAGGCGGGGCCCCGTCGAAACCGGCCGTCCGGTAGTAGACGGGCAGAAGGCTGATGGGAAGGCCAACCTCCTCGGCCGCCGCGAGTACGGCCTGCGACGACTCGGGCCCGCGCGCGCCGTTCGGACCGTGATGCAGATAGTGGAACTCCACCACGTGCGTGAAGCCTGCGCGCAGCATGCAGGCATACCCGTGCCGGGCGATGTCGAACAGTTGCTCCGGGGTGATGGAGTTGGCGAGCCGGTACATGGCCCGGCGCCAACTCCAGAAGGAATCGTCCCCTCGCGCCTCTTCGCCGAAGCCAGCCAGTGCGCACTGGAAGATGTGCGAGTGCGCGTTCGGCATGCCGGGGACCGCGAGCCCTCCGTCCCGGGGGGCGTCGCCGGCGCGAGTCGCCCGGATGGCGCGGATCGTTCCGTCCGGGGCGATCTCGATCGACCGGTCCCGCTCGAGACCTCCGGGGCCCAGGATCGCAAGAAAGCTCAGCGTGCGGCTCGTGGTACTCACGGCTCCGACAATACGCCGCGGCCGTTCGGCGCGGGTAGCCCACCGATATATCATCCGCCCTCTGCGCGTTATCTCTTGGGGTCTTCGGAAAGGAGAACCGCTTTGAGTCGCCTTGTCGGCGTTGCGTTGATCGGCCTTCTCGCGGGCCTCGCGGTCCATCCGTCCGCCGTGAACGCGCAGGGGGTCACGACCGCCGGCGTGGCGGGGCGCGTGATCGACGCCGATGGAGTTCCTGTGGCCGGGGCCCAGGTCGAGTTCCGCCACACCCGAACCGGGGCCACCCACACCGTGCTGAGCGACGACCTGGGCCGTTTCAGCCTTGCCAATCTTCGGCCCGGCGGGCCCTACACGCTGGAGGTCGCGCGCATCGGACTCAGCCCGGTGGCGCGGGAGGGCCTGACGCTCATCGCCGGACAGCGGCTGCGGCTCGAGGTTCAACTCTCGGAGACGGCGGTGCCGCTGCCGGAACTCTCCGTCCGGGTCGAGACGGACCCGGAGTTCGACCCCTCCCGCATGGGCTCGACGACCGTCGTCAACCGGGAGGTGATCGAGGCCCTGCCCACGATATCCCGGGATTTCACGGGGTTCGCCCGACTGTCGCCGCTGGTGGCAATCGACGAGATGGGCACATCGGTGGCGGGGTCCAACATCCGCTTCAACAACATCCAGGTCGACGGCGCCCTCAACCAGGACGTTTTCGGCCTGTCGCCGACCGGCGTGGCCGGCGGACAGGCGAGCGGGCGCGTGATTCCGCTCGCGGCGATCGAGGAGCTCCAGGTGCTCACGGCGCCGTATGACGTCCGCCAGTCCGGGTTTACCGGCGGCGTCCTCAACGCCGTGACCCGGACGGGGTCCAACGAGTTCGGCGGATCGGCGTTCGGTTTCTTCCGCAACGACGCGCTGGTCGGCGATGCACTGATCGGCGGCCACCTGCGGGAGCCGGGTGAGCTGGACAACGTGTTCGCGGGCTTCGATGTCGGCGGTCCCATCGTGCGCGACCGGCTGCATTTCTTTGTCGCCGGCGAGTTCGAGGGCCGCGAGCGGCCGCCCGATGGGTTCACGGTGGGCGTCGACGACATCGTCCGGACGAAGCTCGACCCGGATTCCATAGGGCGCGTCTCGAGACTTCTCAGGGGCTACGGCGCGGATGCCGGCGAAGCGGGCCTGTACACGCTGGAGAACAACCTGGCGAACGTGTTCGCACGCTTCGACGCGCGTCCCGACGCGAGCAACTCCCTCATGCTGCGCTACAACTTCGCCTACGCG
>VXMQ01000099.1 GCA_009841015.1 Candidatus Palauibacter denitrificans | reverse complement strand
AGTCCATGAAGGAGGCGTTGCTCGTCCCGCCGAACTCGTCGAACACGAGTTCCTCATAGAAGGCGTTTCCGATCCCCGCCGCGACGCCACCGTGGATCTGGCCTTCCACGATCGTCGGGTTGATCACCGTCCCGCAGTCGTGCACGACGAGGTAGCGCAGGATCTCGACCATCGCCGTCTCGGGGTCCACCGCCACGACGACGGCGTGCGTCCCGTTCGCGGTCGTCCCGTACGGCGGGCCGAAGTACGAGGTCGCCTCCAGCCCCGGCTCGGTGCCCGGCTCCACGGCCCCCCGCAGCGGGTTGGCGCGCACCGCGAGCGCGCCGAGATCGACGGACAGGTCCGGGGCTCCGCGCACGCGGGCGGCGCCGTCGGCGAGCTCGAGGTCATCCGGATCGACCTCGAGTGTCTCGGCGGCGTGGCGCAGGATCTTCTCCCGCACGGACAGCGCCGCGGCATGGATCGCGTTGCCGGCGACGACCGCCCCGCGGCTCGCGAAGGTGCCCGTCCCCCAGTGGAAGTCGCTCGTGTCCCCCGTCACCACCCGTACGTCGGACGGCGCCACCCCGACCGCGTCGGCCACGATCTGCGCGAAGGCGGTGAAGTGCCCCTGGCCCTGCGTGCCCACGCCGGTCGCGAGACGGACGGTGCCGCTCGGCTCGACCGTGATCCGGGCTCCCTCATAGGGGCCGATCCCCGTCCCCTCCACGTAGTTGACGATGCCGAGGCCGACCGCGCGCCCGTCCGCCCGCACCCGCTCGCGTTCCCGCGGGAACGTGTCGTGGCCGACGAGGCGGACGGCCTCCTCCAGCGACTCCTCGTAACTCCCACTGTCGTACCGGAGCGGGGCGAAGTCCTGGTACATGATCTCGTGGTTGTACGGGAACTCGTCCGAACCGATCACGTTGCGGCGGCGGAGCTCGACCGGATCGAGGCCGAGGCCGCGCGCCGCGAGATCGAGCAGGCGCTCCATGACGAACACGCCGTGCTGCCGGCCCGCCCCGCGCACGGGCGTCACAATCGGCTTGTTCGTGAAGGCGACCCGGAACTCGCTCTCGTAGCTCGGCACCCGGTAGGGCCCGAGAAGCGTGCACTGGGTGTTGATGGGGATCGTGAGACCGTACGGGTCGTACGCCCCCGAGTCGTGGATGAAGATGTCGCGGACGCCCAGGATCCGGCCCTCGCGCGTCACCGCGATCTCCGCCTCGTGCAGTTGCCCCCGCTCCTGGGTGGTGGCGAAGAAGTTCTCGTACCGGTCCTCGACCCACTTCACGGGCCGCCCCAGCCGGATCGAGGCCCAGGGGACGAGGATCTCCTCCGCGTAGAACATGATCTTCGGGCCGAAACCGCCGCCCACGAAGGGGGCGATGAACCGCACCTGCGACTCCGACAGGCCGAGCGCCGCGGCGACGACGTTGCGCACCGGAATGGGGGCCTGCGTCGTGTCCCACACTTGAAGCCGGTCGGCCCGCGCATCCCACTCGGCCACGACGGCCCGGTTCTCGACCGCGCCCCCGATTCCCCGGTCATAGGAGAAGCGTCGCTCCAGGACGAGATCGGCCCGGGCGCGGGCGGCGGCGTAGTCCCCCTTCGTCTGCCGGACGTGCGCGGCGAGGTTCGACGGGAGGTCGTCGTGGATCCGCGGCGCGCCCTCATCGAGCGCCCGCCCGAGGTCCACCACGGGGTCGAGCGGTTCGATGTCCGCTTCAACGAGCTGGGCCGCGTCCTCGGCCACGTAGCGGCTCTCGGCGACGATCATGGCCAGCGCCTCGCCCTGATGCCGGATCCGCTCGCGGACGAGGGGCAGCGCCGTGCGGGCGTGGAACACCAGCCCTTCGAGCGGCGGCGGTGGCACGAGCACCGCGCCAGGCCGGAGGAGCGGGCCGAGATCGGCGGCCGTGAAGACGGCGTGGACCCCGGGGTGCGCCCTCGCGCGCTCCACGTCGAGCCCGCGCAGCCGGCCGGCCGGCAGGTCGCTGCGCACGAAGGCGACGTGCAGCGTGCCGGGCGGCTCAACGTCCTCGACGAACTGGGCGCGGCCGGTCAGGAGGCGCGCGTCCTCGTTGCGCGGCACCCGCGCCCCGATCCACGTCCCGCCCGCCCGGCTCATGCGCGGCCCGTCCGGCTCAACGGTCGCCGTCCCCGTCGGCGCCGGCGCCGGGGCCGCCCGCCGCGAGGCGTTCGGCCGCGAGCGCGACGCCCTCCACGATGTTGTGATAGCCCGTGCAGCGGCACAGGTGCCCGGACACGGCCTCGCGGATCTCCTCCCGCGAAGGCGCCGGGTTCTCGCGCAGGAAGGCCTCCGCAGTCATGAGAACGCCGGGGGTGCAGAAGCCGCACTGCAGACCGTGTGCCTCGTGCAGGGCCTGCTGGACCGGGTGCAGCCCCTCGACGGAGATCGCTTCACCGGGCGGCGCTTCGGCGAGCCCTTCGACCGTCCTCACGTCGTGCCCGTCGATCTGCACCGCGAACATGAGGCAGGCTCGCACGGGCTCCCCATCCAATTGCACGGTGCACGCCCCGCACACCCCGTGCTCACACCCCACGTGCGTGCCCGTGAGTCCGACCTCGGAGCGCAGGAAGTCCGACAGGAGAAGCCGGGGCTCCACGTCCCCGGACCACGCGGTGCCGTTGATCCGGGCGGATATTCGCACGGAGTTCAATCCCGCTACGGGACGAGTTCCTGGCGCGGCTGGAGCTTCACCGCCCACAGCCCGCTGAAGTACTCCGCGAAGAAGAGGTTCCCCTTGTGGATCTGCGGCCCCCAGGTGAAGGGCGCGTTCGCCACCACGCCGTCCGGATCGTACGCCATGTAGCGCGCGATCTCCCGGCCCTGCTCGCCCAGGTTTCCCTTCAGTTCGCCGGAGATGTCGAGCACCCGCAGCCCGCCGTTGTAGAACGCCGCATAGAGCTTGTCGTCCTCGATCCACATGTTGTGGGAGCCCGCCTCGGGGATCTCGTAGCGCGCGACCTCCTCCGGGTTGTCGGGGTCCGTGAAGTCGACCACGTGGATGTAGCCCGACATGAACTGCGGCGTGCGCTCCGGATCCTGCCCGTCGAAACCCGGGCGCCCCGCCTCGTCCCCCATGAACACGTAGAAGCGCCCCGTCGGACTCCGGTACGGGAAGGCCGCGTGCGTCCGCCCGCCGATGTCGCGGAAGCGCGCGATCTCCACGGGATTGGAGGGGGAGCCGCCGCGGTCGCCGCCCCCCACGTCGATGAGCACGACTCCATCGCCCCAGTTCGACGTGTATGCGATCCCGTCCACGATCCAGATGTCGTGGATCGCGTGCCCCGGCGTGTCGAGTTCGAAGCGGCCCACGCGGTGCGGGCCGGCCGGATCCTCGATGTTGATTACGTCGAAGCGGCGCCCGTTGTTCACCGCGTATACGTGATCCTCGTGGATGAAGAGGTTGTGCACGCCGCCCGTGAGTTCGTCGTCGAACACGGAGATCGTCGTCACGTCCCGCGGGTTCCGGCAGTTGAGGATGACGATCCCGTTGCGGCGATTCGAGGCGCCCTCGCGCGAGATCACACAGATCTCCCCGTCCTCGCTCACCTTCACGTCGTTCGTCGTGCGCGCATCCACCACGACGGAATCCGTGAGGACGGGGCTCGCCGGATCCGTCACGTCCCAGAAGTATACGGCCCCGGCCGCCGCGTGCGTGCCGGTGATCGCGTAGTCGCGCCCGTCGACGCCCTCCCACACCCACAGGTCCGACGTGCGCTCGTTGTTCACCTGTCCCTGCCCCACGAACGTCACTTCCTGCGAGGCGTGTCGCGCATGGATTTCAAGCGAGGTGCGCGCGGCGCGGCCCGGCACGTTGGCGACAATCGTGTAGACGCCGGGGAAGTACGCCACGAACCGGCCCCGTTCATCGATCTCCGCCGGGGGGATGTCCGCGGTCGCCTCGATCGCGGGATCCGACATCACGGTCCAGGTGACCGGCAGGTCGGCCACGGCGCCGCCCATCGCATCCTCGACCATCGCCTCGAAACGCACCACGTCGCCCGTCCGCGCCCGTTCCGCGCTTCCCGACACCGTCAGGCGCGCGGCGGGGTTCTCCCTGATTTCGTAGGCAACGTCCGCGGAGATGCCCTCCGCTTCCGCCCGCAGCACGACCGACCCCGGCGCGTGCGCCGTGAGAATGCCGAAGCGGTCCACGGTTGCGACGCCCTCGTCGGAGGTGGACCAGCGAAGCTCGCCGTCACGCTCGTCCTCGGCCGTGTCGAGCAGCCTGGCCCGGTGACGCGTCGCGACGCCGACATACGTCGAACCGCCCGAAGGCTTCACATCGATCCGGTCCAGCGGGGGGTAGGCCACGCTCACCATGGCCTCGCCGCGCAGGCCGCGCGCCGTCGCGACGATGGCGGAGATGAGAAACTCGCCGCCCTTCACTGCTCTCACCCGGCCGGTCGCGCGGTCCACGTCGATGCTTTGCCGCGCGCTCCCGCTCCGTCCGTCGGCGAAGGCGGGGAAGAAGAGGACCTGGGCGTCGATCACATTGCCTTCCGCATCCAGAACGCGGGCTTCCAGCATGGCCTCCTCTCCCACCTCGAGCGACAGGGCACCCGGCACGACCTCGACCGACACCGCCTCCTGCGCGGCAGCGGGAGCGCCGGTGGTCGAACCGAGAAGAACGAGAAGCGCGAGACGGGGGAAAATCGCCGGGTTGCGGTACATCATCGCTCCACCTTTGCCGTCGGAGTCCTTGCGTCGCGAGCGGTTGCAAGATGTCCGCCAAACAAGGGACGCCGCAAACAAGGTTGAGCTAGACAGCCTGGGCGATCGCTCCAAGTGCACGCTGGCGCTGCTTGGCGCCATCGTCGAGCACATCTTCCTTCGCTGCCATGATCGCGCCACGCACCAGATCACTCTTGGTGGCGCCCTCCGTAGCGACGGCGACCTCGCGCAACCAGGCAAGAAGCTCCGGCTGAACTCTCAAACGCAGATTCTTCCGGCACTTTCCCGTCGCCAATCGGCTATTGGAGAGCGCACACAGCCAACGCACCATATCGGCGTCGGAGGAGGCCAGGGTCAGGTAGTATCGAATAACCGCAGGAGCGAACTGCTTGGGCGCCGCGCGATAGTGGTCGGCAACAAGGTGAAGTACGTCGTCGAGTTCCCTGGGCATCCGGACGCTCATCACCTTCTCCTTCGTGGCGTCCCTTGCCGCTTTGAGTTTCGGCGTCGACTGGGCGGGCACCGTTAGAACTTCTCCGGTTTCGGCGTCCACGCCGACAAGAACGTCCCTGACCGTGGCGTTCGACTTCTCGAGTTCGACCGTTCGGTACTCGTAAACGATCTCGACGCGCCCGCGCTCCGGGGCCAGAGCGTATCCGCGGTCTCCCTCCCGCAAGATTTTCATGTCAGCCCCCTGCTCGATGAACGCTTATGAACATTGCTTTCCGGTCGTCCCGGTCGATCTCAATGAAATACACCTTGATGTACCACCGTTCCTCGTGGACGGTTGGCTGGAACGTGTGCACGACGACAGATTGATCCCAATGGTGGCGTGATTCCCCGTAGTCCTGGGAGCGAGTCTTGAGCACAAGTGTTGCGACCTCGTTCGCATCGACGTCACCGACTGCCAACAGGTTCTTCTCGCCGAGAGCATCGCGGACCTCGTGTTCGAAGTTCCCTTCGTGAAGGGCCGCCACCACCGCCGCCTTTGCCGCAGCAAATCCCATCCGGGATGGTACTACGCTCGCAGTACGAGATCAAGAGGGCCTGCGGCGCACGCCACAAGCAGAGGAAGAAGCCGTGAAGGCAGGTGACCTCGGGCCGATCCGGCCCCGGCTGAAGGAGCCGACGGATGAGTTTCGCGTAAGAGGCGGATCCCCTGGTGCGACTCTGGGCGACTACTGGCGATGGTCGAGTTCCAGTGTGCTTGACAACACCGAGCGCGGCATCGTGGCCGAGTTTCTCGTGGCGAACGCGTTGGGTCTAACGGAAACGCCGCGTGTGGAGTGGGGGTCGTACGACCTCGAGACATCGTCCGGTACAAAGATTGAGATCAAGAGTGCGGCGTACCTGCAGTCCTGGCGTCAGAAGAAGCGTTCCACGATACGATTCGGCATCGCCCGAACGAAGGAGGCATGGGACCCTGCAACGGGTGAGAGCCGTACGCACAGCCCGCCGAAACGCATCGCCGACATCTACGTTTTCTGCCTGCTGAAGCAGGAGAACAAGGCCACCGTCGACCCGCTCGATACGGAGCAGTGGGAGTTTTACGTCGTACCCACGTCTGTCATCGACAAAGAGAAGCCGTGCAGCGAGACAATCGGGCTCCGGCCCCTGAAGGACCTGGCCGGTCGCCCGTGTTCGTACGACGACCTCGCAGCCGAGGTCACCCGGGTCGCCGAGTCAGTTCCCCCTTGATCCGGCACACCTCTCGCCGGTAGACGCCCGCGCTCCCGGCTACGGAGCAGGTTCAGTAGCTGTGGGTGTGGACGCCCTGCACGGCTCGGCCGGAGGGGTCGGCCATGCCGGCGAAGGAGGGGTCCCAGGCGATCGCGGCGGGCGTGCTGCACGCGATGCTCGGACCCTCCGGGACGCAGCGCACGGCGGGCTCGCCGGGGAAGTGCGACGTGAAGATCGAGCGGTAGAGGTACGCTTCCTTCGTGAGCGGCGTGTTCGTGGGGAACCTCGCCGCCGCGCGGGCGAGCTGTCCGTCGCTGATCTCACCCTCGGCGGTCTCCTTCAGGCTGTCGATCCAGGAATAGCCCACGCCGTCGGAGAACTGTTCCTTCTGCCGCCAGAGGATCTCGTCCGGGAGGAGTCCCTCGAACGCCTCGCGCAGGATGTGCTTCTCCATGCGCCCGTCCGCCGGCCGCTTCGACTCGGGGTCGAGCGCCATCGCGACGTCGAGGAACTCGCGGTCGAGGAAGGGGACCCGCGCCTCGACGCCCCACGCCGCCATCGACTTGTTCGCCCGCAGGCAGTCGTACTTGTGGAGCTGGTCCAGCTTGCGGACGGTCTCGTCGTGGAACGCTCGCGCGTCGGGGGCCCGGTGGAAGTAGAGGTAGCCCCCGAAGACTTCGTCGGCGCCCTCGCCCGAGAGCACCATCTTGATCCCCATCGCCTTGATGCGGCGCGCCATGAGGTACATCGGCGTGGACGCCCGCACCGTCGTCACGTCGAACGTCTCCAGGTGGCGGATGACATCGGAGACCGCGTCGAGCCCCTCCTGAAGCGTGTACACGATCTCGTGATGCACCGTGCCGATCGCGTCCGCCGCCGCCCGCGCCGCCGCCACGTCCGGCGCCCCTTCGAGCCCGACGGCGAACGAATGCAGCCGCGGCCACCAGGCCTCCTCGGCATCCTCCGTCTCCACGCGCCGGCGCGAGAACTTCATGGCCAGCGCGGAGATGATCGACGAGTCGAGGCCGCCCGACAGTAGCACCCCGTACGGCACGTCCGACATGAGTTGCCGGTGCACCGCCTCCTCCAGCGCGTCGCGCACCCGCGCCGGATTTGTCGGGCCGCCCGCCACCGCGTCGTACTCACGCCACCCCGGCCGGTAGTACGGCACCGGCCGGCCATCGCCGCTGCCGCTGTCGAGCATGTGCCCCGGCGGGAAGTCGTGGATCTCCGGGCAGGTGTCGATGAGCGCCTTCATCTCGGAGGCCACGTAGAAGCGCCCCTCCGCGTCCCGTCCCGTGTAGAGCGGCATGACGCCGATGGGATCGCGCGCGACCAGGTAGCGGTCGCGCGTCTCGTCGTAGAGCGCGAACGCGAAGATCCCGCTCAGCTCGTTGAGCCACTCCGCGGGGGCGTCGGGCCGCCCTTCGTACAGGGCGAGGATGACCTCGCAGTCCGAGCGGGTGCGGAACGGATAGCCGCGCGCCACGCCCCGCTCCAGCGCCCGGTGGTTATAGATCTCCCCGTTGACCGCGAGCACCGTCGTGCGGTCCGGGCCGAACAGGGGCTGCGCGCCGCTCTCAACGTCGACGATGGACAGCCGCTCGTGGGCGAGGATGGCCCGCTCGCCCGTGTAGATGCCGCTCCAGTCCGGCCCCCGATGCCGCTGGCGCCGCGAGAGGTCGAGCGCCCGGCGGCGGAGGCCCGCGGCGCCGGGTTCGATCTCGAAGATACCGAGGACGGAACACATCGGTCAGGGAACGAGCCGTTCGTCCCGCGCCTTCACGAGGAACAGTCCCTCGCGCCGGCTCGAGAGGAGGATCGTCCCGCTCTCGAAGTACGGATAGACGCTCCAGGTCCCGTCGAATCCCGCCGCGTCCTCGCCCCAGGGCGTGGTATCGAAGCTCCCCGCCTCCGTCGGGTTCTCGGGGTCGCTGATGTCGAGCACCCGCAGACCCGCGCGGTTGTTCGACATGTAGAGGCGGTCGCCGCGCACGTAGAGGTTGTGGTCCGTGACCTTGGTCGCGCTGTAGTACTCGCGGACGAGTAGCGGATCGTCGAGATCGCGCAGATCCCACACGAGAGTCCGGGTCGCGTCGACCTGCCCGCTCACCTCGTCGAGTTCGTCGTTGGAGTAGAAGTAGGCGTGGTCCTCGGTGAGCCAGCCCTGGTGCGCGTAGGCCACGTTCGGGTATTCGGCCCGGGCCACGGCGACCGGGTTCGACTTGTCCGTCACGTCCGCGATCGAAATCGCCGTCTCGTTCGCGTTCACGCAGATCTCGCGGCCCGCGTAGTCCTCGTCGGGGCCGTGGTAGATCACGCACTGCGTGTCGTGCGAGTTCCCTGTGTTGCGGCGCCCGGTGTTGGGATGGGCGAAACAGCCGACGAACACCGGATTGAGCGGGTCGTTGACGTCTACAATGTGCGAGCCGCCGCCGCACGTCTCGCCTCCGCCGGAGGCGCCCACCAGGTACGCGAAGCCCGTGTCCTCGTTGATCGCGACGTTGTGAACCGAGGCGACCTCCTCGTACAGCGCCGTGGGCTTCCACTCCCGGGGTTGGGGGGGGGGGGGGGGGGGGGGGGGGGGGGGGGGGGTGGGGGGTGGAGGAGAGGGGGGGGGGGGCGGCGGCCGCGCGCGGGCGGCCGGGCCGAGAGACACACCGCCGGCAGCGCGGAGGCGAGCAGGCGC
>VXMQ01000028.1 GCA_009841015.1 Candidatus Palauibacter denitrificans | reverse complement strand
CCCGCGCGCCGGCGTTGCCCCGCGCCTTTCCCACGGCCCGAGCCCGCCGCCCCCCCGGGGGCGGGGGGGGTGGGCGGGGGGGGCCCGCCCCCCGCGCGCCGGCGCCCGCGCCGAAGGTGAGCAGGATGATCAGCAGCGGCACGAGGTGCTGCAGCACCTGCGCCGCCGTGAGCGCCCCGATGCGCTGGGCCGCCGTCGCGTCCTGGGCGGGGCGCAGCAGAAAATCGTTCTGCCGGTGCGCCTCCAGCCACACCGATGTCCCGGTGTACGGATCCACGCCCTCGTCCACGAAGGAGAGGGCGAGGCGGGGCTTGAACGCATAGATGCCGTAGTGGGCCGCGGAATGGGGATTCTTCTCGCCCTGCGACTCCCAGTGCTCGCGGGCCGTCGCCTGCGCGGCCGCATGCTCCCGCTGCGCCTCCCGCGCCTGGACCCACCCGTGGCCCAGGGAGACGAGCAGCAGCGCTCCCACCAGGACGGAGCACCACCGGAAGCGGCCGTCCCGGAGTACATCTGTGAATTCCTTGCGGACGATATGACGGATGCTGTGCCTGATCATCTACGCCTCCCAGTCGTGCTAGTCGTGCATGTGTTCCAGGTAGACGCGCTCGAGATCCGCGTGGCCGATCTCGTCCGTGCCCAGCTCCGTGACGAGGCTTCCGTAGCGCATGATGCCCACGCGCGTCCCGGTCTCCTTGGCGCGAAACAGGTCGTGTGTCGCCATGAGCACCGCGACGCCGCCGTGCCTGAGGCGCTCGATCAGGGCCGAGAACTCGTTGGAGGCCTTGGGGTCGAGACCGGACGTCGGCTCATCGAGCAGGAGGGCGTCGGCTTCCTTGGCCATCGCGATCGCGATGCCGACCTTCTGCCGCATGCCCTTGGAGTACTCGGACACGCGGCGGTCGACCGCGCCGCGCTCCAGGCCGGCTTCGACGAGGATGTCCGCGAGCCGTTCGCGCCCCAGCGATCCCTTCCCGCCCAGGGCGGCGAAGTACTCGAGGTTCTCGAGTCCGCTGAGGTTGCGGTACAGCATCACCTGTTCCGGGATGTAGGCGAGCCGGCGCTTCGTCTCGCGGTCGTGGGTCGACACGTCCATGCCGGACACCAGGGCCTGGCCTCCGGAGGGCGGCACGAAGCCGAGGAAAAGGTTGATCGTCGTGGTCTTCCCCGCCCCGTTGGGGCCGAGGAGGCAGTAGACCTCTCCCGGCTCGATGGCCAGGTCGAGGGAATCGAGGGCCTGCGTGGCGCCATAGCGCTTGCTGAGCCCGCGGGCCTCGAGGAGGGGCGGTTGCCCCGCTCCCGATTCGGCGGTCTGCATGGATCTCCATCTCTCGCGTTTGCCGCGCCGTCACCGGCGCAACGGTCGACAAGTCTCCCGCCGATCCTGCGATCGGCAGGGCGTCTTTTCGTTACAGCCTCTTGTTACAGAGAGATGGGAAGCGGGGGAGCGCGGCTGCGGTGAGGTGAGAGATGGACGGCCCGGACATCCAGCCGGCGTCCAAGAAGGGCGGGACCCTGTACGAGACCGGGGCCGCCGACGCTCGGCGTCGCCGAGGAAGCCAGGGGCCCCATGTTGTGCGGCAGTTCGCAGATCAGACACACCGCAGTGGAATGGCCCCCTTCGTCGTCATCGTGCGAATGCGAACCCTCGGCGAGGCCGACGACGACGAGCGAAAGGGCGACCAGGACTCCGGACGGCAAGCGCATGCGTCGCCTGGATCGTCCGGCATCGACCTGGTTTGCCATGGCTCCCCTTCCGTCCTGCGGATCGTCGCACCCGCCCGCCCGATAGCGGCCGTATCGGCGGCGGCACCTTAGAGAACGCGCGCCACCCGGTCAACGTTGAGCCGCGCGCGCCCGCGCGGCAGGCGACGACGGGCGGCCAGCCGCGGAGAGTGCCCGCTTCAGATCGGCCTCCAGGTCCTCGGAGGCCTCGATCCCTACCGACAACCGGAGCAGTCCCTCGCCGACCCCCGCCGCCAGGCGCGCGGGCTCATCCATCGACGCGTGCGTCATCGTCCAGGGGTGCGCGACCAAGCTCTCCACCCCACCGAGCGACTCGGCCAGGGCGAAGTACTCGATCCCGTCCACGAAGGCATCCACCGCCGCCCGCCCTCCGCGCAATTCGAACGAAACGAGGCTGCCCCACCCGGTCTGCTGCCGCCGCGCGATATGGTGCCCGGCGTGATCGGGCAGGCTCGGGTGATGGACGCACGCGACGACGTCGCTGCGGTCCAGCAGATCCACGATGCGGAGGGCATTCGCTTCGTGTACGCGGCTGCGCGCATGAAGGGTCCGCATCCCTCGGAGCGTCAGATACGAGTCGAACGGAGCCCCCGACACGCCCATGACGTTGGTCCACCAGGCAATTTCCTCGAGCAGCTCCTCGTCCGCCGCGACCACCGCCCCGCCCACCACGTCGCCGTGCCCGTTCAGGAACTTCGTCGTCGAGTGGACCACGAGATCGGCCCCGAACGCCAGCGGGCGCTGGTTGACGGGCGAGAGGAACGTGTTGTCGACCACGCAGATCGCCCCAACGTCGCGCGCTGCCCGCGCCCACGCGGCGATGTCGGTGATCCGCAGACGCGGGTTGCTCGGCGTCTCGATCCAGATCATCCGGGGCCGGAGTCGGCGGGCGACCTCGAGCGACGCCGGGTCCCACGTGTCGATGAACTCGACGCGATACCCGCCGCGGTTCGCCTCGGCGGAGAAGAGGCGGTAGCTGCCTCCGTAGCAATCGCGGGGCGCCAGGAGCAGATCGCCCGCCGAAAGCAGGCGCGTCGACACGGCGATGGCCGACATTCCTGAGGAGGTGACCACCGCACCGCACCCTCCCTCGAGTTCGGCGATGGTTTCGGCCGCGAGATCGCGCGTCGGGTTCGCCGTGCGCGTGTAGTCGTACTTCTCGTACACGCCCGGAGCGTCGAAGACGAAGTTGGTGGAGAGATGGATCGGCGGCATGACCGCCCGATGGGCGGTGTCGGCGCCGAGGCCCGCCCGCACCGCGCATGTGACGGGGGACGAGGCAACGCGAGCGGCAGAGCGGTGGGTCATGATGACCTCTCCGAGTCTCGAGTCTACCTCATCGGACTCCGGAGATTCGACACCCTGTGACTGCGGCTACCGCCTCGAAGGGCGGTGGGCGGTTCATCTTCACGGTGAACGTAAGTCCACCGCAGGAGTTGGCACCTTTGCGGGAATGCCACTTCCCGCTGGTTGCCCCGGCGTCAACGGGCCTGTCCCTCAGCCGGTCTCGATGAGTTGTCGTGCAGGCAGTTGTACCGGCGTGGCCATCGAATGTCAAACTAGTACGGAGTTCGGTCCCGTTTCCGGATCCAGCGCTCGAACGCGTCCCCCGCCCTGGCCGAGGGGACCCGCACGAGCGAGACGATCCGGCGCTCCTCGGGCGGCAGGGAGAACTCGTCGTAGATGTCTTCGTCGCTGAACCGGATGCGCGCCGCGTCCTCGCGCGTGTTGGCATGATAGACGCGGCGGATCCGGCTCCAGTAGATCGCGCCCAGGCACATCGGGCACGGTTCGCAGCTCGCGTAGAGCTCGCAGCCGCCGAGATCGAACGTGCCCAGGAGGTCGCAGGCGTTTCGAATCGCCCGGATTTCGGCGTGGGCCGTGGGATCGTTGTCCAGCGTGACGCGGTTGGTCCCCTCCGCGACGATCTCGCCGTCCTTCACGACGACGGCGCCGAACGGCCCGCCGCCCTCGTCCACGCTGCGTTCGGACAGGTCGATGGCCCGCTGCATGAATTCGTCATCCATCACGAGGCTCGTTTCGCAAGGGCGTGCGCGCTCGACTCCGGACGAGTCGACTCTCGGCGGTCGACTCCCGGAGCACTTCCGGAATATACTCAGCCGGTCCCGTCCCCGGCGTTCGGCCGGGGGCCCCCTCGTCCTCAGCCCCGCGGCGAGCGCGATTGACGAACTCTTCCAGTGGCCGCCCCTCCCGTGGGCGTGGGCGCGACCTCACGGTCGACCTCGGCCTCCTGGCGACGGCGATCATCTGGGGGATCAACTTCTCCGTCGTGAAGATCGTCCTGCGCGAACTCGATCCGCTCGCGTTTAACGCCGTGCGCTTCCCGTTCGCGGCGCTGGCGGTCTGGTTCCTCCTCCGGGCCACGGGGCGGCCGATCCTCCCCCCACGGAGCGAGTGGGCGCGGATCGCGGGACTCGCGGTCGTGGGACACGTGATCTTCCAGGCCGCCTTCATCTACGGGATCGACCTGACGCTGACCGGGAACGCCGCCCTGCTCCTCTCCACGAGTCCCGTGTGGGTGCTCCTCATCGCGTCCGCGCTCGGGCGGGAGCGGTTCAGCCTCGCCATCCTCCTGGGCGTCGTCGCCACGCTCGCCGGCATGGCGATCCTCGTCACCGGCGGCACGCAGGAAGTCGGAGGCGCTGGCCTCGGGGACCTGCTCGTCCTCGCGGCCGCGCTCTCCTGGGCGTCCTTCACCGTCTTCGGACGGCGCATCACGAAGCGGCGCGGGGCGCTGGAGGTGACGGGGTGGACGCTCTGGGCCGCCCTTCCCGTCATCGTCGGCATGGGGACCCCTGACCTCATGCGCGTCGACTGGAGTGCAATCCCGGTGGGGATCTGGTTCGCGTCGGCCTACACAGGCGTCTTCGGGATCGCGATCGCCTACCTGCTCTGGTCGCGGGGCATGAAGACGATCGGACAGAGCCGGACGGCGGTGTACCAGAACCTCGTCCCGGTGATCGCGCTCGCGACGGCGTGGATGTGGCTGGGAGAGACGCCCACGCCGCAGCAGTTGGCTGGCGCCGCCGTCATTCTCTCGGGCGTCGCCGTGGCGCGCGGTCTCGCCGGACGCCGGCGACGTCGCGCGCCATGAGCCGGGCCTGCGTCTGCCGCGTAGCGCCGGTCTCGCGACGGTATCCGGCGGTGGCCTACCTTGGAACCCATGTCCGAGGAGCGCAGGGTAGCGGGGATCGTGCTGGCCGCCGGGTCGTCGACCCGCATGGGGCGCAACAAGCTCCTGCTGGACGTCGGTGGAGAGACCCTCGTGCGCCGGGCCATCCGCCTCGCGAGTGACGCCGGCCTCCACCCCGTCATCCTCGTATCGGGACGTTTCCGGGAGGCAGTCGAACGGGAGGTCGAGGATCTCGCCTGCACACCGATCTTCAACCCCGATCACGAGACGGGCATCCAGACCTCCGTGGCCTGCGGGGTCGTCGCGGCGCCGGCGTCCTGCGGGGCCGCCGTCGTGATGCTCCCCGACATGCCCTTCGTGACCGCGCGCATGGTGCGTACGCTGGTGGAACGGCACGCGGAGACCGATGCGCCGCTCGTCGTGTCGCGCTACGGCGAGGTGAACGCGCCGCCGATCCTGTACGACCGCGGCCTGTTCGGCGAGATCTCCCACATGCGGGCGGGGTGCGGGCGCGAGGTCGTGCGCCGTCACCACGACCGGGCAGTCCTCGTGGACTGGCCGGCCGACCGCCTCAGGGACCTCGACCGTCCGGACGAATACGAAGCCGTGCGGACGGAACTCGCCGGGATCGGCCCCCGCCCGGGGGATCTCCCGTGAAACGCGACCTGCTGGATCTCGCGGCGCGCCTGACGTCCGAGCGCCGGCCGTACGCGCTGGCCACCGTGGTGCGGAGCGAGCGCCCCACGAGCGGCAAGCCGGGCAACATGGCGCTGATCTCCGCGGACGGCGTCATGCACGGCTGGATCGGCGGCAGTTGCACCCGGTCGGAGGTGATCCGCCACGCGCTGGAGACCCTGGACCAGGGGGAGCCCAGGCTCCTCGCCTTCGGGTCGAGTCGCGGGCGCCCGGACGATCTCGTCCCCGTGCCCATGTCCTGCAGCAGCGGAGGGAAGGTGGAAGTGCATGTGAACCCGGTTCTTCCGGCTCCCGTCCTGGTCGTGGCGGGACGGTCGCCCGTCGCCCTCGCGCTGGTGCGCCTCGGCGGCGCGATGGGATATGCGACCGTGGCAGAGGCCTCCGAAGACGAGGCGCTGGCTGCAGCAGCCGACGAGGTCGTGGACGATCTGGCGGAGACCGCGGCGCGCTACGCCAAACGGCCCCGCGGCTGGAGGCTGTATGGGGTCGTCGCCACCATGGGACAGCGCGACGAGCGCTCGCTCACGGAGTTGGCGGCCGCGGCTCCGGACTACTTGGGCGTGATCGCCTCCCCCGCCCGGATGGAGGAAGTGCGCCGCGTCCTGGCCGCGCACGGACTCCACGCCGACGAGATCGCCCGCGTGCGCGGCCCCGCCGGCCTCGATATCGGCGCCGAGAGCCCGGAGGAGATCGCCGTGAGCATCCTCGCCGAAGTCGTCCAGCTTGAGGCACAACGGACAGGGGCGGACGCGGTCGAGCCCGGCGACGCGGTCGGCTCCGGCGACGTCGCCGCGGAGGAAGCGGCGACCGGAGAGGGATCCGGGGACCAGGCGACCGATCCCGTGTGCGGCATGACGGTCCCGGTGGCGGGTTCTCCGTCCTCGGTCTTCGAGGGGGAACCCGTCTACTTCTGCTGCGAGGGCTGCCGAACCCGATTCGACGCATCGCCGGAGGCGTACCTCCAGAAAGAAACGACGAGGGGGTGATATTGAAGACCCTGCTGAAGGTCGCCGCACACGTCGCGGTAGTCGCATTGCTTTACCTGATGTTCTCGTTCTCGTTGTTCCTCGGACTGCAGGTCAGCCCGACCCTGGGGAACATCGGCATGGTGGTATCGATCGGTGCCATCATCGCCTACGTCGTTCTGGTTCGCCGCAGACGCTCCTTGCGGATGACCATGGAGGAAGAAGGCTCATGAGAATCGAGGAAGGGTTCACGATCGACGCGCCCGCCGCCGACGTGTGGGCGATCCTCTCCGACCCGCGGCAGCTCTCGGAACTCCTGCCGGGGGCGGAAATCACGGAGCGGATCGACGACACGACGTGGGAGGGCGCCATGACCGTCAAGGTGGGCCCCCTCGTGGCGGCCTATACCGGGACCGTATCCTTCGAGTTGAACGAAGAGGATCGGTCCGCGGTGGTCCGCGCCCTGGGCCAGGGCAAGGCCGGCATGGGCACCGCGGAAATGACGATGAACAGCCGGGTGGCGGCGCTTCCCGATGGCGGGTCCGAGGTGACGATGGACTCGGACGTCACCGTCACGGGGATCCTCGCGCAACTCGGCCGCGGCATGACGCAGGTCGTGTCCAGGCGAATGTTGCAGGAGTTCGTCAAGCGACTGACGAGCGCCCTTGAGAACGAGGCGAAGGAGGCAGAGGCATGATCCCCGCGCAGTTCGAATACCACGCGCCGGCCGAAGTGGAGGACGCGGTCGACCTCCTCGTCGAACTCGACGACGCGAAGGTGATGTCGGGTGGCCAGAGCCTGCTCCCGATGATGAAGCTTCGGCTCGCCTCCCCCGCGCACATCATCGACCTCAGGCACATTCCCGGGCTCGACGCGATCGAGGAACGGGACGGCTTCCTCCGCATCGGCGCGCTCGTGACCGAGACCCAGCTCGAGGAGTCCGCCGCGGTGGCCGAGCGCTATCCGATCCTGCTCGACACCGCCCGCGTGATCGCGGACCCCCTCGTGCGCAACCGCGCCACGGTGTGCGGCAACATCGCCCACGGCGACCCCGCGAACGACCACCCGGCCACGATGCTCGCCCTGCGCGCCCGCGTCGTCGCCACCGGGCCGGATGGCGAGCGCACCATCGACATCGACGACTTCTTCCACGGCCTCTTCATGACGGCGCTCGGGGAGGACGAGATTCTCACGGAGATCCAGGTCCCGGTCCCGCCCGCCGGCAGCGGCGGCGCCTACGTCAAGCTGGAGCGCAAGGTGGGCGACTACGCGGTGGCCGGCGTGGCCGTGCAGCTCACGCTGGACGGCGAGGGCAAGGTGACGCAGGCCGGCGTCGGGCTCACGAACCTCGGCTTCGCGCCGATCCGGGCGACCGCCGCCGAAGAGACGCTCCTCGGCGCGGACTTCGTACCGGCGGGCGGGCTGCGGGGCGCCATCGAGAGGGTCCGCGACGCGATCACGAAGGCGCCCGGCGCGGACGAGGTCATCGCCGCCGCCGCCCAGGCCGCCGCCGACATGACCGAACCGGTGGAAGACCGGCGCGGCTCCGTCGAATACAAGAGGAACATGGCCCGCGTGCTTACGGCGAGAGCCATCCGCCAGGCGCTCGCGCGCGCCGGAGCCGGAGGGTAGAGCGATGGAGACATTCCCGGTCCGCGTCACCGTGAACGGCGAGGCGCACGAGGCGGAGGTCGAGCCGCGCATGCTCCTCGTCCACCTGATCCGCGACGAGTTGCGGCTCACCGGCACCCACATCGGCTGCGACACGACCCACTGCGGCGCCTGCACCGTGCTGCTCGACGGCAAGCCGACCAAGTCGTGCACCGTCCTCGCCGTGCAGGCGGACGGCGCCGACATCGGGACCGTCGAGGGACTCGCGGGGGCCGACGGCATGCACGCGCTCCAGGAGGGCTTCTGGGAGAAGCACGGCCTCCAGTGCGGCTTCTGCACGCCCGGCATGCTGATGACCGGCGCGGCCCTCCTCGAGGCGAACCCGAACCCGAGCGAGGCCGAGATCCGCGAGGCGATCTCCGGCAATCTCTGCCGCTGCACCGGCTATGTGAACATCGTGAAGGCGGTGCAGTACGCCGCCGACAAGATGGGCGCCGCCGCCGCCGAAACCGCCAACGCCGCGACCGACGGGGAGGACAGCTGATGGCACCGAAGACTTCCGCCGACATCTGCGGCATGGGGCACTCCATGAAGCGCAAGGAGGACCCGCGCTTCCTGCAGGGCAAAGGCAACTACATCGACGACATCGTCCTCCCCGGCATGCTGTGGCTCGACATCGTCCGCAGCCCGATCGCCTACGGGAAGATCAAGAGCATCGACTCGAGCAAGGCGCTGGAAGTCCCCGGCGTGCTCGCCGTCCTCACCGGCAAGGACCTCGAGGCGTACAACCTGCACTGGATGCCGACGCTGATGTCGGACACCCAGATGGTGCTCCCCACCGACACCGTCATGTACCAGGCGCAGGAGGTCGCGGCCGTCATCGCGACCTCGCGCTACGCCGCCGCTGACGGCGTCGCCGCGGTCGAGGTCGACTACGAGCCCATGAAGCCCGTCATCGACCCCTTCAAGGCGCTCGATGAGGACGCGCCCGTCCTCC
>VXMQ01000077.1 GCA_009841015.1 Candidatus Palauibacter denitrificans | reverse complement strand
GCGGCAACATCATCAACCCCATGATCGTGCAGGGCCAGATCCACGGCGGCCTCACGCAGGGCATCGGCCCCGCCCTGTTCGAGGAGATCCCCTACGACGAGGACGGCAACAACCTCGCCGGCTCGTTCATGGACTACCTCGTCCCGACCTCCATGGAGACCCCGGCCTGGGAGACCGGCCACACGATCACCCCGTCACCCCACCACCCCCTCGGCGCCAAGGGCGTGGGAGAGTCGGCGACCGTGGGCGCGCCGCCGGCGATCGCAAACGCGGTCGTGGACGCGCTCGCGCACCTGGGCGTGACGCACCTCGACATCCCGATCACCCCCGTCAAGGTCTGGGAGGTGCTGAACGAGAAGGGCATGGCGGAGTAAGGGAGCCGATGAATCGGAATCGTCATGGTTGCCACCGAAGTTGCTCCGCGATGCCCACCCCTGCATCTTCTCGCGCCATGATTCGCGCGTCTGACATCCGACCGCTCCGCGCCTGCGGGGCGAGCTGCGCCTGTAGCACGTGCGCCTGTATGTGTTCGTGTCTCCACGACGCGTGGATCCGGGTGTGTTGATGCGCTGAGCCCTCAGTCTCAAAGCGTTTTTTCGAGCCGCCCCGGTCCGCCGACCCGGGCGGCTTTTTTTGTGCCCTTCAACCGGACTCAACCCGAGAGAAACCCATGATTCGTCGCGATTCACCGCAGATACCGCAGATACATGTGCTGTACGAAAACCCGGCCTGGATTCCGCCCCTGCAGGAGGCGCTCGCGAGGGAGGGCTTCCGGGTCCGCCTCGTGCACGTGAACGAGGGGCTCGTCGACCCGTCGGCGGCGCCTCCCGAGGGCATCTGGATCAACCGCATCAGCCCCTCGTCGCACACGCGCGGCCACGTCCACACGGTGGAGTTGGCCCGCCAGCTCCTCTACTGGCTGGAATCGCACGGCCGCCGGGTGATCAACGGGCTCGGCGCCTTCGAGCTGGAGATGAGCAAGCTGCGGCAGGATCTCGTCCTGCGCCGGCACGGCATCCGCACGCCTCGCACCGTGCTGGCCGTGGGGCGGGAGCACCTGCTCGCAGCGGCCGCCACCTTCGACGGCGCGTTCATCACGAAGCACGACCAGGGCGGCAAGGGCCTCGGGATTCGCCTCTTCCGCGACGCGCGAGAACTCGAGCGGCACCTCGACGCCGACGGCTTCGATGCCGGGCCCGGCGCCCGGATGATCCTCCAGCAGTACATCGACGCCCCGGAGCCGTTCATCACGCGAGTGGAGATCGTGGGCGGCCGCTTCCTGTTCGCCATGCGGAGTTCCACGGCGGATGGGTTCGAGTTGTGCCCCTCCGACGCGTGCAATCCGATGCCCTCCGAGAGAACTGCGCCCTCCGGGCAAACCGCGCCCTCCGGCACGGAGGAAGCAGCGGCGCCCGAGGCGTGCCCGGCCGGCCCCGGTCTCTTCAGCCCCTCTCCGGTCGCGGAGGACGACCCGCTGGTGCAGCGGTACATCCGTCTCTGCAACGAGGAAGGGATCGAGATCGCCGGCATCGAGTTCGTGCGCGACGCGTGGGGCCACCGCTACACGTACGACATCAACGGGACGACGAACTACAACCAGACACTCGGCGCCCGCATCGGCGTCGACGGCATGGGCGAGGTGGCCCGCTACGTGCGCCGAGCGGCGGTGCCAACCCGACGGCGGCGGCGCATCGCGAGTTGAGCGACGGCGGGTGCTTTCCCGCGGCAACGTCAGGCGTCAGCGGAAGGCGCGGCGCAGCAGGAATTCGTAGGGCCCGTCGCCGAGCCACTTCCTGATGAAGAGCGCGGGCCATGCCATGGAGCCCTTGACGTATCTGCGGCGTGGATTGGGGGTGGTGGCGGCCTCGAGCAGCACCTCGGCGAGCACGAGGGCCGCGGTGCTGCGGTCCCTTGCCTTCGGATCATCGAACATCCTGAAGAACGGTTCGAACTGCGCCTTGTACGCGGTGCCGTCGTAGTACTCGTTCAGCCGCGCTCGGGTCACGTCGAAGAACTCGGTCCTGATCGCGCCCGGTTCGACGAGGACGACCTGGATGTTGAACGGAGCGGTCTCGAGGCGGAGGCAGTCGGACCAGCCTTCCAGCGCGTGTTTGGTGGCTACGTACCAGGCGCCGAAAGGCACGAAGATCTTCCCCACCACGGATGAGACGTTGATGATCCGGCCCGTGCGCTGCGCTCTCATGTGCGGCAGGACGAGCCGGGTGAGGTGGGCGAGGCCGAACAGGTTCACCTCGAACTGGTACCGCGCGTCGTCGAGCGGGATGTCCTCGACGGGGCCGTAGAGGCCGAAGCCGGCGTTGTTGATGAGGACATCGATGCGCCCCTCGTCCTCGATGATCCGGCGCACGGCCCGCTCATTGTCGCCTTCCTTCGTGACATCCATCTCCACGGGCGCGATGCCGTGCTCGGCCAGTGCCTGCAGGCGGTCCCGACGCCGGGCGCCGGCGTACACGGTGTGACCCTTCCGAGCCAGGAGGATCGCGGCTTCCCGCCCGATCCCGGCGGATGCTCCGGTGACCAGCATCACCTTGCCCATGGCGCTGCTCCTTCCTCCGGCGTCTTCTTTCGGGGGCGCGTGAAGACGTTCCCGCGGGAACGTCGGGGTGAGGCTTCGAGTGGTGGACACGATGTCAGCATCGAGCGAGGCGTGGAAGAAGCGGACGGCATGAAGAGCGGGCCGCACCGGCGAGCCACGGCACCGGGCGGGCTGTGGAAGGGGCTGAATCCCGGGATGGCGATGGCCGCCAAGGGCGTCGTGCTCGTCTTCGTCCTCGCCACGGTCTGGGACGTGGAGGCCGCCGGCACCGTGTTCGGCCGCGTCCGTGCCTGGATCGAGGGCACGCTCGACTGGTTCTACGTCCTGACCGTCTGCGTCACCCTGTTCACCTGCCTGTTCGTGGCGTGCAGCCGGTTCGGCCGGATCCGGCTCGGCGATGAGGACTCCTCGCCCGAGTTCAGCCGGTTCTCCTGGCTCGCCATGCTGTTCTCGGCGGGTATCGGGATCGGAGTGCTGTTCTTCTCCATCGCCGAACCGATCTTCTACCTCGACAACAGCCGGGCCGCGGGTTACCCCAACAACCCGATCGCCGACCTGGCGGGCGCCGAGGCGCTGGACGAGCGGCGGGCCGCGCACGCCATGCGCGTCACCTACTTCCACTGGGGCGTCCACGGCTGGTCCGCGTACGTCCTGGTCGGGCTGTGCCTGGCCTACTTCGGATACCGCAAGAAGTTGCCGCTGACGTTGCGCTCCGCCCTTTACCCTCTCATCGGCAACCGGATCTACGGACCGATCGGCGACCTGGTGGATCTGCTGGCGGTGTTCGGCGGGGTCTTCGGCATTGCGACCTCCCTGGGCCTCGGGGCGAGCCAGATGGCCAGCGGCCTCAACGTCCTGCTCGGCGTCGATCCGGGTCTCCTCACGCAGGTCGCGCTCATCGCCGTCATCTCGCTGGCGGCCACGTTGTCCGTCGTATCCGGCGTGAAGCGCGGCATCCGCCGCCTGTCCGAGTGGAACATCGGCCTGAGCGTGGTCCTGCTGGGGTGCTTCCTGTTCCTGAGTCCCGTCGCGTGGCTCGTCAGCTTCGTAGCCACCTCCGCCGGCGAGTACCTG
The DNA here is from genome assembly GCA_009841015.1 of Candidatus Palauibacter denitrificans. Classification (GTDB taxonomy): domain Bacteria; phylum Gemmatimonadota; class Gemmatimonadetes; order Palauibacterales; family Palauibacteraceae; genus Palauibacter; species Palauibacter denitrificans. The sequence continues at coordinate 5,555 of VXMQ01000077.1, read as the reverse complement.
TGGCGCGCGGTGCCGATGGGATTCTGGATCGCCGATGGTCCGGGCCAGGCCGCCTGGCAGAACGCCTGGACGATCTTCTACTGGGGCTGGTGGATCTCGTGGGCGCCCTTCGTCGGCACGTTCATCGCCCGCATCTCCCGCGGACGCACCCTGCGCGAGTTCATCGTGGGCGTGCTCGTGGTCCCGACCGGTCTGGCGCTGGTGTGGTTCGGCGTCCTGGGCGGCAACGCCATCCATCTCGAACTCACCGCCCCGGGCGGCGCCGGGACGGCGGGGATCATGGAACTGGTCCGGGGCGGGAACTACGAGGCCGCGCTCTACGCGACGATCGACCGGATGAGCGACACCGGCTGGCTCGCCTGGGCCATGTCCGCCATGGCCACCGTCCTCGTGGCGACGTGGTTCGTCACTTCTTCGGACTCCGGCACCCTCGTCATCACCACCTTCCTGAGCATGGGCGACCCGCACCCCCCGCGGCGCTTCCGCATCGTGTGGGGGCTCGGCGTGGGGGCGGTGGCCGCCGTGCTGCTGCTCGCCGACGGCCTCCAGGCCCTGCAGACGGCGGCCATCGCGGCCGCCCTGCCCGTGAGCGCCGTGCTATGGTTCATGATCGCCGGACTGCTCCGATCCCTTGCGCGCGATCCGTAGCGAGCCGGGAAGTCCACGCCGTCGGTCAGGCGCCGGGGATCGCCTTTATGTCGGGACACTCGAGTAGCGACGCGTCCGCCGTGACCAAGGTGAGATCGTGCACCATGGCGGTGGCCGCGATGAAGCGATCGGCGGGATCACCATGGCCGAGGCGGATGCTGCGGCTGCCGAACGCGACCTCGAACGTCAGCGGGATTTCGGTCATCGGCCGAACGGTCTGGGCCGTACGGATCCAGCTCCAGGGATCCGGCTGGAGGCGCACGCGTCCCTTCTCGGCGAGCACAAGGGCTTCCCAGACGCTCACGGGCGACAGCGCCAGGGTGTTCGCCGGCTCGGTCATTTCGCGGCGGGCCCGGCGGGAGAGCCGATTCGGATCCAGCAGACTCCAGAGCCAGATGTGAGTATCGAGAAGCAGCTTCACCGCGTCCGACCGTCTCTCGGATCTCCGGCCTCCGAGCGAAGTGCGGTCCACTCGGAGAGATCGACCGCCGGAGAGACGATGTCGCCGACGATCTCACCCACGTCGCTCATGGCCCCCAGCCACGCTCCGCCGCCGGTCCGGGGATCCGCCGCCTCGGGCGTGGTGTTCGGGACGTTCGGCGTCACCTCGTAACCCGCGGCCATCCGGGCACGCTCGCGCACGACGCCGAGCGTGGGCTTCGGGACCGCATGGCGGGCGAGCAGGTAGCGCAGTTCGCCCTCCAGAGAGCGATGGTTGGCCTTCGCCTGCCTCTTGAGCGCGACGATCACATCGTCGTCCACGTTCCGAATCGTGAGTACGCCCACGTGTGTTCCTCCTGCATCAACGTCTCGATGAAGGCGTAATGTAGGGAAATCATCGTCATTATGACAGCACACCTCTCGTCGCCGGAGACGGGACCCTGCAACCACCTTCTGCTCCTCCTGTCCCCACGCCGTCCCCGGACGTACGATCCGGTCGATATGCGCGCAGATGCTCCCCCACCTTGTCACCGACGGTGAACCCGTTGCGCTTATGGGCGTTGTCCGACCTGCACGTCTCCCATGCGGAGAACCGGGAGGCGCTGGAAAATCTGCCCGCCCGTCCCGACGACTGGCTGATCCTGGCCGGCGACGTGACCCACGGCGCGCAGCGACTCGAGGCGTGCTTCGCCCGACTGACTCCGAAGTTCCGGCAGGTCGTCTGGGTTCCCGGAAACCACGAACTGTGGACGATACCCGACGCGCATCCCGGGCTCCGTGGCGTGGCCCTCTACGAACACCTGGTCGCGATCGCCCGCACCCACGGCGTTCTCACGCCGGAGGATCCTTATCAGGTGGTGGAACTGCGGGACGGACCGGTGCTGATCGCGCCGCTGTTCCTGCTTTACGACTACAGCTTTCGGCCCGGGCACGTTCGGCGTGACGAGGTGGTTCGGTGGGCCCGGGAAACCCGCGCGGTCTGCTCCGACGAAGTGATGCTGCATCCCGACCCGTGGCCGGATCGGGACGCGTGGTGCGCCGCGCGCTGCGAGGATGCCGCCGCCCGGCTCGCGTCGGCTCCGGCCGATGTTCCGAAGCTCCTGGTCAATCACTATCCGCTCGAGGAACGTCACGCCGTCCTGCCGAGGATTCCCCGGTTCACCCCGTGGTGCGGGACCCGCCGGACACGGGGTTGGCACCGTCGGTTCAACGCATGCGCGGTGGTGTACGGCCACCTCCACATCCGGGACACCCACTGGCTCGATGGCGTGCCCTTCCAGGAGGTCTCCCTGGGGTATCCGGGGCAGTGGGACCGGCGGCGGGGGATCGGCGCCTACCTGCGGGAAGTCACCCTGGCACACTCCCCTTCCGGGCGTCGTGAGCGGGACGTGGGGCGCAGCAGAAGCTCGCAGGTGTAGTCGCCGAGCCACTTCCCGATGGTGCTATCCGTCGCCCCCCGTTACGTGCGGATACACGGCCTCGACGGTTCGGCGGGCGGCGGCGCGGGCGGCCTCCGCGTCGGCCCTCGAATAGAAGCCGGTCGGCGTGAGGTCCTCCGCTCCGTAGAACGCGAGTTCGCGGTCCCGGCGGAGGTGGCGGGACGCCGCCGCCAGGGCCTCGGCTTCGCCGATCAGGTCCGCGGGCAACCTGTCCTTCTCGGCAAGCAGGACGCCGGACACATCGTGCACGCGGGGCGGGTCGACGCCGCACCAGCGCAGCAACCCCTTGAGCGCCAGTTCCAGGATCTCCTGCGATTCCCGAACCACATCCGGCCAGCCCTCTCCCTCGAACAACACGTCGAGGGCCTTGAGCCGGAGTTTCGCGCGCCGGAGATAGTCCTCGGCAAGCTCGACGTTGCGCATCAACCGGTCCGGACCCAGTACGGCTGCCCGTGGAGGAGGCGGCGCGAGATCCGACCCGCCGAGATCATTCGGCGGATGTCCGCGAGTCGATCCGACACGGACCAACCCCGTTCGTGGAGGACACGTCCATCGGTGGCCGCCTCCGCCCACGTACCGGAAGGCACGGCTCCCTCGGGCGGCAGGTGGACGAAGTGAGGCTCGACCTCGTGGCCGCGCCAATGAAGCACGGGCTCGCGGTCCCACCGCCCGTACAACTCCCTCGTGATCGGGAAACGTTCCTCGGTGACAAGCAGGACGTCAAAGTCGGAGGCGGCCCCGCCCTCGCCGCGTACCCAGGAGCCGAACGCCACGACGCCGACCAGCGATTCGCCGAGCAGTCGGGCCGCTCGTCCGATCAACGCCGAAGCCTCGGGATCCGGCGCGGCGCCCGGAGACGCCAGCTTGCGGGCGCAGTACTCGTTGAGCGACAAGGACGCGGCCCGCGCGGCTGTGCGCAGCGCACCGTGGAGGCCGGGGTCGATGCGAAGCACGAAGCGGCCCGAAGCGTCGGACCCCCCAAAACTAGTATCAGATGACATAATACAATGATACTAGACTGTGCCCATCGTGTCGAGTATCCCAACTACCGGAGTCGCCGACCTCACGCGCCGTCGCGTCGCCGAGGACCTGGAAGGAGGTCTCACGACGCGGGTTCCCACAGCTCGATCGCGTTGCCCTCGGGGTCGTGGATGCGGGCGAAGCGGCCGACGCCTTCCATCTCGCTTTCGTGGCTGACTTCGATACCCGCAGACTTCAGTTGTGCGATCATCGCATCCAGGTCGGCCACGCGGAAATTCAGCATGAAGGCCTTGTCCGCCGCGAAATAGTCCGTGTCAGCGGCGAAGGGTGCGAAAACCGTGACCCCGGCGTCGGTCACCCAGGGCGCCATTTCCATGTTCGTCGGAGCCGGATTGATGCCGAGGTGATCCTGATACCATTTCGCGAGTCCTTGCGGATCCCTGGACCGAAAGAAGAACCCGCCGAATCCCTGAACGTTTTGCACGCCATGTCCTTTCGATGATGGGCTGCACGATTCATTGGCCGCCCGGAACGCGGCGGATGGGATACGCCTCGCCGGGGCGCAGCCGTTCCGCGAGGAGCCCCCAGTTTGCGAAGCCGTCGTCCGACTGCGGCTCGAGCAGACTGAACAGAAGGCGCCCCAGCGGCTGGTCGGTGTACGCCAGCATGTCTCCGGAGGCCGGCGGGACCCGGTCCGTCTCGTAGCGGCCGAAGAGCGTCTGCTCGTTGCGGCCCTGGAACGGCCGCTCGGCCGTCCGCACGGAGTCGATGCGGAAGGCCGCCACCTCCAGGGCCGTCGTCCCCGCCGGCTCAAGCGCGATGCCGTGCGCCGCGAGCCGGGTCAGGACATCTCCCAGGTCCGCGGGAATCAGGTAGGCTTCCGGTACGCGTTCGAGTAGCGTCGGCGTGAACGTCCCGTACTCGTACATCGTCTCGACGTACTGCGTGTCCGCGCGCAGGAGCAGCGGGCGTCCGGTCAGCGGATGCACCTCTTCGACGGTGGCGCCCATGAGGATGTCGACGGGGGCGGCCGAGCGTTCGGGGACGGCGCGCAGCGCGAGGGAGTCACCCGTCACCCCGGCGGCGTCGGCATCGGCGACGATGCGCCGCACGTCGGCCGCGTGCTCATGGACGTAGTCCAGGATCTCCTCCACGAAGTACAGCGTGGCCAGCACGCGCTCCTCGAAACTCGCGTAGGAGTAGGCCTCGCTCAGGATCGCGATCCGGTTGCGGAGGCCGATGTAGTTGTTGTTGAAGCGCGGGCGGTGGTCGAAGGTGTACCAGCCGGGCGCGTCCCCGCCGCGCGCGAAGGCGTTCCCGTAGTAGTAGTACTCCCAGCCGTACTTCTCACGGATCTCGCCGGTCACGTGGGGGAAGAGCCCCTCCCGCAGGAAACCGTCGATCTCCGCCGGCGTGTTGGGGTGGAGCGGCGGCGAGTACGTGAGGTGATACGCGTGCTGCGTCCCGTTCGTCGTGTGCAGGTCGACGGCCACGTGCGGATCGTACTCGCTGAACAACCGCGCCACCGACCGCGCTTCGGGCGAGTCCAGCTTCATGTGATCGCGGTTCAGGTCATAGCCCTGGGCGTTCGGCCGCTGGCCCATCCCTCCGACCGGCCCGTGCTGACGGCCGCGGTTCGTGAGGAGCACGCGTTCGTTGCCGTCCGCGTTGTAGATGGGCGCGATGAGGAGGACCATCGACTCCCGCCACGCCCCATGGCGCCCGGCCAGGAGGTCGCGCAACAGCATCTGGAGGGCCTCCTTCCCGCACACCTCGCCGGCGTGGATGTTGCCTTGCAGGTAGACGACCGTCTTCCCCGAGGCCCTGACGGACGCCGGACTCGCGTCTTCGACCTCGCCCGCCACGACCATGGGAATCGGCCGTCCCTCGTTCGTATGGCCGTAGGTCGTGTAATGGACCGACGCATCGCTCGCCGCCGCGCGCTCCAGGAAGTCCACGACGTCGGCGTACGAACTCGTCTCCCTGTACGCCGTCCGCTCCGCGCGGGTGAGAAACGCCTCCCCCACCGGCGCCGCACCCCCACAC
>VXMQ01000020.1 GCA_009841015.1 Candidatus Palauibacter denitrificans | reverse complement strand
ACGCGGATGGTCCCGTCGATGCTTCTCATGCGTTCACCTCCTTCGGTGGTTGGGTCTGTGGTGGTTCGGGCAGCTCGGTCGCCTTGCCCAAAACAGGTTCCGTGATCCAGCGGCCGGTGGCCGCGTCGTAGCCGCGCACTTCGAGCGCCTCCTCGACGAACCGGCGTCCCTCGCGGCGGGTGACGTGCAGCACGAGCGAGATGCCGTCCACGACACCCCGGCAGGTGACTTCCCAGGGCAGCGCGTCTCCGGCCTGCATCGCGCAACTGGCCAGCCGGGAGAGCGCGGAGCGGGCGTTGTTGGCGTGGATGGTCGTGAGCGATCCGCCGTGGCCGGTGTTGAGGGCCTGAAGCAGGTCGGCGGCCTCGCCGCCCCGGACCTCGCCGACGACGATGTGGTCGGGCCGGTGACGGAGCGCGTGGCGCACCAGGTCGCGGATCTCGACCGGCGTTTCCGAGAGCGTGGCCCCGGCCTCGAACCGGAGGCAGTTGGCGCGGTCGATCCGGAGTTCCAGCGTGTCCTCGATGGCGACGATCCGCTCGTCGCCGGGCAGCAGCTCGATCAGCGCGTTCAGTAGCGTCGTCTTGCCCGAGCCGGTGCCCCCGGAGACGAGGACGTTTCGGCGGGAGCGGAGCGTCGCCCGGGCGGCGTCGAGGACCGGCTCCGGCAGCGAACCCATCCGAACGAGATCGTCGGCCGAGAACGCCCTTCCCCCGAACCGGCGGATGGTGATCGCGATCTCGGGCGCGGCGGGCGGCGTGCAGATGGCGACCCGCGACCCGTCCTCCAGCCGGGCGTCCAGGATGGGCCGGGCGGCGGGATCGAGCCCGAGCGGGCGGGCGATGTGGATCGCGGCCCGGTGCAGCCAGGCGGCGGTGAGTGCGGGCGCGTCTTGGGGCTCAAGTTTCCCGGCCCGCTCGACCCAGACGTTGCCGGGTCCGTTGATCATGATCTCGGAGACCTCCGGGTCCCCAAGCAGGGATTCCAAACCCGGCAGGAACGGGGCGAGATGGTCCACGCCGCTGGCGCGCTTCATATCCGCCCCTCCTCGCGCTGCCGCCAGTAGCCCTGGGTCCTGGGCAGGTAGTGGGGCTTGAGGTAGACGCGCCGGGCCGGGAGGGACTTCACCCCGTCGTACGGGAGACAGATCGCCTGATAGTTGGCGAGCAGCCCGAACTGGCGCGGGGTGAACACCGGCTCCCTCTGTTGCCGGAACGACTTGCTCGCGCCGAGCTGGCCGTCGCCGCCCCCGGCCCGTCCAGACAGGAGCGAGAACTCGGGCTTGTTCGAGGTCTCGGTGAACGTGTAGGACGCCTGCGTCTTCTTGACATCGCCGCACATTTCGGACGCGATCTTGGCCGAGGCGTCGTCGGACAGCGACAGGAAGATCCGGGTGCGGAGCGTCTGGACGAGCGTGCGCCACGCCTCGCCCGAGGGGAGCACGGAGCGGAGCGACGAGATCGACTGCGTGGCGACGATGGGGATGCACCGGCATTGGCGCGTTAGGGCAAACGCCTTCTCGTCGCCCGACGGGTCGTCCTGTCCGACGGTGGCGAAAGCCTGGTACTCATCGCAGATGAACACGGCGGGCCGCATGTAGCGGTCGGGCCGGAGCGCGGCTGCGGCCGGACGCCGGAGCAGCGCCTGCATCCAGGCGTTCTTGAGGAACACGCCGATGGCTCGGGCCAGCGCCGGGTTCGCGCCGGCGGGCATGTTGAGCGCCAGCACCTTGCCGCCCTCGATCAACTCGGCGAGCGGCGGCAGCCTGCGCCGGAGCCCCGGCATGGGCTGCACGTCCGGGACCTCCTCGTCGTCCCCGCCGTCCGTCCGTGCGGCCGGGGGATCGTCAGGCGGCGGCGGACAGAACACGGCCGCCACGTCCGGCTGGTCGAAGAGCGAGAGGAACACAGAGATGCCTTCGACGATCGAGGTGCGGAGCTTGGCGTCGAGCTTCATCCAGTCATTGCGATACCACCGCTCGACGGCTTCCACCTGCTCGGCGTACTCGCGTCCCACCCCGCTTCCCACCGGCTCCGTGGCGTACTCGACCTTCAGCTCCGCGAGAAGCGCCGCGCGTTCCGGATCGAGGGAACACGCCACCGTGTCGCTGCCGGCCGCCATGTCCCAATCCCAAGCACCGAGCGTCTTCTTGTGCTTGGTGAGAACCTTCGCGGCGGTGACAACCCGCATGGGGCACCGCCGAAGGGCCTCCGCCTTCGCCTCCCCGATCTTGTTCGAGAAGAGCTTCGCGTCGACCGTGCAGCGGTAGATGTCGCGAAGCGTGACCCAGCCGCCGGGCAGGAGCCGGTGGAGTTCAACGATCCAGCGAACGAGGTTCGTGTACGCCTGCTGCCAGAACGGTTCGCGGGACTTGCCGAAGAGCTGGTTGATGAGCGATGCGACGCTGTACGCCATCGAGTAGGAGTCGAGCAGCGGATCGTCGAGCGGGTTCCACTGCCAAGCCCCCCCGAGCCCGATTTCGAGGTAGTCGTCCTCCCGCCCGGCCTCGCTCAGGATGCTCCGGACCTGGTGACAAAAGTCTCCCTTGACTTCGAGCACGAGCGCGCCCGCCCTGCGCTTGGGGTCGTCCGCCCGCCAGTGGAGCAGCTGCCGCGCGAACGGGTACATGCAGGCCGTGGTCTTGCCGGTGCCGACGGCCCCGACGACAAGCAGCCCGGTGTAGAGCCCCTTCTCGGGGATGACGAGCCACGACGGCCGCTCGCTCTCTTCCGGCACGGTCGGATGGTGCAGTTCGCCGATCACGACCGAGGGCGCGCCGTCCCCGGGCGAGTTGGGCCACTCGGGCAGCCTGCCCCGCCGCCGGAACCTCACGAGCGGCTGGAGCCAGACGCGCCAGACCGAGAGGACGAGCGATCCGGCGAGCACGACGGCGACGGCGGGCCACGCGTAATGCCAGACGCGGACGGCGGCGTGCAGGGCCGGATCGTGCCAGGCGATCAGGTCGAGATACGGGTTCGCGTCCGCGGGCGGGAACGGCGCCTTGAGCGCGCGGGCGCCGGCCGCGCCGACGGCGGCCCCGATGATGGCGAGGGTGCCGGACTTCATCGGCCGAACCTCCTTCCTGAAAGGATCGATGGCTGGGAGCGACCCGAGGGGGCGGGGCCCGGGGTGCGCAAACGCGCACGGCCCCGAACCCGTAGCAGGCCCTCGGACTGCGGGGTCGCTCCCAGCCCCGCCGAAACGGCCCGCGCGGCCCCGGCCGTCCGGGCCGTCGAGGCGCAAGACGTTCGGGCGCGGCGACTTGCGCCGCCCCGCCGGTGCGCACGCCCGGAGCGCCGGAGTGCGCATCGGCGCCCCGTGTCGTTTTCGGGGGCGGGAGCGGCCATGACCCGCGGCGCGGGAGGTGCGCAAATCATCGGTAGAGGACTCCCGCGAGACGGGTCGTCCGCCAGGCGCGGGCGCGGCCCAGTCCGCCCCGCCCGGCTTGCCGACGGGCATCCTTCTCAAGCGCGACGCTGCGCTTTAGCGCGGCTTGCAGCCCGCCGTACTCGTCGAGGACTTCCACGGCACCCCGGTGGATCGCTCGCTCGATCCGGGCCAGTTCGTCGGCCACGCCGGGGTCCGCCTCGCCGCGGCCGGAGTCCTCGGACCAGCGGCCCAGCACCCGACGCGCGCGCTCCGTCTCGTCCCTCGTGCGTCCGACGGCGACGGCTTCGACGGAGTGGCCGCGCCGGGCGAGCGCGCTCCAGAGACCCCGGTGCGCCGTCCCCCAGGACCGGACCCCGCTGACGGTGTCGTGGCCGGGTTCGGCGTATACGAACACGGCGCGGTCCGGCTCGACGGCGATGGGCAGCTTGACGGGGAAGTAGCGGCGGGTGTCGCCCGCCGCGCCCCGGTAGAGGCGGGACGGCAGGAGCCTCCGCTCGATCCCGAGCGCCTCGAACGCCGCGACCTTCTCGTCCTCGGTCGGAAGCCAGGGCAGGTCGGGGTGCTCGATCACGTAGTCGAGCGAGAGCAGGCGCCGCATCAGAACCCGGGGGGATGCGAGGCGGCGGTGCCGGATGTGCTCGGCCCCGAACGCCCGGTAGAGCCGCCGGGAGTAGATCCGGCAGACCCGCCCGATCCCCCGGATGCCGGGCACCGTCTCCTCGGCGGCCAGTCCCTGCTCGATCAGGGCGTGGACCATGCGGCGAGCCCGGTCGTGGTGCGTGGCCAGGAACCGCGTGGCCTGCCTCCGGGTGAACACGCCGCTGTGCAGGCACACGAGCGCGATCCACTCGGCCTTCCTGCCCGTCCAGCCGAACGGTTCGAGCGCCTTCTCGCGCCCGTCGAGATGGAGCGTCATCGCTCCTCCCCGCCGCTGACGAGCGCCCGGTCGGCCCGCATGTAGGTGACGAGGAGCCCCATCGGGTTGTGGACGACCAGCTCGGGCGGGATCGAGTCCAGGAACTCGAACCGGAGCGTGAGCGACCAGCGCTCGCGCCGAAGCTCCTGCTCGCCCCGCAACTGCACGAGGTCGAAGTCCGCCGTCGCGCCGTGCGGCGGCTCGGGCGCGGGGTGGATGCGGAGCACCACCTGCTCGACCTCGGTCTCGGTGTCGGCGGTCCCCGCCGCCACGCTCGCGACCTCCGCGCCGTCCCTCTGGAACGCGGCGTTCGCCAGGTCCGTCGAGAGGAACCGGAGGCTGCGCGTCCATTGCTCCTGCGCGGTCGCGCGCCGCCGCGAGTGGAAGTCGTGGACGAACCGGTTCAGGAAGTATTTCGTCGTCGGATCCAGCGGATCGGCCTGCGCGGTCGCGGCCTCGTAGGCCAGCGCCTCGGCGCGGCCCACCTCGTCCACCCGGACCACGATGGGCTTGGGCGGCTCCGCGCCCGCGATCCTGAGCAGGACGAAGACGCCGAGCACGATGCTCGCCGAGAGGAAGATCAGGATCGTCCGGAGCTTCCGGTTCGCCTGCACGGCCTCGCCCCAGATCTCCGCGTACTCGCGGCCCGCGTCACGGTCTCGTTTCATCATCGGCTTACTCCTCGGAAGTCAGACGGGGGGCTTGGCGGGAGCGGCGGCCTTGCTCGCTCCCTGCATGACGAGCGCGACGAACCCGGACCCGGCGGAGCCGGAACCGGAGACGAGCATCGAGGCGAGTTCGCCGACCTTGAGCCCGGCCATGAGGCCGGAGACGACGAGCGGCATGAGCACGACGGCCCAGAGCCAGAGCTCGAACGGGTCCGCCGTTCCGGTGCCCATCAGGGCATCGGCGTAGGTCGTGATGTAGCCCATGCCGACGCCCATGAAGACCCTGAGCACCGCACCGGCCACGACGCCGTAGAGCGTGTAGACCATCATGGTCCGGAACCATCCCCAGAACAGGAACGAGAGCGGCTCGAAGAGCAGGAACGCGATGAACACCGGACCGAGCAGGATCGCGATGGCGATCGCGACCTGCGCCCAGATCACCTGCGCGTAGGTCACGCAGAACAGCGCCAGCAGGCAGACCACGAGCGAGGCGCCCATCACGAGCGTGACGAGCGATGAGAAGATCACGGTCGCGCCCGAGGTCACGATCGAGAGCAGGTTGCCCGTGGACCATGCGGTGCCCAGGTGCGCGCTGTAAGCCTGCACGAGCGCCGTCATCTCGGTGTACCCGGCCGACACCACGTCGGAGAGGAACAGGTTCTGGAGCCAGATCCCGCCTCCGGCGACCATGGCCGGGAACGTGAGCCCGACGCCGGGGATCGGGACGATGTAGTAGTGGAGCAGCGTGCGCGGAATGGCGATCCCGATCACGAGCTTGACGATCTCCCACGGCTGGAACGTGCCGCTGAACGCGATCTTGAGTCCGGTCCAGGCGACCATCACGGCGGCGAGCCCGCCCCAGAGCTGGAGCCCGAGCGTGTGAACGTCGGGCGCGGCCCCGCCGACGACGGTGTCGAGCACCACGTCGAGGAAGCTCTTGAAGTCCTGAAGCTGATCGGCGGGGATCTGCGCCGGGACGTTCGGGTCGATGGACTGCGGGGGCAGTTGCATGGCCGGCGCGCCCTACCGGTAGAACGACGGAATGCGGAACAGGAGTCCGTCGCGGAGCGCGGCCCGGTTCAGCGCAGCCGCGTTCCGCATCGTCCCGGCGAGCGCGTTCGCCCGCGCCCGGCCATCGTGCCAGCGGCCCAGCTATTCGAGGTGGGCGAGTTCGGCCTGCCTCGCCCGGCTCGCCTCGCGGGCGGCCTCGTGGGCGAGCACCTGGCCGAGGGCCGCGTTGATGCGGCCCTGGCTCAGCGAGGCCGCCACCCCGGCCTGCTGGAGGGCCGTGTTGGACAAGTTCCCATTCGCGGTGAGGTCGCCGAACGAGCCTTGCGCGCTCTCGATGGTCCCGGCGAGCGCCGCCGCCGCGTCGAGGGCCGCGTAGTCGAGCACGCGCTGCCGGTCGGCAGCCTCACGGGCGCGGCGGTGGTCCTCCAGCGCGCGCGTCGCCGCTTGGGGCGGAAGGTTCGCAAACAGAGCGAGGATGTCGGCATCCGACACCCGGTCGGCCGCGTTGCGGGCGGTTCTCCAGTGTCGCGTGAACGAGCGCCCGGTCCCCATCGCGCGGACGGCATCGACCGTTCCGCGGGCCGGGCCGGTGAAGTCCGAGCGCCAACCGAGTCCGTCGCGCACCAGGCCGACGGGATCGGCGGCAAGGTCGGAGAACGGCTGGAGCAGCGCATCGATCTCGCCCTTGGCGGCGCGTTCCATGTGGTCGAGCTGGTCTTCGAGTTCCGTAAGCTGGCGGGCCATCGACCGGATCTGGGTGACCTGGTGCGAGATCTGCGTGATCTGGTTGGCGATGATCGTGGCCCGCTGGAACCAGCTGCCGAAGTCGAACTGCGCGCTCGCGGGACGGGCACCCGCGAGCAGCAGGACAGGGACGAGAAGCGCGGGGGCCAGGATGCGGTGAAGCATGAGGGAGTCCTTTCGTGTCAGCGGTGTTCAGCGCGGATGGGGGTCGGGATCAGGACATCGGAGGTGAGCCAGACGCGGAGCCGGTGGCCCGCGCGGATCGTGATCTCGGGCAGACGGTTCAGATACCGGTCCAGCATCGAGGTGGCGCTGCCCCCGAGTCCCTGCCCGACGCCTGCCCGGAGTCCGTATGGCGAGGCTCCGGCGAGCGTGAGACCGCTCAGCGCGCCGACCGCTCCGGCGGCGGCGAAAGTCGAGAGGTAGCGACGGTTGACTTGGTCGCGGAGCGCGCTCTCGCCCACCTGGTTGAGGCCGGTGAACTCAAGGTCCACCCAGCTTCCATCGGGGAGCAGCAAACGGTGGAACGAGACGGCGAGGCGGCTCTGGTCCTGGGTCTCGACCGCCTGGGCCGTCCCGACGACGCGCGCCCCGCGCGGAATCAGCACCCGCTTGCGGTCGGCCGAATAGAGCGGGGCCGAGACTATGGCGAGCACCGGACCGGGGTACTCCCCCGACAACTGGGTGACTAGCACCGCCTCCAGGAACGTGCCCTCGTGGATGCGTTCCCAGCCCGGCGGGTCGTGCGGCCGGACCAAACGGCCGGGCTCGGACGTGCGGGACGCGGCGGGACCGTCCGCCTGCGGTGCCGGGCCTCTAACGCCGAGCGCGAACTCTCCGGCGGCTAGCCCGGCCGCCATCTCGGCCTCAAGGGCGGCGAGGGACTTCCCGAGCGAGGCGAGCGCCCCGTCGAGTGCCGCGTCGGTAGACGCCGGCACCGAGGGAGACGCCGCCGCATCCGGGGGTCCGTTCGGATCCCGGTGCGACTGCGCGACGGGGAATGAGCGGAGCGAACGCGTCCCGCGCTCGACCTCCTCGAGCCGGAGCGCCTCGCGCAACTCGAACTCGGCCCGGCCCATGCCGCCCCCGGCGCTGCCTGAATTTGCCGCCGGGTCTTGTCCGGTCGTTTCCTGCCCCGGGGCACTGGACTGTCGGCGATCCCGGTCCGCATCCGCCGCCGCCTGCTGGCTCTGGCGGTCGGTTTCGTCGCTGAGGCGCCCGTCGAGCGCCCGGCCCGTGCGGTCGTCCACGGGCTGCGGCGGCGTGGGGGCGACGCCCTCGGACGTCTCGTCGGGACCGGAGAACGACGAGGAGAGCAGCAGCCCGGCCACGAGCACGGTGATCAGGGCGATCCCGGCCTTCGTGACGAAGCCGCCCGGAAGCGCGCCCTTCGGTTCCTTCACCCGCTGCTTCCAACTGATCATCTCGAACCCTCCGCGGGCTCGAACCGCCAGCGCAGTCGCTTGTCGCCGATCTGGAGCCAGCCGTCGCCCAGAACCCGGCGGGCGACGTAGAGGCCGTCCTCGGTGAGATCGAACGCAACCAGGCTCTGTTCGCCGTCCCGGAGTTCGTAGAGCGCCGGAGACTCCTGTGCGCGCGAGCGGAGATAAGTGAACTCCCCGTCGTGCCACATCGCCTCGACCCGGAACGGCCGCTCGGATGCGTCACGGTCCAGCCGGTACTCGAACCGCAGCCGCTCAGGGTAGGCAGCACGGAACGCCTCGATCTCCGCTTCGGCCCAGCCGCGCGCCTCGGCGATCCCCGCCTCGGCCTCCTCGCGGGCCAACCCCACGGCCTCGACAGCTTCGGCGGCCATCTGGCGGTAGGCGGCGACCTCGCTCCGGGCGACGAACCCGGGAGCGCCGGACGGGGCCTCCCCCTCCGCTCCCGCCTCCACGCGGACGACCAGGTGGGGCGGCTTCTCCCCGTCTTCATGGACGAGGAACGAGTAGATGCGCCCGGATTCGCAGACGAGCGCAACATTGGTCGCCGCGTCCTCGGCCAGCGGCTTCAGGTACGCGACGTTCGCCGCGCCGGTCAGGTGCCAGTACTCGGAGTCGCCGGCCACGAAGTCGAGGATCCTCTCCCCGGCCGGAAGCACGATGACCGTGGTATGCCGCACGCGCGCGCGGAGCCGGGGGATCCGCTCCTCGCCTTCCTCCGGCAACGGAACCCGGAGCAGGGTGGCGTCCGCGCTCGCTTGCTGCGCGGCGGCATCGCAGGGAAGCAAAGCTAGGAGCAGCGTCAGCAGGACTACGACGATCCCCAGCAGGATCGCAGCGGTTGGACTTGCTTTCATGGTGTTCACGTCCTCTCGGTTGGTGGGGTGGGATGGGTTCGGCCCGCGAGCGCTTCGAGCGCCCGGACCAGACCGTGCCTCGCCACGGCCTCGGCGCGCCTCTCGGCGTCCAAGGGCGAGGAGGTGTAGAGCCAGTAGCTCTCCGGATCGACTTCCAAGCGGAGCGCCGCCGCCTCGTCCGGGCGGCGGAGGTACAGCTCGCGCTTCGGCGTCAGCGCCCGGATCCGGGCGATCTCCGACTCGTTCAGCCGGA
>VXMQ01000086.1 GCA_009841015.1 Candidatus Palauibacter denitrificans | reverse complement strand
ACAGATGGCGGTTCTCGAGGAGGAAATCGACGCCGTGCTCCTTGGGCTGGATCGGGAAGTCGGTCGACGGCCCCAGCACCTCGAAACCCGACGCGGTGAGTTCGACGCCGGAGGGGGCGCGGGCATCGGCGCGCACGACGCCCGTCACGGCGACGCACGCCTCGTGCCCCACCGTGGTCAGCGGTTCCCATGTCTCGGGCGGGATCTCGTTGCGGACGAAGACGCACTGGACCTCGTCCGTGCCGTCGCGAAGCACGAGAAAGGAGATCTTGCCGCTGGAGCGGAGGCGCCGGACCCAGCCGCGGAGACGGACTTCGTCCCCGATGCGGGCGGGCAACTCGCTTATGGTGACGGTGTGTTCGGACATGTGCGGCGACAAGTTGCGGCTCCGTTCGGGACGGGGCAAACGCAGGACGGGGCGAACGCGGCCGCCGCGGCGGCGGGGTCAGCCAACGTGGTAGAGGGCCTCGCGCTTGGCATAGCGGAGATCGAGTTCGTGGCGGAAGCGGCGGTGGTCCGGCTTCGAGAGCCCGGGGTCCGCGTCGACGATGGCGCGGGCCCGCCGGCGTCCGGCTTCCAGCAGGTCGACGTCGCGGTCCAGTTGCGCGAACCTCAGGAGGGCGGCGCCGTGCTGCTCCTTGCCGAACAGGTCGCCCTGGCCGCGGATCCGGAGGTCCTCCTCGGCGAGTTCGAAGCCGTCGGTCTTCTTCTCGAAGGCGACGAGCCGCTCCGACGGCGCCTCGGAGGCGTGGAAGACGATGCAGTAGGACTGCTCGGCGCCCCGCCCGACGCGGCCCCGCAGCTGATGGAGCTGGGCAAGGCCGAAACGCTCGGCGTCTTCGATGATCATCACGGTCGCGTTGGGGACGTCGATCCCCACCTCGATGACGGTGGTCGCGACGAGGAGGCCCGTGTCCCCGGCGAGGAAGCTCCGCATCGCCTCGTCCTTCTCCGCTGAGGAGAGGCGTCCGTGCAGGAGCCGCACGGCGACGTCCGGGAAGCGCGCCTGAAGCCGCTCGAACATGACGGTGGCGGCGCGGGCCTCCAGGGCCTCGGACTCCTCGACGAGAGGGTAGATGACGTACGCCTGACGGCCTTGGGCGAGCTGGTCTCCGAGGAAGTCGAAGGCGGCATCGCGGCTCTCGGGGCCGCGCACGGCGGTTCGGATCGGCCGGCGCCCGGGGGGAAGTTCGTCGATGATCGAGAGGTCGAGGTCGCCGTAGAGGACGAGGGCGAGGCTGCGGGGGATCGGCGTCGCGGACATCACGAGGGCGTCGGGGGCCTCGCCGCTCTCGCGCAGCCGGCGGCGCTGTTCCACGCCGAAGCGGTGCTGTTCGTCGATGACGACGAGCCCCGGGGCTGCGAACTCGACGCCTTCCTGGATCAGGGCGTGCGTGCCGACGATGAGGCGGGCGTCGCCGGCCGCGATCCGCTCCAGGGCCTCCCGCCGCGCCTTCCCCGTGACGGCGCCGGTCAGGAGCACGGGCTCCACGCCGAGCGGCCCGAGCATCTTCTCGAACGTGCGCCGGTGCTGCTCCGCCAGCAGTTCGGTCGGGGCCATGATCGCCGCCTGCCGGCCCGCCTCGACCGCCTTCAGCATGGCGAGCGCGGCCACCACCGTCTTCCCGCTCCCCACATCTCCCTGCAGCAGGCGGTTCATCGGCGCGGGCCGGGCCATGTCGGCTTCGATCTCGGACCAGGCGCGGCGCTGGGCCGCGGTGAGCTTGAAGGGGAGGGCCTTCAGGAGCGAGCGCGTGAGCGTGGACGGGGCGTCGAAGGCGACGCCGCGGACTTCGTGGCGAAGACGCGCCCGGGCTCGGGCGTGGAGAAGCTGGAGAAAGAAGAGCTCCTCGAAGGCGAGGCGCCGGCGGCAGGGCTCGACCCGGGAGACGGCGGGCGGGCGGTGCAGCGTGCGGAGCGCCTCCGCGAGCGGGGGGAGGGAGAGTTCCTCGAGCCAGCCGCCGGGAAGCGGGTCTTCGTCTCCGAGGTCGGAGAGGAGACTTGCGAGGTTCAGGTGGATGACGGCGCGGATCTGCCGGTGCGTGAGCCCCTCGGTGGCGGAGTAGACGGGGAACACCCGTCCGGCGGCGGGACGCTCCGCGGCGGGACGCGTCTCAGGGGATGCCGAGCGTTCGGCGGACTTTTCTGCCGCGGCGGCTCGATCGTCGGAGGCCCGGCTCAGGACGATGTGTTCGCGCGGCTGGAGTTGTCGGCCGTGGTAGAAGCGCACGGGTCCGGAGGCGAGCAGCAGGTCGCCCTTGTCGATCGTGCGGTCGAGCCACGGGCGTCCCGGCCAGGCGCATTCGATGTGGCCGCTCCCGTCTCGGAGCACGGCCCGGAAGACGCGCAGCCGGCGGCGCGTGGGGATGACGCCCTTCGAGACCACGCGCCCGATGACCGTCGCATCCTGGCCGACCTTCAGCTCGGAGATCGCGTCGACCGTCGTCGCGTCCTCGTACCGGTACGGGAGGTGATAGAGAAGGTCGCGTCCCGTATGAACGTCGAGTTTCGCGAAGCGCTCCGCCCGCCGGGGGCCCACGCCCTTCAGGTACTGCACGGATCCCCGCAGGATGGAGCGCCCGCCCTTCACGCGATCACGGCTCCGGGGCGAGGATCTTGTCGAGGTAGCGGTCGGGCGAGAACGCCTCGAGGTCTTCCGGGGACTCGCCGACTCCGAGGAAGCGGACGGGCACGGAGAGCTCGCGCACGACGGAGACGACGGTGCCGGCGCGCGCCGTGCTGTCGAACTTCGCGAGCACGAGGCCCGTGAGGTCGAGCGACGTCCCGAACTGTCGCGCCTGGTTCATCACGTTCTGCCCGGAGGTGGCGTCGACGACCAGCAGCCGCTCGTACGGCGCGCCCTCCACCTGTCGGCCGAGCACGCGGTCGATCTTGACCAGTTCGCGCATCAGGTCGTCCTGCGTATGCAGCCGGCCGGCCGTGTCGACCAGCACCCAGTCGGCATCCCGCGCGCGCGCCGCCGCCACCGCGTCGAACGCCACCGAGGCCGGGTCCGCTCCGGGCGTTCCCCCGACGAAATCGGCCCCCAGCCGTTCCGCCCACGCCCGGAGCTGCTCCTGCGCCCCGGCGCGGAAGGTGTCCGCCGCGGCGAGCAGCACGCGGCCGCCCTCGGCCTGCAGCCGCGCGGCAAGCTTCGCCGCGGTCGTCGTCTTCCCCACGCCGTTCACGCCCACGAGGAGGAGGACCGCCGGCCCGTCGCCGCGCGGGGGCGAGTCGGTGGGCGACCCGCCGGCGGGAGGCTCGGCGGCGGCCAGCGTCTCGGCGAGCCGGGCCCTCAGCGTATCGCGCAGGTCGCCTTCCGTCGCGATGGCGCCGCGGTTCGCCGCCCGCTCGAGGGCCTCGACCAGTTCGAGCGTGACGTCGACCCCGAAATCCGCTTCGAGCAGCACTTCCTCCAGGCGCTCGATGGCGGCGCCGTCGAGACCGCCGTCGACGAGCGTGTTCACGTCCGTGAGCGCGAAGTCGACGATCCGCCGCCACAGGCCGCGTTTCGGGCGGCGGAGCGTTCCGGTCACCGGAGAGCTCCAGTCACCGGAGTCCGATCCGGTGTCGCCATACCCACTCCCCGCACAGCAGGAGAACGGCGAGGAGGAGCGGCCACACGGGCCGGGGCGACTGGACTTCGACCGGCCCTCGAGAGGGGGGTTGCGCGCCGATGGCCATCGGTTCGGACGGCATCCCGGGGAGGAACTCGCGGGGGTCGGGTTCGACATCGACGGGCCGGCGAAGTTCGACGGGTCCCTCGGGGCCGTTCGCCGTCACGAGGATCTCGTAGCGGCCCGCGGGGAGCCCGGTGCCCACGACTTCGGCCGGGGGATCCGCGACGGACTCGCTCCACACTTCCGCGCCCGCCTCATCGAGCACCTGGATGGTGAGGTCTGAAGATCCGGGACGGATGCGCCACACCGGCGGCTCGCCCGGGGCCGGTGCCCGCGCGAGCGAGGCGAGCCGGGGCGTTGCGTCCTCGACGAGCCAGCCGACGATGCCGCTGAACACGCCCTCGTAGACCCTGCGCGGCTCGCCCCCCCTCAGTGCCCAGCGCCACCAGTCGGAAGCCGCCGCAAGCGCCCACCTGCGCGTCCCGTCCTCGCCCGCCGTGAGGAGCGGCCTTCCCTCTCCGCGCCGGTTCCGGCTAGCATCGATCACCGACCATGTCCCCGCGGGCTCGACGGCATAGAGTTCGCGGACGGGAGGCAGGAGATCCAGGTCGACCTCGGCGAGGAGCGCCGCGGAAGGGCTCGCCGGCACCGGCCCGGCGGGATACCACTCCCCGGGCAGCGGGCCCGTGACGCGCGCTCCCAGCCCCGGCACATCACCCGGCCCCCCGGCGAAGAAGAGCGTCCGCGCGTGCGTCGTCAGCGCGCTGGCCAGCCACGGCGGGAGATCGTCCGGCGCGGCCTGGACCGCGAGCAGCCGCGCACCCCGTACGGCTTCGCGCACCCGCGCGGCCTCGACGACGCGGGGACCCGCACCCATCTCGAGAAAACGATCGTCGGCAAGGCGCAGGTAGCCACGCGCTCCCCCCAGGACGAGCCGGTCGAGGGCGGGCACGAGGAAACGCGCTTCCCAGTCGGGGTCCAGCGACACGAGCACGGCCCCGGCGGAAGACTCCGAGACTTCGACCCAGGCGCCGGTCCGGCCGGAGACGCCGAACGGATCCGGCGGATCGATGAGTACCGCTTCGTAGCGCCGCCACGCGGCCCGGGCGCCTTCGTCGCGCGGCACGAATGCGACTTGAGCGCGGCCCGTCCGCCCGGGAGCGGGTCGGGGCGCCCGCACGGTCGCGACGACGGTTCCCTCGCGTTCGAGTTGGAAGCTGACGCTGTCGGGCAGTTCGCCCTCGCCGTCCGATCCCCGGCCGGCATGAAACTCGAGCGTGGCGCGGACGGTATCGCCGGCCCGGGCACGCTCCGGAGCCCGCAGCGCCGCGAGCGCCACGCGGGGCCCGACGGCGGCGACGCGGAGTTCGCGTACGCCGAGCCCCAGGCCCGCGGCCGTCTCGCGGGCAGCATCGCGGTCCGTCAACTCGCCGTCGGTGAGCACCCGGACGCTGTCGGCCCCGCCGAGCCGCGCGGCCTGCAGGGCCGGTTCGAGCCGGCTCGCATCGTGGGTCGCGCCGAGCGTGTCCAGCGCAGCGAGTCGGGCCGGGATCGGGCGGTCGCCAAACAGGTAGATCCGGTCGGGAGCGAGTTCGGGAAGAAGGGCCAGGGCCGAGTCGAGCCGCGTCGCCCCGCCGGCAGTTCCGGCGCGGACCGGCAGCGTCATGCTGCGCGAGATGTCGAGTAGCACGACGCGCTCGGGCGCCCCGACGCCGCTGTCGCGCAACGCGGGCAGCGCGAGGGCGCCGAGAATCAGGAAGACGGCCACCGCCCGGACAGCGGCGGGACCGGTGCGCCCCGCGACGCGCTCCTCACGCGCGCCATAGGCCCAGCCGGCGAGCGCGACTGCTCCAAGCGCGACGAGAAGCCAGAGGCCGGGGCTCAATCCTGTGTGCGGCGAGCGCGCTGCGTCGGATGGACGGGCATCGGAAGGGTTCGCAACCGCGACAGCACGACGTGCCGAAACGCCGCGAACCGCTCGCGCAACTCAGCAGGGACCGGCTCGGCTCTGGGCAACTGCAGACGGGCCGGGTTCACCTGCGCCCCGTTGCGGAGAAACTCATAGTGAAGGTGAGGCGCGGTCGCGAGACCGGTGTCGCCCACGTACCCGATCACCTGCCCCTGCTCGACCTGGCTTCCGGCCGCGACGCCCCGTGCGACGTTGGTCAAGTGCGCATATCGGGTGCGGATATTGTTCGCGTGACGGATCTCGACGGCGTTCCCGTAGTTCCCCCACCATCCCGCCCGGGTTATGCGTCCCGCTCCCGTCGCCTTCACGGGCGTGCCCCTCGCCGCGCCGTAGTCGACGCCGAGGTGCGGTCGAGTACGCCGGAGCACGGGGTGGAACCGCCTGAGGTTGAAGCCGCTCGTCACGCGCACGATGTCCAGGGGCGCGAGCAGGAACTGACCCCGGAGGGCTTCGCCCGCTTCGTCGTAGTACTCGACACGCTCGGCCGCGGCATTCTCGAATCGCACCCCCGTGAGGACGCGCCGGTCGTTTCGGAAATCCACGGCGAGCACTCTGGCATCCCGCACGGACCCGTCCGGCCGCACCTCGCGCTCGATGAGAAGCCGGTATGCGTCGTTCCGCCGGAGATCGCGCCAGAAGTCGATCTGCCACGCAAAAACCTGCGAGATCCGGTACGCCACATCGAAGCGTTCCGCATCGCCGAGCCCCTCCACGTCGCCCGACAATTCCGCGTCGAACAGGTTCGAATTGATGAGACCCGCAAGGAGAAGCGTGTCCCGCACGACCTGCACGGAGTCCAGCCGGGCCGACCAGAGAGGCGCGACGTCGCCATCGGACCACAGATGCAGGATGCGGTCGGCGTCGAGGTCGACACGGATTCGGGCCGGAGTTTCGCCGGGTCTGCGCACGAAGTGAATCGCGACGCCGGGCCGCAACCGGCGCGGACTCTCGAATTCGCCCATCGCCTGCACGATCGCGTGCGTGGCCGCGGGACCCAGGCCATGGTCCTCGAACACATCACCCAGCGTCTCGCCCCGCTGCAGATGATGCACGAGGGCGACGGGCGCCGGCGGCGTCGGCACTTCGACGACCTTGACCTCCTCCGGCCGCTCGCCCCGGGGGCCGAACGCGGCCCAGCCGAGGATCAGAATCCCGGCGAGGGCGAGCCCGGCTGCTGTGGAGAGTCTCGTGTTCAAGCGCTCAGTCAATCGCTCAGTCCATCGCTCAGTCCATCTGTCGCCGTATGAAGGTCGGGATCTCGAGATCCTCGAACTCGACGCGGGCGTCGGTCCACGATTCACGGTCCGGCACTTCCGGCTCCGCATCCGGCGTCACCTCCTCGGACACCGGCTGCTCGGCAAGTTCCGGTGCCGACTCCGGCGCCAGTTCGGGCACCGGTTCCTGCACCGCTTTGGTCACCGTCTGGGGCTCCGGCTCCGAAACAGGCTCGGGCATCGGCTCCTCCGCCGCCAGCGCCTCGAACGCAATGTCCGCGCGCTTCACTTCCAGGGGGGGATCGAAGGGCTCGGGCGCCGGTGGCGCGGGCGGTGCGGAACGGTCGTCGACCACACTCGGACCGCCGTACTTCGATCCGATCACCACCGGGGCCGCGCGAGGCCGAGCCGGCGCCTTGGTCGCGGGAATCACCCGCTCGGCCAGCGGCGCCGACTCGTCTCCCTCCATGTCTCCGAAACCCGTCGCGATCACCGTTACACGGATCTTGCCCTCGAGCTGAGGATCGTGCACGACTCCGAAGATCATCTCGCCCTCGTCGCCCGCGGCTTCCTGAATAATCGAGTTGGCCGTCGTGACTTCATCGATGGTCAGGTCGGGACCGCCGCTGATGTTGATGAGGACCCCCGTGGCGCCGTTGATGGATACGTTGTCGAGGAGGGGCGAGCAAATGGCCTGCTGCGCCGCTTCCACCGCGCGATCCTCGCCCGACGCGCTTCCGGTTCCCATGAGGGCGGCCCCGCGGTTCGACATCACCGTGCGGACGTCGGCGAAATCCACGTTCACCTCGCCGGTCACGGAGATCAGGTCGGAGATCCCCTGGGTCGCCTGCAGGAGTACCTCGTCCGCCTTCTTGAGCGCCTGTCGGAAGGTCATCTCCTTCCCTACGACCGCGAGCAGGCGCTCGTTCGGCACGACGATCATCGTGTCCACGGCGCGCCGAAGCTCCCGCAGTCCGATCTCCGCGTACCGCATCCTCTTCTTGCCCTCGAAGTGGAAGGGGCGGGTCACGATCGCGATGCAGAGCGACCCCATCTCCCGCGCCATGCCGCCGATGATCGGGGCCGCGCCCGTGCCGGTGCCTCCACCCATCCCCGCCGTGACGAAGACGAGATCCGCGCCCGCGATTACCGATCGCATCTCTTCGGAACTCTCGGACATCGCCTGCCGTCCGATCTCGGGACGGGCGCCGGCCCCCAGGCCGCGCGTGAGTTCCTTCCCGATCTGGACTCTCAGGTGGGCGCCCGATTCCTTCAACGCCTGCGCGTCGGTGTTGACCGCGATGAACTCCACGCCCTCGAGTTCCTCATCGATCATGCGGTTGACCGCGTTGCCGCCGGCGCCACCCACGCCGACGACCTTCATTTTAGCGTTGCGCACGCCGTTTTCGTCGAATGCAAAGACCATGTGTCCCCTCCCTCCCGTCAGAAAAACTCCCGTAGCCACCCGCCGACTCTTGCGAAGGCGCGGGTCGCTCCCACCAACCCTCCGGCCGAAGCCCGCGACGCACCGTACAGCACCAGCCCTGTGGCGGTGCTGTAGGACGGACGCGCCAAGCCCTCCGCCATGCCCGTGAGGCCGAGTGAAGGAATACCGGTGCGAACCGGAAGATTGAAGACCGAGCGAGCCAGATCCTCCGTGTGCGCGAGGGAAACCCCACCGCCGCTCAGTACGATCCCCGCCTCGAGTCCGCGCAGCGTTCCGCTCGTCTCCAGTTCCTCGTACACCAGTCCCAGAATCTCGTCCAGCCGTTGTTCGATAATGTGCAGCAGCAGCTCGCGCGACACACGTCGAGCGCGTCCGTGGCGAGCCCCGGAGACATCGAGCAGTTCCTGCGAATCGGCCCGGTCGCGCAGGGCTCCGCCGTGTCGTTCCTTGAGTTGCGAGGCCTCGTCTTCGTGAACGCCGAGGCCGCGCGCAATATCCCGCGTCACGATCGACCCGCCCCACGGCAGGGTCGCGGCGTGAAGGAGGCGGTGTCCTCCGTACACGAGCACGTCGGTCGTCGCGCCCCCGATCTCGACCAGAGCCACGCCAGCCTCGCGCTCGGCGTCCTCGAGCACGGCGAGCGCCGTGGCCAGCGGCGCCATGACCAGCTCGTCCGGCCGGTATCCCGCCCGGTCGACGACCTTCGCAAGATCGTGGCAGATCGCCATGTCCGCCGTCACGATGCAGAGGTCCGCCTCGAGACGGGTACCGGCCATGCCCACGGGATCCCGGATCCCATCACGATGGTCGACGGCATACCGCTGGGACAGGGCGTGAATCAACTCGTGGCCGGGCGGGATCGGGACGGCCCGGCCCACCTCCTGCACGCGCTTGACGTCGGCGGGCGTGACCTCCGAGCCGGAGACCTGAAGCACACCCTTCGATCGGGACGTCCGGACACTTCCGCTCGGCACGCTCACGTACGCGGCCTCGACCTCCCGTCCGGCCGTGGCTTCCGCCTGCCTGACGGCGGTGCGAACGGCCTGGGTCGCCGCCTCGATATCCCCGATGCCCGGGCCGTTCATGCCCTCGGAACGCGTGACGCCGAGGCCGAGAATCTCGAGCGGATCAGTGGGCTTCCGGCCCGGATGGACCGCAGCGACGACCGCACTGGTTTTGGTCGACCCCACATCCACCCCGACAATGCCCGCCCCCTGAATCATCGCT
>VXMQ01000059.1 GCA_009841015.1 Candidatus Palauibacter denitrificans | reverse complement strand
GGCCGCTTTCGTCGAACAGGACGAAATGGACGTGGAGACGGTGGTGGTGAAGCGGCTGCGGGGGGCGTCGCGGAGTCCGTAGCTGGCGAGGGATTGACACCGGCTATGCTCCTGTGCGCTTCGGTGCGGGAGGTCTTGGGGGTCGAGGGGGCAGCGCCCCCCCCCAGCCCCACCGTGTAATACGGAGGGTACGCTGGCTTGTCGCCCTTAGCCTGCGCCAAGCCAGCGTTGGGACGCGCCCGAAACACCACTCCGGGCATCGCCCGGAACAGCCTCGTACCGGGCCGTCGCGGGCAAGCTCCCCGGTCTGGCGGTCGCCTGACTCAAGGACGGCGACTGCGATAGCGACGCGCTCTGCCGAGCCCCGCTTTCCCCCCGACCCGTACCCCTCGGAGACCCGAGATCGTCGCTCCTGGGCCATCCTGTGGCCCGTAGATCGCCCGAAAAGCTTCTGGAAAGCCCCGAAACGGCCTCTGAGCCCGTCGCGGGGGCGTCAGGACCTCCGGCCCGCGAGATACGCTTCCCAGTCGGCCATGAGCCTACGCCGCCGCTCGAACAGGTCCGTGCGGCGGTACGCGGCCTCGACCTTGCTCTTGACCACGTGCGCAAGCGCTGCCTCGACCACCTCCCGGGGATGATCGGTCTTCTCCGCCGCCCAGTCCCGGAACGACGACCGGAACCCGTGCGGCACCGCCGCGATCCCGTGCTTCCTCAAGAGCCGGTTCAGCCGCTTCCCGTCCAGCGCCTTCCCGCGCTCGTTCGCGAACACGACCGGGTTCTTCCCGTCGCCCAGCTTCCGGGCCTTCTCCAGAATCCCGAGCGCCCGCCCACACAGCGGCACCCGCTGCTCCCGTCCGGTCTTCATCCGGGTTGCGGGGACCGTCCAAACACCCGAGCGTTCATCCATCTCGCTCCACACCGCGCCACGGACCTCGGCGCCCCGCGCCGCCGTCAGGACAAGGAACTCGAAGGCCAACGTGTCCACCCTCCCCGGATCCCCGGCCCGCACCCGCTCGACAGCCGCGGCGACCTCGCCGTGAGGCAGGGCCTTGTGGTGGGTGACGACATCGTGCTGCGGACCCAGCAGGTGAAGGATCCGGTCGCAGGGGTTGTCCGTCCTCCATTCCATGGCGATGGCCCACTCCAAGACCGCCCGGATGCGCATATGCACGAACCGGGCCGTGGGACCCATGGTGTGCCAGATCGGGGTGAGGATCTCCAGCACGTCGCCGCTCGTGACCTCCGAGACGGCGACATCCCCGATGCGGGGGAAGGCGTGAATCTCCAAGTTGCGGAACCATTCCTTGGCGTACGCGGCGCTCCGCCACCCTGCCCGCTTCTGCTCGACCACGAGCTTCGAGGCTTCGGCGAAGGTGGGGATGCCGACCAGCCGCCGCTTCTCGGCCAAGGGATCGCCGCCCGACCGGGCGAGCTTCCTGTTGGCGAGCGCCTGCTCGCGGGCCTCGGCAAGAGTGACAAGTTCGACGCTGCCGAGCCCGAGCTCCCGCTTGCGCCCGCGAATCACGAGGCGTTGAATCCAGCTTCGGGTTCCGGTCTTCTGGACGTAGAGGTAGAGTCCGTTTCCGTCGCAGTGTCTTCCGGGCGGAGCGGAGCGCACGAAGGGGGCCGAGAGCCGCTTGTGAGGGTGGCGGCCCTTGGGCTTGCCTCGTGGGCGTTTCACGGTGGTTCTGTTCACATTATCCATCCCCTAATCGTAGCCGGGATGGAGCGGGATGGCAAGGGTCGGCGCTGGACGGGCTGGGTAGGACGAATCCTATCTAAAGCGTTATGGATAAAGGATGTTACGGACTACGAAAGACGACTTCGGACATCATGGGATTCCGAGCGTCCGACTTGCAGTGCTATGTGACCGAGGAGCAACGCAGAGCGCAGCGTTTCAGGCGAGATGCAATCGCCGCTCGAACGCAGCGGGGCTTTTGCCACGGGCTGCTAACGGTCCGTCGCGGAAATACCTCGGCTATTCGCGCGCTGCCGGTTAGCTGGGGAACGCATGGCCGATAAGCCGCCGCCGCTCAGGCTCGAGATCGACGCGGACAAGATCGCCTGGCTGATCTTCGACGCCCCCGACTCCCGGGTGAACCTCCTCAATATCGAGGTGATGCAGCACCTGGACCGCTATCTCGCCGAACTCGAGTCGCGGATTGCCACCGGACATCCCATCGCGGTCGTCATCTGGAGCGCAAAACCGGACACGTTCATCGCCGGCGCCGACGTCAACGAGATCGCCGAGATCGAGGACGCGGAGGACGGCAGCCGGAAGAGCGCCATGGGGCAGCGGATCTTCAACCGGCTGGCACGGCTCGGGATCCCGAAGGTCGCCGCGATCCGCGGCGCCTGCCTGGGCGGAGGCACGGAACTCGCGCTGGCGTGTGACTGGCGCCTGGCTTCGGACGCTCCCGCCACGACGATCGGTTTGCCCGAGATCAAGCTCGGGTTGATTCCCGGGTTCGGGGGCTCGGTGCGGCTGCCCCGCCTCATCGGGATTCAGCGGGCGCTCTCGATGATCCTCACCGGGCGGAGCCTCTCCGCCTCGAACGCGTATCGATACGGCCTCGTCGACCAGGTCTTCGACGACACGGGTTTCCAGCACCCCGTCGCGCAGGTGGCCCTGGACGCCGTGCTCGGCCGGGTCGAGCGCGAGCTTCCGCATGAGACGGCGCGAGACCGCTTCCTGGAAAACACCCGGCTGGGCCGCCGCCTTCTGTTTCGGGGCGCCCGCAAGCGTGTGCGCGGCGCCTCCGGGACACGGTATCCCGCGGCCCTGAAGGCGATCGACGTCATCGAGGAAACGCTGGACCTGCCCATCGATGAGGCACTCGCCATCGAGGCGGAGGCGCTCGGGGAAGTGGCGACGACGGATGTCTGCCGAAACCTCGTTCGGCTGTTCCGGGGGGGGCGGGCCGCGAACAGGGCCTTCGCCCCGGAGATCGCGGCGCAGCAGCGGGAGGTCAGGAAGGTCGCCGTCCTGGGGGCCGGCGTCATGGGCGGCGGGATCGCCGAACTTGCCGCCGCGCACGACATCGCCGTCATCCTCAAGGACATCGATCGGGATGCGCTCGATGTGGGACTGCGCCACGCGAACGAACTGCTCCAGAAGGCGGGCAAGCGGGGGATCATTGCGCCGGAGGAGGTGGGGCCGAAGTTCGCGCTCATCCATGGCACGCTCGACTACGAGCGGTTCGGCGATGTCGACGTCGTCATCGAAGCCGTCGTCGAACGGCTCCACGTGAAGCAGCAGGTTCTTCGGGATGTGGAGGCGGAGCTTCCCGCGCACGCCGTATTCGCGACCAACACTTCCTCGCTCTCGGTGACGGAATTGAGCAGGGCCGCCGCCCGGCCGGACCGGGTCGTCGGCCTGCACTTCTTCAATCCGGTGCACCGGATGCCACTCGTGGAGGTCATCCGCGGGGAGTCTTCCTCGGACGCGGCGCTCGCCACGGTGGTCAGGCTCGCGCGGCGGCTCGGCAAGACACCCGTGCTCGTCGCGGACCGGCCCGGGTTCATCGTCAACCGGCTCCTCGCGCCGTACCTGAACGAGGTCGGCTTCCTGCTGAAAGATGGAGCCGAGGTGGTCGGCATCGACCGGACGCTGAAGGACTTCGGGCTGCCGATGGGGCCCTGTCGACTGCTCGATGAGGTCGGCTTCGACGTCGCGGCCCACGTGGCGAAGGAGATGACCCGGGCGTTCGGCGACCGCATGCGCCCCTCCGCGGCCCTGGAAACGCTCACGGGCCTGGGCCGGCTCGGGAAGAAGAACGACCGGGGCTTCTACACCTATTCGGATCGCGAAGAGCGCGTGGACCGGGAGGTGAGCCGCGCCTTCGGGTCGGGGGGCGGCGGCGTGCGACCCGAGGAGATCATCGATCGCTGCCTGCTGATTTCCGTGAACGAAGCCATGTACGCGCTGGAGGAAGGCGTCGTGGCGGGGCCGGGAGACGTCGACCTCGCGATGGTGCTGGGCACCGGGTTTCCGCCCTTCCGTGGCGGACCGCTCGCGTGGGCGGAATCTCGCGGAGTGGGGGCCGTGCGCGACCGTCTTCTCGAACTGCAGGAGCGGCACGGGGACCGCTTCGCGCCGGCGCCGGGACTGGAAAGGCTCGCCGCCACGAACGGATCGTTCACGTCCGACGCGCCGTGGCGAGACCCGGGGTCTCCGTTGGAAATGTAGGTGGCTTTCGACCTCCTGGGGCTACGGCGCCGCGCGTTGCGGACCGCGCGCCGGATCCCGGACGAAGCACCCCGCGTAGACGTAGAGGTGCGTCGCGGGAGCCACGTGAAGCGCTTCCGCCAGGAGTTGCTCGCGGACGGCCCGCGGTGGAAGATCACGCTTCAGATCCTCGACGCGGACTTCCAGCCGGTTAGGATCGACGAGGCCACGACCCTCCGGCCCGGCTCCCTCCTCATGTGGTTCCTTCGGCCGGGGCAGCCGTTCGAGGTCGGAGCCTTCTACCACGGCCGCGGCACCTTCCAGGGCTACTACATCAACCTCATCCGGCCTCCGCGGCTGCAGTCCTCGCCCTGGATCATCGAAGATCTCTACCTCGACGTGTGGCTGCCGGACGGAGGAAGCGGCGTGTTGCTGGACGAGGACGAACTGGACGCCGCGGTGGACCGCGCCGAGCTTTCGGCCGCGGAAGCCGACGAGGTACGCCGGATCGGCGCGAAGCTGCTGGCCCGGTCGAGGCGCTCCGGACGCCCGCGATGGTTGCCGCGAAGCGTCGGGAGAACGCCGGCGGAAGCCGTGCCCGCGCTCCGTCTGCGCCGGGACGCTCCGGGAACCTTCCATGCGGCGCGCATCTCGGGTCGGATCATCGCCTTCGGGCTCTACCTGATGGCCGCGGTCTCCGCGACATCCGCCGGGTTCGCCGCGTTCACGGACGCGTTCCTGGTCGCGGGTCCCGCGCAGGATGCCTGGAGGCTGACCCTGTTGGGCGAGGCGCTCCTCCTGGCCCCGCTCGCCCTCGGCGGCTGGCTGCCCGCGACCCGCTGGCCGCAGCCGCCGCTGACCGACGAGCGCTACCTCTTCATCGCGACGCTCGCATCGGGGCTCGCCGTGCTGGGGCTCAGCGAGCGCACGGAATGGGCCGGAGCCCTGCTCCCCGTGTACGCGACGCTGGGTCTCTTCTCGCTGGTCTTCGCCGTGTGCCGGTGGTGGTTCGACCGGAAAGTGCCGGTGTTCGCGCTCGCGGGCGCGGCCATGACGCTCGTCGCGCTCGTCATCCTGGTCGCGACGTGACGGCGGCTCGCGATGTGACGGCACGCGGCCGCCCGACACCCGCGCCCCGCGCATCCCGTATGAGGAACCCATGAACGATCAAGCCAAACGACGACTCCGTTTCCTGGCCGCGTTCGTCGGCCTCTTCGCGGTCGTGTGGTTCCTGTGGGACACGCCCTTCGTGTATCCCGTGAAGCTCTTCGTCGTCCTGCTGCACGAGATCAGCCACGGTCTGGCGACGCTCGCGACGGGGGGCCGGATCCTCGCCATCGAGGTGACGCCGCGCGAAGGGGGGCTGTGCCGGTGTCCCGGCGGGAACGCGTTCCTGAGCCTGTCCGCGGGGTATCTCGGGAGCCTGCTGTGGGGCGGGCTGATGATCTGGAGCGCGGAACGCTTCCCGACGCTCAGTTCGTGGTTTTCCGCGGTCCTCGCCGCGACCGTGGGAGGCATGACGCTTCTCTTCGCGCAGCAGTCCTTTGCCGTCGCGTTCGGGCTCGCCTTCTCCGCGGCGCTGCTCGCGGTGGCATGGCGGGCGAGCGCGGCGGTGAACCGCGTCCTGCTCACCGCGCTCGGCCTCACGAGTTGCCTCTACGCGGTGCTGGACATCAAGAGCGACATCCTCGACCGGCCGGAGTTGCGGTCGGACGCCCGGATGCTGGCCGAACTCACCGGCGTCCCCACGCTCGTCTGGGGCGGGCTGTGGATCGGCATCGCGCTGCTGTTCTGCTTCGTCCTGTTCCGCTGGGCCTGGCGCCGCGCCTGACGGCTGGCCGCCTCCACCCGCCGGAGTCGCGCCGCGGCTAGCTGTCCGGGTCGCGCTCGGTCCATTCCAGCGGCTCGAAGGCGCCGATGGGCCAGGGGAAGACGACGGGGCTCTCGTAGCCGTCATCGGACACGCTGGCCACGCCGAAGAGGTAGTTGTCGATGACGATGTTCTCGAGCGTGTGCTCCGTCACGTCGCCCGCGAAGACGCTCCACTGCCACTGCGGCGCGTCGGTGAGCCGCCAGTAGACGCGATATCCCGCGAGGTTCGGGGCGCGGTCGGAGGGAACAGGGTCCCACCTCAGCGTCGTGGACGGCCGGACGGCGCCCTGGATCGCGACGTTCCGCGGCGGCGCGGGAGCCCACGCCATGGCGGCGAGCGAGATCGCGTTGACCGCTGTCAGCTTCGCCGCGAAGTCGAACTCGACTTCCTCGATCACGTCGCCGTACTCGACGCCATCTTCCACGCGGATGTCCTGGTGCTGGCGCCGGTAGTCCTCGTTCGCCTCCATGATCCGGACGGCGGGGAAGCCCACGTCGTTGAACGGCCGGTGGTGCCCGCCGCGCCCGAACCGGTCCAGCCGGTACACCATCATCATGTCGAGATTCGGGACGTAGCCGTCCACGAGACGGTCGATGAAACGGGCCAGGTTCCGCGACGGGGAGTCCACCTCGCCTCCGGTGACCCGCCGCCGCGACGCGACCTGCGCGGTTTCGTCCGCCCGCGTGCCCTCGGCGAAGATGCGCGCGATGGTGTTGTCCGCGACGCCGTTCTGGCCCTGGATGTTGCCGATCATGTCGTTGTTCAGCACCGCCTGCAGGCGCCAGCCCTCCTCCAGCGCGACCTGGGCCATGTGCCGTCCGCCGAACAGCCCCTGCTCCTCGCCGGACAGCCCCGCGTAGATGATGGACCCGTTGAATTCGTACTGGGTGAGGACGCGCGCGGCCTCCAGCACGCCGGCCATGCCGGACGCGTTGTCGTTCGCGCCGGGCGCGTCGATGACGCCGTCGAGGGCGCCCGTGGCGCGGGAGTCGATATCGCCCGACATCACGACATAGCGCCCCGGGTCCGTCGTCCCGCGCTGGATCGCGAGCACGTTGACGATGGCCGTCTCCTCCGGGATGCGCGCCGCGCCCATGACCATGGACGTCTGGTACGAGACCTCCAGGCACCCGCCGCACGCCGCGGAGATCGCGTCGAACTCGGCCTTGATCCAGCGCCGGGCGGCCCCGATGCCGCGCGTGTCGGACAGCGTGTCGGACAGCGTGTGGCGGGTGCCGAAGCCCGCGAGCCGGCGGATGTCGGCCTCCACGCGCGCGGCCGAGACGGACGCCACGATGTCGTGGAGCGCCATGAGTTCCGCCGCCGGTTGCCCGGCCTCCTGGCCCTGCAGCGGGCGGGCGGCGAGGGGGGACGCCACGGCGGTGGCGAGGACGACGACCATGACGGGCTTCACGCTGGGTGCTGCGGACCTTCCAGGCACGGGTCACTCCGGGGATGAAGTCGTATCGGTGTCGGGCCGGGCCGGTGCCCGGCCGATATCTTATCGAACCGCTGGCCTGCGGACAGCGGGCCGGTTAGCGTCGCGTGTCTCTCCGCGCCGTCCGGCGGAACCCGTTACCCGTCCGGGCGCATTCCGAACCACTCCGAACGGTCAACCCGTGAATCGAACCGAACGTACAGGACAGCGAGTCTCGAATCTCTTCGGCATGACCCTGCGCCAGGCGCCGGGGGAAACCGAGATCGAGTCCCACAGCCTCCTTCTGAGGGCCGGCTACATCCGCCAGATCGCGGCGGGCATCTTCTCCTACCTGCCTCTCGCATGGCGGTCGCTGCGGAAGATCGAGCAGATCCTGCGCGAGGAGATGGACCGGATCGACGGGCAGGAGCTGTCGATGCCCGTCGTGCATCCGGCGGAGCTGTGGCAGGCGACGGGCCGCTGGTACGACATCGATGCGACGATGGCCCGGTTCGTCGACCGCCGCGAGCGCGACCTGCTGCTGGCGATGACGCACGAAGAGGTCGTGGCCTTCCACGCGGCGTCGGAGATCCAGTCCTACCGGCAGCTCCCGGCCATGGTCTATCACATGCAGACCAAGTTCCGGGACGAACTCCGCTCCCGCGGGGGACTCATCCGCGTGCGCGAATTCACCATGAAGGACTCCTACTCGCTGGATCGCGACCCGGAGGGGCTCGCGAAGCAGTACGACCGGCACTACGAGGCGTACGAGCGCATCGGGCGCCGCTGCGCCCTGCCGCTCACGGCCGTGCGGAGTGATACGGGCATGATGGGCGGCAAGATCGCCCACGAGTTCATGTACGTGACCCCGATCGGCGAAGACAGCCTCGCGCTCTGCGACGCATGCGGCTACGCGGCGAACCGGGAGGTCGCCGAGTTCACGCTCAAGCCCCGGGAGGGGGAGATGTCGCCGCTGGAGCGCGTCCACACGCCCGGAACCGCCACGATCGAGGAGGTGACGGGGCTGCTCGGGATCTCCGCCCCGGAGACCGGGAAGATGGTCTTCTACATGGGCAGCTTCGCGGGGGAGGAGGGGGCGCGCGAAGAGAAGCTTGTCGCGGCGATCGTGCGCGGCGACCTCGAGGCGAACCCGATCCAGGTTCAGAACCTGGCGGGAGCGCTCGAGCTTCGCCCGGCGCACGAGGAGGAGATCGCCGCGGCCGGGATGGTGCCGGGATTCGCCTCGCCCGTGGGCGTGGAGCCCGGCGCCGCGATCTTCGTCGTCGACCGCTGGGTCGTGGCATCGCCGAACCTGGTGCTCGGAGCGAACGAGACGGACTACCACCTCCGCAACGTCTGCTGCGGCCGCGACTACGAGCCCACGGTCGTCGGATCCGTCGCCCTCGCCTTCGAGGGCGCACCGTGCGGGCGTTGCGGCGAGGGGCTGCGCATGGCGCGCGGCGTGGAGGTGGGGAACATCTTCCAGCTCGGCACCCGCTATTCCGAGGGGCTGGAGGCGAACTACACGGACGAGGAGGGGGTCGAGCGCCCGATCTGGATGGGGTCGTACGGGATCGGGACCGGGCGCCTCCTGGCCTGCGTGGCCGAGGAACACCGGGACGACTACGGCCTCAAGCTGCCGGTCTCCGTCGCTCCGTATCACGTCTCGCTCGTCTCGCTCGCGCGCGAGGAGGAGACGTGGGCGACCGCGGACCGGGTGTTCGACGAGCTGTGCGCCGCCGGGATCGAGGTGATCTACGACGACCGGCGGGACCTCCGGGCCGGCGTGAAGTTCAACGACGCCGACCTGCGCGGCCTCCCGCTGCGGCTCGTCATCGGCGAGCGCTCGCTGGAGGCGGGGGGCGCCGAACTCAGCCACCGGGGCGTGCGCGAGAGCCGGATCATCCCGCTCGACGACCTCGTCGCCGAACTCCGCCGGGAGATCGACACCCTCATGTCAGCGCTCGCCCTCGACGACTGACGCTGCGTCCGGCGGGGCCGCAGGCGGCGGAAGAGGCCGGCGGGGACGCGGCCGGCGGGGCGG
>VXMQ01000128.1 GCA_009841015.1 Candidatus Palauibacter denitrificans | reverse complement strand
TTAGCGACTACTGGAGGCCGGTGCCTACTTCATCTTGTGAGAAATCCGGGCTAGAACCACCGCGTCGTAGCCTTGGGCCATGGGTAGTTCGACAGGGTTCGTGTGCAGGACGTGGAAGCTGTTCGCATCCAGCACCGTGCGCCGGTTGTTCTGGATGTCGAATACGTGCACCCGGTTTCCTCGCGCACGCACCCACCGGACAAACCGGTACTCGCCCGGACCCTCCCCCTCCCTTCCGATCCACCGCCGGGCCGCCCGATCCGGCGAAATCGCGAGGATTCGGGAGCGCGTCAACGCATCCCAAAAGAGGAACCCTCCGTCCCTGAGCCGTTCCATGCCCAAAAACGCAGACAACCAATCGTCTGCGTCCAACGAACCACGCTCCAGGAGCGGCCCGGGGTGCATTTCGATCTCGTACGGC
The DNA here is from genome assembly GCA_009841015.1 of Candidatus Palauibacter denitrificans. Lineage (GTDB taxonomy): Bacteria > Gemmatimonadota > Gemmatimonadetes > Palauibacterales > Palauibacteraceae > Palauibacter > Palauibacter denitrificans. The sequence goes on along the minus strand of VXMQ01000128.1, from coordinate 9,176 downwards.
GGCGCCGGATCGTCTGGTATCACGACGGTCGAATGGGCTTGAGCCGCCAGACCATCAACGGGCACGCCGACGGCGGCGAGCGCAGTGACCAACGCGGCAAGCAGTAACTGTGAAGCACGCCGGATCAAGTTGCAGACCGTCCCGCTTGATGTGATGTCCTCGAACAGCCGGAACCTAATCCCCCCCCCCCGCCTCTCGGCAAGTTCCCGCCGAGGGTGTGTTCGATCCCACGTTCAGGTGAAGACTGTTGCCGGGGACGCCGACAGGCTAGACTGCGACCTTACGGCGACCGAGGTCGCCCCGGGAGGGCCGCTGGCTGGACTGGACTGCGCCTCTGATGGCGGAACGTCACTACCCACATCCTCTCATCGACCGCTACGCCTCGAGCGAGATGGCGGCGATCTTCTCCCCTCGCATGCAGGCGCTCGTCTGGCGCGACCTGTGGATTGCGCTCGCCGAGGAAGAACGGGCGCTCGGCGTCGAGATCCCCAACGACGCCATCGTCGCGATGCACGCGGCGCGGGAGCAGATCGACCTCGACCGCATCGCCGTCATCGAGCGCGACCTCCGTCACGACGTGATGGCGCACGTGCATCACTTCGGCGAGGTCGCCCCGGAGGCCCGAAAGTACATCCACCTCGGCGCGACGAGCGCCTTCGTGGGCGACAACCACGGCCTCATCCAGCACCGGCAGGGTCTCGACATCGTGCGCGACCGGCTGCTGGGGACGATCGAGGACCTTGCGGCCTTCGCCCGCGCCCAGGCAGCCGAGCCGACGCTCGGCTACACGCACCTGCAGCCGGCCCAGCCGACGACGATCGGGAAGCGCGCCTGCCTCTGGCTCCAGGATCTCCTCTTCGACCTCGAGCAGATCGAGGCCGTGCGGGCGGAACTCCGCTTCCGGGGCGCCCGGGGCACGACGGGGACGGAGGCGACGTTCCTCGAACTGTTCGACGGGGATGGCGGGAAGGTGGACCGGCTCAACGAGCGGCTCGCGGCGCGTTTCGGCTTCGCCGGCACGTACGATGTCATCGGCCAGACATACCCGCGGAAGGTCGACCACCGGGCGCTCGCGGCGCTAGCCGGCATCGGCGCCTCGACGGCGCGTTTCGGGCACGACATCCGGATCCTGCAGGCGTTCGGCGAGATCGAAGAGCCGTTCGGGAAGCACCAGATCGGCTCGTCGGCGATGCCGTACAAGCGCAACCCCATGCGGAGCGAGCGGATCTGCGCGCTGGCGCGGCACCTCTGCACGCTGGAACTCGACGCTTCGTGGACCGCCTCCGTGCAGTGGTTCGAGCGCACGCTCGATGACTCCGCGAACCGCCGCATCTCGCTCCCGGAGGGCTACCTGTCGGCGGACGCGCTCCTCATCCTCGCGCGCAACGTGAGCGCGGGACTCGTCGTCCACCCGGCCGTCGTGGCGCGCCGGCTGGGCCGGGCTCTGCCGTTCATGGTCACCGAGGAGATCCTCATCGCGGGCGTGCGGCGGGGCGGCGACCGGCAGGACCTGCACGAACGGGTGCGGGGGCACGCCCTGGCCGCGCGCGAACGGCTCGACGAGGGCGCGGAGGACAACGACTTCTTCGCGCGCATCGCCGCCGATGGCGCCTTCGGGCTCGGCATGGAGGAACTCCACGCGCTCGCCGACCCGCACCGGCTCGTCGGCCGCTCCGCCCGCCAGGTGGAGCGCTTCCTGACCATGAGGATCGACCCGCTGTTCGAGGCCGCGGACGCGCCGCGGCCCGCCGAGGAGGTCCGCGTATGACGCGGCGTTCCCGCGGGAACGCGACCGGACCCGAACCGTGACCCCTCTGCCGGTTTCATGCACAGGGCCACTCGAAAGGACACCATGACACAGACCACGCTCGGCGCCGGCGCGCCGGCCGCGCTGCACGACATCGACCTCCCGCTTTCGCTTCTCCGCAAGGGGAAGGTGCGCTCGATGTACGACCTCGACGACCGCATCCTGATGGTCGCCAGCGACCGCATCAGCGCCTTCGACTGCGTGATCCCGAACCCGATCCCCCACAAGGGGGCCGTGCTCACCCAGCTCTCCGCGTTCTGGTTCGACCGCACGACGGACATCGTGGGCAACCACCGCGTCGCCAGCGATCCGGCGGCCATCGCCGAGGCGGTGCCGGACCTCGCCGGCACGGCCGACACGTGGGGACACCGCGCCATGCTGGTCGAGAAGGCGCAACCCCTGCCCGTCGAGTGCATCGTGCGGGGCTTCATCTCCGGCTCCGCGTGGAAGGAGTACAGCCGCCACGGGACGCTGGCGGGCGAACCCCTCCCGGAGGGGCTGCAGGAGTCGGAGGAGTATCCGGAACCGATCTTCTCGCCCTCGACGAAGGCCGAGCAGGGGCTCCACGACGAGAACATCACCTTCGGCCGGATGTGCGACATCGTGGGAACGGAACTCGCGGAGGAACTGCGCGACATCAGCCTCGCGCTCTACGCCGCGGGCCGCGACACCCTCCGCGAGCGCGGCATCATCCTCGCCGACACGAAGTACGAGTTCGGGCGCGGGGCGGACGGGCGCCTCATCCTCATCGACGAGGTGATGACCCCGGACTCCTCCCGCTTCTGGCCCGCCGCTTCGTACCGGATCGGAGGCGGCCAGCCCTCGCTCGACAAGCAGCCGGTGCGCGACCACCTCCAGGAGATCGTCGGGCGCGGGGACTGGGACAAGACGCCCCCGGCGCCGGCGCTCCCGGGGGAGGTCATCCGCACGACCTCGGAGCGCTACCTGGAGGCCTTCCGGCGCATCGCGGGCCACGAACTCTACGAGGCGCCCGCATGAGCCGGGTCTGGTCCGTGGACGTCCGGGTCACGCCGCGGGAGGGGATCCTCGATCCGGCCGGGGAGACGATCCGCCGGGCGCTGGGGAACCTCGGCTACGAGGGCGTCCACTCCGTGCGCGCCGGGCGGCTGATCCGTCTCGAGGTCGAGGCCGACGGGGCGGAGGCCGCCAAAGCCTCCACGGAGAAGATGTGCGAACAACTGATCGCGAACCCGATCATCGAAGACTACGTCGTGCGCGTGCGGGAGGGGTGAACGGATGAAGGTAGGGATCGTGCGATTTCCGGGTTCGAACTGCGATGCGGACGTGTACCGGGCCGTGACGGAGGGGCTGGGCGAGAGCGCCACGTACCTGTGGCACAAGTCGACGGACCTCGAAGGGGTGGACGTCGTCGTGCTGCCGGGCGGGTTCTCGTACGGGGACTACCTGAGGGCGGGGGCGATCGCCCGCTTCAGCCCGATCATGGGCGAGGTGATCGACTTCGCGCGCGGCGGAGGGCTCACGCTCGGGATCTGCAACGGGTTCCAGGTGCTGTGCGAGGCGCACCTCCTGCCGGGCGCCCTCGTCCGGAACCGGAACCTCCGCTTCCGCTGCCATGACGTCGGGCTCCGCGTGGAGAACGCCGGGACACCGTTCACGTCGGCCTATGCCGAGGGCGACCTGCTCCACATCCCGATCGCGCACGGCGAGGGCCAGTTCGTCGCGGAGGCATCGACGCTCGATGAAGTCGAGGCGGAGGAACGGGTCGTGTTCCGCTACGTCGACCGGCGCGGGCAGGCGACGGACGCCGCGAACCCCAACGGCTCGGCGCGCAACATCGCCGGGATCGTGAACGCGGAGGGCAACATCCTGGGACTCATGCCGCACCCGGAGCGCCATTCCCTCTCCGTCCTCGGCAACACGGACGGCCTCGGCGTGTTCCGGTCGCTGCTCGCGGCCGTCGCCGACGGGAGGGGACGCCGAAGCGACCCTGCGCCGCCGGCAGCCGCGGAATTCGCGGCCGGAGCGGTGGCGGGGGTGTCGTCATGACCCGGGCCTCGCTCGAACGCGTGGAGGCCCGGCCGGGCGATCCGGTGATGAGCGCCGCGCTCGTGGCGGAGCACGGGCTGAGCCCGGAGGAGTGGGAGCAGATCCTCGGTTTCATGGGGCGGGAACCCACCTTCACGGAGCTTGGCGTGTTCAGCGCCATGTGGTCGGAGCACTGCGGTTACAAGAACTCGCGCCCCCTGCTGCGGACGCTCCCCACGGAAGGGCCCGCGGTCGTCCAGGGTCCGGGGGAGAACGCCGGGGTCATCGACGTCGGCGGCGGGTGGGGCGTCGCGTTCAAGATCGAGTCCCACAACCATCCCTCGGCGGTCGAACCCTACCAGGGCGCGGCGACCGGGTCGGGCGGGATCCTGCGCGACGTGTTCACGATGGGGGCCCGGCCGATCGCCATCTTGGACAGCCTCCACTTCGGGTCGCTCGACTCGCCGCAGTCGCGCTACCTCTTCGATGGGGTCGTGCGCGGGGTCGGCGACTACGGCAACTGCGTCGGGGTCCCCACGGTGGGGGGCGAGGCGATCTTCGACCCGGCCTACGAGCGGAACCCGCTCATCAACGTGATGTGCATCGGCGTCCTCCCGCTCGAGCGCCTCATCCGGGGCGAGGCGGAGGGCGTCGGCAATCCCGTGATGGCCGTCGGCGCCCGCACGGGACGGGACGGGATCCACGGGGCGACCTTCGCCTCGGAGGAACTCGACGAGGAGGCCGTCGACAGCCGGCCGCAGGTGCAGGTGGGCGACCCGTTCACGGAGAAGCTGCTGCTCGAGGCGAGTCTCGAACTCATCGAGCGGGACCTCCTCGTCGGCATCCAGGACATGGGGGCGGCGGGGCTGACCTCGAGCGGGACGGAGATGGCGGCGCGCTCGGGCTCCGGGATCGACATCGACGTGGCGTACCTCCCAGTCCGGGAGAAGGGGATGACCCCCTACGAGATGCTCCTCTCGGAGTCGCAGGAGCGCATGCTCCTCGTCGCGAAGCCCGAACACGAGGAGGCGGTGCGCGAGGTGCTGGAGCGCTGGGACCTGCAGGCGGCGACGATCGGACAGGTCACGGACGACGGGATGTTCCGCGTGCGCGAGGACGGCGTCGTCCGCGTCGAGATCCCGGTGAAGCCCCTGGTGGACGATTGTCCGACCTACGTCCGCGAGGGGGTCATGAGCCTGGCCGTGGCCGAGGCGCGCTCCGCGGACCTGGGCGCGTACGCCTCCTTCGAGTCGGACGGGGAGGTGGACGCGGCGCTGCGGACGCTGCTCGACGCCCCGTCCATCGCTTCGCGGCGCTGGATCTACGAGCAATACGACACCACGGTGCAGACGAACACGCTCGAGGGGCCGGGCTCCGACGCGGCCGTGCTGCGGCTGCCCGCCGAAGGGCGCGCGCTCGCGGCCTCCACGGACGGGAACGGGCGGCACACCTGGCTCGACCCGCGCACCGGGGGCCGGGCGGCGGTCGCCGAGGCGGCGCGCAATGTGGCCTGCTCCGGGGCGCGGCCGCTCGCCGTGACCAACTGCCTGAACTTCGGCAGCCCGGAGCGGCCGGAGGTGTATTTCCAGCTTGCGGGGGCCGTCGAGGGGATGGGAGAGGCGTGCCGCGCGCTGCGGACGCCGGTGACGGGCGGCAACGTCTCCCTTTACAACGAGACGGGCGGCCAGCCGGTCTACCCCACGCCGGTCATCGGCATGCTCGGCGTGATCGAGGATCTCGAACGGCGCGTCCCGTCGGCGTTCCAGCGCGAAGGCGACGAGATCTGGGTCGCGGGCGTGACTCGCGACGAGATCGGAGGGTCCGAGTATCTCGCGGCGTGCCACGGCCTCGTCGCCGGCCTGCCGCCGGCCCTGGAACTGCGAGAGGCGGCGTCGCTGGTCGACTTTCTCGTCGAGGGAGCGGCGGATGGGGCGTTCGCGTCGGCGCACGATTGCTCGGACGGAGGGCTTGCGGTCGCGCTTGCGGAGTGCGCGGTGGGGGCCGTTGACGGGCCGCTCGGCTGCACGGTCGATCTCGACGCGGCGCCCGCCGGGGCGAACGTGTCGGCCGCGGGGCGCTGGTTCGGCGAGTCGCACTCGCGCATCGTGCTGACGTGCCGGCCCGGCGAGGGCGAGCGGATCGCCGCGCACGGGCGGCGTCACGGCGTGCCCGTGGCGCGTGTGGGCGTCGTGAACGGGCCGGACAGCCCGTGCCGGCTGACCGGCGCCGGCCACGCGATCGCCCCGCCGGCCGCCGAGCTGGCGCGGATCTACGAGGAGGCGATCCCGCGCCGCATGAGCGAGGAGGCGGGAATCACGTCATGAGGAGACTTCCGACCAGCGGCGCCCCGGGCGCGGGGGGCGGGGCGTTCGGGCTGGATAAGCCCCGGGAGGAGTGCGGCATCGTCGCGGTCAGCGGCTCAAGCGCCGCCGCCGAACTCGCGTTTCTCGCGATGTACGCGCTGCAGCACCGCGGGCAGGAGTCCGCCGGGATCGTCACGGTCGACGGGTCCGGCATGTCGCGAGTCCACAAGGGCATGGGCCTGGTGGCGGACGTCTTCGACGACGATGTGCTCGGCGCCCTCGAGGGGACGCTCTCCGTCGGGCACGTCCGCTATTCGACGGCCGGAGGGTCCAGCCTCCGCAACGCGCAGCCGCTCCTCGTGCAGTACGAGGACAAGCCGCTCGCCCTCGCTCACAACGGCAACCTCACGAACGCGCACCAGCTCAAGCGCTCGCTTGCCCGCGACGGCTCGATCTTCCAGACGGACGCGGACTCGGAGGTCATCGTCCACCTCATCGCCCGTTCCCGGCACCGCGACCTGGACGGCAAGATCGACGACGCCCTCTCGCAGCTCGTCGGCGCCTTCTCCCTCCTCCTCTGCATCGGCGACACCGTGTACGCGACGCGCGATGCGCGAGGCTTCCGGCCGATGGTGATGGGCAGGCTGGGCGAAGCCGTCGTCTTCGCCTCCGAAACGTGCGCCCTCGACATCATCGGGGCCGCCTACGTGCGCGACGTGGCGCCGGGCGAGGTGCTGAAGGTCCGCGACGGCCACGTGGAATCGCTCCGGCCGCTGCCCCCCGCCGAGCCCAGCGCCTGCCTGTTCGAACTCGTGTACTTCGCGCGGCCGGATTCGCGCATGTGGGGGTGCAGCGTGGACGAGGCGCGGCGGGCTTTCGGCCGCCAGCTCGCCCGCGAGCATCCGGCGGAGGCCGACTGCGTGTTCGCGGTGCCGGACTCGTCGAACTCGGCGGCGCTCGGGTACTCGGAGGTCAGCGGCCTCCCGTTCGAACTGGCGCTCATCCGCAACCACTACGTGGGCCGGACCTTCATCCATCCGACCCAGAGGGGACGCGATTTCAAGGTGCGGGTGAAGTACAACCCGGTGCGCGAACTCGTCGACGGCAAGCGCATCGTCGTCGTGGACGATTCGCTTGTCCGCGGCACGACGAGCAGCGGCCTCGTCCGGCTCCTCCGGGACTCGGGGGCGCGGGAGGTGCATTTCCGGGTCGCGTCCCCGCCGGTGCGTTCCCCCTGCTACTACGGCATCGACATGCCCACGAAGGAGGAGCTCATCGGCTCCAGCCACACGGTCGATGAGATCCGGCAGCATCTGAAGGTCGAATCGCTCGGCTACCTCAGCATGGAAGGCATGCGCGACGCGGTCGCGGAGCACGGTCCCTTCTGCGACGCCTGCTGGACCGGCAACTACGCCGCGCCGCTCGTGGACCTGGACCGGTCGCGGGCGTTGCAGACGGTCTGATGCCGCGCCGTCCCGCCGCCCGTCTCAAGCCTGCCCTCACCGCCCTCATCTGCGCCGGCATCGCGGCCTTCCCGGCGTGCGCCCCCGCGGACCCGGCGGCCTGCGCGCTGATCTTCTCCACGAACGATTCGCACGGACGGCTGCTGCCGGCGGAACAGAGTTGGTCGGACGGACGCCCGGTCGGTGGGTCCGCCGCGCTCGCCGCCTACGTGGCGCGGGAGCGCGCGACGACGCCCGAGTGTCCCGTCTTCGTCGTCTCCGGCGGCGACATCATGCAGGGCACACCGATCTCGAACTTCACGGATGGGCGCTCGATGATCGAGGCGATGAACGGGATCGGCTACGACGCCGTCGCGATCGGGAACCACGAGTTCGACTGGGGGGTCGACGTCCTCGTGGAGCGCATCGCCGATGCGGACTTCGCCATGCTGGGCGCGAACATCTACCTCAAGGGCACCGACCGGCACCCCGACTGGGTCCGGCCCTGGACGATCGTCGAGCGGGACGGCGTCCGGGTCGGCTTCATCGGCGCGACGACGCGGTCCACGCCGGTCGTCGCCCGGCCCTCGCTCGTCGCGGACTTCGACTTCCGGTCGATCTCGGAGGCGCTCGACCGCTACATCCCGGAGGTGCGGGCGGCCGGCGTGGATTTCGTGGTCGCGGTCATGCACGAAGGCGCCTTCTGTGACGTCGGCGCGGAGCGGGAGGCGGCGGGAGGCGGGTGCCGGGGCCCGGCCCTGGAAGCGCTGGCCGCGGCGACGGAGAGTTTCGACTACGCGGTCACGGGACATACCCACTCCCGTCTGGAGACCGAGATCAGAGGCGTTCCCGTCATCCAGTCGTACTCCAACACGACGGCGTACGGACTCGGACGCATCGACCGGAGCGTGGAGGGGGCCGTGAGCGCGCAACGCCTCGGCGTTCGACAGGCGTGGGCGGACGAGGTTGCGCCGGACCCGGACGTCGAGCGGCTCGTCGCCTCCTACAGCGCCGAGATCGCGGCCATCGTCGACCGCGTGATCGTGGACCTCCCGGAGGCGCTTTCCGCCCCGCGCGACGGCGACTTCCCGCTCGGCCGCATCGTGGCCGACGCGCAGCGGCACGCGAGCGGGGCCGACGTCGCCCTCATGAACAACGGCGGCATCCGCCGGTCGCTGCCGGCGGGGCCCCTCACCTTCGCCGACCTCTTCGAACTCCAGCCCTTCAACAACATGCTCGTCCGCCACACGATGACCGGCGCGCAACTGTTGCGGACGCTCGAGCACTCGGCCCGGGACGGGGACGTGGACCTGCACGCGAGCGGCATCGTCGTCCGCTACGATCCGGACGCCCCCCTGGGCGAGCGGATTCTGGAAGTGACGTTCGACGACGGGTCGACGCTCCGGCCCGAGGGCCGCTACGTCGTCGCGGCCAACGACTTCATCGCGGGCGGGGGCGGCGGCTACACCACCTTCGCCGAAGCCGAGGTCATCGACCTCATGGACGTCGCGGACCTGGAGGCGCTCGTCGCCTACCTGGAGGCACAGCCGCAACCCCTCCCCATCCCCCGCGCCTGTCTCTATTTCACATCTGAAGCTGCCGACGATCTAACGCGTG
>VXMQ01000069.1 GCA_009841015.1 Candidatus Palauibacter denitrificans | reverse complement strand
ATGGACCAGGACCGGTCCATCGAGCGGGGCAAGATGCGGACCTGGCAGCGTTCGCCCGACGGGGCCGCGTGGACAATGGTCGTCCAGGGCGCGCAGAGGCGCTCCTACACCCCCACCGCAACCGACCGGGGCAAGTACCTGCGCGCCGTGTTCACCTACACCGACGGCCACGGGCCGGGCAAGCGGGCCGAGAGCCCGGCCGTGATGGTCGTCGGCGCGACCACGCCGGTCGTCTCGTTCGGCGCGGAGAGCTACACGGCCGCGCCGGGCGGATCCGCCGATGTCGCCGTGCTCCTGTCGCCCGCGGCCTCCTCGGCGCTCGCCATCGAGGTCGTCGCCGCAGACAGCGCGCGCACCGTCACGTTCCAGACCGGGGCCGGTTCGCGCACTCTGGGCATCGGCACCGCGGGCCTGTCGGCCGGGGACACCCTCGCGGTACGGTTCGGCAATCTGCCGGACGGGGTGGCGGTCGGCGTCCCGGCGGCCACGCGGATCGTCGTGGCGGCGGCCGCCGGAGACCGGGTCTCCAAGTCCGTGGCCGAGGACGGTTCGCCGACGGAGCTTGAAGTGGAATACGCCCAGGCGGAGTACGCGGCGGTCGCGGGCGGGCCGGGGACCGAGATCTCGCTCCGGGTGAGCCCCGCCGCCGACCGGCGGGTGGCCGTGCCGCTCACGGCCACGCACGCCTCCTCCGCGGAACCCATGTTGCCGGACTCGATCGTGTTCCAGCCCGGCGACTCGCTCGCCGCGGTCATGCTCGAAGTCCCGGGCGGGACCGGGTCCGGACTCCTCGCGCTCGGGTTCGGTTCGCTGCCCGAAGCCGTGAGCGCCGGTGCCGTCGCCTCCGCCACGGTCGATATCGCGGACCACGACCCCGGCCCGCTCCGAGACGAGGCGTTCGACCTCGGACTCGCCGTATTCGGGCGCGCCGTTGCGGAGGGCGCGCGGCAAGCCGTCGGCGCGCGCATCGACGCCGTCATGCGGCCTGCGGGAAGCGGTTCCGGCACCGGCGTGCCCGGATCGGCGGCGGAGTGGGCCGGACGCGCAGCAGGCACCCTGACTTCGCTCACCGGCGCACCGCTCAATGCATCCTCCGGGGCAGACATGACCCACCGTTCAGGGTCGGTCGATCTCCCGACCGGGCGGGAGGCCGTGCGGCGCTTGCTGCCGAGCCTCTCGTTCGCGACCGCGCTCGGGCCGCGGTCCGCCGGGGGGCGGCCTGGGATCGGGCTCTGGGCCGAAGGGTCCGCGCAGTCGTTCCGCGGCGACCCCGGCATCGACTACGACGGCGGGCTCCGAGCGCTCACGGTCGGGGCGGACGCCCGCATCGGTTCCTCCGCGCTGCTCGGGGTGTCGCTCATGCGCAGCGACGGCGACCTCGACTACGGGCACCGATCCACCAAGGGCTCGCTCGGGCACGCCATGAACAGCGTGCATCCCTACCTGTTCCTCCAGCCTTCTCCGGGAATCGGACTCTGGGCCATGGCAGGGTACGGAAGCGGGGATGTGCGGGACGACGACCGCCACGGCGACACCGGCGCATCACTGCGCATGCTCTCGGGCGGCGTCAGGGTGCCGCTCGCACGCAGCGGCGCGTTCGGGCTCGCGCTCAACGGCGACGCGTTCACGGTCGGCATGCGCACGGACGACGAAGGGCGCGAAGGCTCGGCCTCGCGCGCACGCGCCCTGCTTGAAGCGTCGTGGACGGCCGAAGGACTCAAGCTCGCCACCCGGGCCGGGGCGCGCTACGACGGCGGCGACGCCGATTCGGGTGGTGGGGCCGAAACCGGAGCGTCCGTCGGATACGCCGCCCACGGGCTCGACCTCGACCTCCGTGGAAGGCTCGCCCTCGGGTCTGGCTCCCACCGCGAATGGGGCGCCGCGCTAAGGCTTGCGTTCGATCCCGGAACACGGGGCGAAGGGTTCCGGCTCGCGATCAGTCCCCGGCACGGGCACGACCGAAGCGGGCTTCACGGCTTCATGGACGGCGGAACGTTCCACGCAATGACGCCCGCCACGGGGCGGGACTGGCGACTCGAAGCGGAAGCCGGCTACGGGCTCAGGAACTCCGGCACCGAAGGCGCGCTCGACAGCTACACCCGGCTCTCGGCGGACGGCTCGAACCGCTCCTTGTCGTTCGGAAGCCGGTACGGCGTCAGCCAAACCCTCCGACTCGGAATCGAGGGATCGCACACCCAACTGCCCGGCCAGAACCCCAACCTCGGAATCAGAGTTGCACTCGACTTTACGTTCTAGGAGGCTTGGAACCGCGATTCGGCAGGCCCGCGAACCGGGCGGCTGAATGCCGCCGGCAACGCTCCGGGCTTTGCGTTTCGGCAACGCGCTTTGTGTCGTGCGCGTTCCCGTCATTTCGTGCCGGTAGTCCCGTGATTCGGCAACGCGCCAACCCGATCAAGCCCCACGGCGGGAATGGCAGATCGTGCAGTCCTGATTAGACTTACGTGATTCCCTGCCGTGATTCAAGCCTCATGTGCTCCGCCCGCTCGGCGGCCTTTAGTTTGACCACGGCGGTCACATCGACCTGGGAGGCGCGTCCCTCTATTGCTGGACCTCAGCCCTGCGGGTCGAGCGACACGAGCCGGATCACGCGGACCGTCGGCAGATCGAATTCGTCCAGTTCGATGTAGGCCAGCAGGCCGTCGGGGCCGGAAGCGTCGGGAGGCCTCAGCCCGTCAACGGCCAGCGTGCCGACATAGCGTCCGTCCGGCGTCACGATGTCGACCGGGCCCTCGCGGTCGCCGTCCGCTGACCTTCGGGTCACCCAGATCCGGTCCTCCCAGTCGACCTCGACAGCCCCGATGACCGGCACCTCGTCGGCGAAGACAAGCTCTTCCACGCCTTCGCGTTCGACCTGAAAGGACGATTGCAGACTCTCGAGCTGAGCCGTGGCTTCGCGGTAGCGTTCACGCTCCGCCTCCCTGATCGCGTCGTCAACGGCCAGCGGCGCAATCGGCCGTTCGATGACTCCGGTGACGCTTCCGTCGAGTGCGATCAGCTTGATGCGGTAGCCGATCGAATCGGCAAGGGCGAGCCGGCCGTCGGTCAGCACGTCGTAGTAGAGTCCCGGCTCGAAGGCGCGCCCCGCCGACATGCGGAGAGTCCTGGACGAATCGATCTCGAAGTCGTCGCCGGCCGGAGCCGCGGGGAGGTCCCATGCGGTGTAGAGGACTTCGGGCTCTGTCCCGTCCAGCGGAATGAGGTAAATGGGACGGCCCTCCTCGTCCTCGGGGGCACTCTCAGGCTCCGATAACCGCCTCCATCGAAACGAAGCTGCTGGCGACCAGGCGGCCGTCGGGGAGAGCCGAACCGGAAAAGAGAATCGCATTCATCTGGATGCGCCGCGCGAAGGCTCCACCGGGGTCGAAGAGATCGACCTGTGAGAAGCCCAGCACCGTGTAGGAGCCGTCGCGGGCGACGATGGCCGCGCTGACGTTGCCGAATTCGCCCGGCCCCTCTCCCTGACCTCCTACCGTGCGCAGCAGCGATCCGTCCCGTCCGACCACCAGGATGTGCTCGACCTGGGAGTCGTAGATGTGGAGGTTGCCCGCGCTGTCGAAGGCAACGGACTGCACGCTGCCGAAGGTGTCCCACGCGTCGCCGACCACGGACCCGACAGTGAAGACCTCTTCCGTGACGGCATTCAGCAGCACGTCCGGACCCTCGAGGGTTCCGCGGGCACCGACGGCCCCGTCTTGCCCGCCATCGCCGCAGGCCCCAACCAGGGCGAGCGGTGCGAAGATCCGCAGATGCTTCGGGTTTATCCTCATGATGACTGCTCCGTACCCCTGACCCTGCTCGTGTCCTCGCAGGCCTCCTAGTAGCGGTAGTGGTCGGGCTTGAAGGGACCATCCTTCGGCACGCCGATGTAGTCCGCCTGGTCCTCCGTCAGCTCCGTCAGGCGCGCGCCGAGGTGATCGAGGTGCAACCGCGCCACCTTCTCGTCGAGGTGCTTCGGGAGCATGTAGACCTGCCGCTCGTAGGCCTCGTGGTTCCGCGCGAGTTCGATCTGCGCGAGCACCTGGTTCGTGAAGCTCGCGCTCATCACGAAGCTCGGATGCCCCGTCGCGTTGCCGAGGTTGAGCAGCCGCCCCTCGGACAGGATGAGCACCGAGTGCCCGTCCTCGAACACGAACTCGTCGTACTGCGGCTTGATGTTGTTGCGCGTCACGCCGCCCTTCGCGAGCCCGGCCATGTCGATCTCGTTGTCGAAGTGGCCGATGTTGCCGACGATCGCCTTGTCCTTCATGCGCGCCATGTGCTCGAAAGTGATGACGTCCCGATTGCCCGTCGCCGTGATGAAGATGTCCGCCGTGTCAACCACGTCCTCGAGCGTGCGCACCTGGAAGCCCTCCATCGCGGCCTGCAGCGCGCAGATCGGGTCGATCTCGGTGACGACGACGTGCGCCCCCTGTCCCTTGAGCGCCTGCGCGCACCCCTTGCCGACCTCGCCGTAGCCGCACACGACTGCGGTCTTGCCCGAGATCATCACGTCCGAGGCGCGATTCAGCCCGTCAATGACCGAGTGACGGCAGCCGTAGATGTTGTCGAACTTCGACTTCGTGACCGAGTCGTTCACGTTGATGGCGGGGAAGAGAAGCGTCCCCTCCGACGCCATCTCGTACAGGCGGTGGACGCCGGTCGTCGTCTCCTCCGACACCCCCTGGATGGCGGGGGCCGTGCGTGCCCACCGTCCGGGGTCCTTCGCCGCGATCCTGCGCAGCGTCTCGAGGATCACGCCCCATTCCTCCGGCTCCGTCTCCGGGTCGAAGTCCGGGATCCGCCCCGCCCGCTCGAACTCGAGACCGCGGTGGAGGAGAAGCGTCGCGTCGCCACCATCGTCGACGATGAGGTCCGGGCCCGAGCCGTCCGGCCACAGGAGCGCCTGCTCCGTGCACCACCAGTATTCCTCGAGCGTCTCCCCCTTCCAGGCGAAGACGGGGATCCCGCGCGGGTCCTCCGGCGTGCCGTCCGGGCCCACGGCGGCGGCCGCGGCCGCGTGATCCTGGGTCGAGAAGATGTTGCAGGAGACCCAGCGCACGTCCGCGCCCAGGTCGGCCAGTGTCTCGATGAGGACCGCTGTCTGCACCGTCATGTGCAGCGAGCCCATGACCTTCCGGCCCGCGAGCGGCTTCGCGTCGCAGTATTCCGCCCGCACCGACATCAGTCCGGGCATCTCGTGCTCGGCGAGGCGGATCTCCTTGCGGCCCCACTCCGCCAGACTGAGGTCGGCCACCCTGAACGCGGGGCGGCTGGCGGCCGCGGTGCCGGCGGCGGTTTCGGTCATATCGTGAAGTACGGCGCCTTCCATCGTCTATCTCCTTCGGTGTTCAGTCGTCGTTCAGGGGCTCTAACCAGCGTCGCAGGCCGCTTTACGGGCGGTGGCCGCGAAGAGGGCCGGTCCGGACGCTTCGGGGTCCGGAGCGAGCGGAATGTGACGGTACGCTCCGAGGCCGGCGAGCCGCGTCCAGTCCCGCATCTGTTCCTCCGTGAATCCGGGCCACAGGTGGCCCATGGTCTCGCGATACTCCTCCCGCGCGTGCGCGCGCATGTCGAGAACGAGGAGTCTTCCTCCCGGAGCCACGGCTCGCGCGGTCTCCGCCAACACCCGTCGCGGCTCGACCGCGAAATGGAGGACGAGCATCAGCACGGCGAGGTCGAGTTCGCCGTCGCCGACGGGGAGCGACTCCAGTTCGCCGTGGCGGACGTCGACGTTGTCGCAGTCGCCCAGCCGGACCGCTGCAGCCTCCAGCATTTCCGGCGACCGGTCGACCGCGATCACCCGCTTCACAAAGGGGGCGACCATGTTCGCGAGCGTTCCGGTGCCCGCGCCGAGGTCCCCGACGACCCACTCCGGATCGAGTAGGCCGAACAGCGCCGCGAACCGCGCGTCGCGCCCGAACAGTTCATCGCGGAGTGCGTCCCACCTCGCTGCAGACTCCGAGAAGAAGGCCGCGGCCCGATCCCGGCGCTCGGCCAGCACGCTCTCGGTCCGCTCCGCATCGTCCGCGATCCAGCTGGCGCCCGTGAGACTCCCCTCCGCCAGCCGCTACAACTCCCCCGCTTCCGGCTCGAGGTCGCTTTCCATCCGGTAGTACCGGGTCTTCCCCTCCTGCCGCCGGCGCACCCAGCCGTCATCCGCGAGCACCTTCAGGTGGCGCGAAACGGTGGATTGCGGCAGCTGCAGAACGGAGACGAGTTCGGACACCGTGAACTCGTTGCGGTCCAGCAGGGTGAGAATCCGCAGCCGGTTCTCGTCCCCGAGGGATTCGAAGCGGGAGAGAAGATCCCGCGTCGGGGCGGGTGCCCGGAGGGCCATCGTATCCATAAATCCTAATATATGGATATGACAATGCCAGCGCTACGTGCGGCCGTCAGCTTGACCCCATCACGGTACAAGCTAGCTTCCGGTTCACCTCGGGGCGTGGCGCAGCCCGGTAGCGCGCCTGAATGGGGTTCAGGAGGTCGCGAGTTCAAATCTCGCCGCCCCGATTTTAGCCAAACCACGAACACGAAGGACTGCTACTGTGAAACCTCGGCTCTCCGTCATCCTCGCGCTGCTCGCCGTGGGCGTCGCCGCGCGGCTGATTCCATACGTGCTGGCGCAGTTCGGGATGGCGCTCGAGCCGGGCAATACGACCTATCCGTGGAACTTCTCGCCGTTCCTGCCGATCTGCCTGTTCGGCGGCGCTATGTTTGCGCGGACCCGAACGGTGTACCTGGTGCCGTTCGCGGCGTGGCTGCTCGGTGACCTCGGCATCTGGGCGCTCACGGGCCGCGCGGACTGGGCGTTCTATGCGCACCAGCCGGTGATCTATCTGTCGGTCGCGCTCGTGGCCTTCATCGGCTTCGCCCTCCGGCGCGGGCGCTCGTGGAAGCGCGTGGCCGGGGCCGGGCTGGGGTCGTCGCTCGCGTTCTTCGTGCTCAGCAACTTCGGCGTGTGGGCCTTCGGCGGCGGTGCGATCTACCCGCTCAACTTCGCCGGCCTGGTCGAGTGCTACGTGATGGCGATCCCATACCTGCGGAACACGCTGATCAGCATGGCGGTCTTCCTGCCGATCCTGTTCAGCCGCGTCGCCCTGACGAAGCCGGTGACCGCGCCGCAGTACGAGTTCGCCGCCAGCCGTACGTAGCAGGGACATCGCGATGAGCCACCGGGTCGTCTCGCTCATCGCCAGCGCGACGGAGATCGTGTGCGCGCTCGGGTTCGAGGACGAACTCGTCGGGCGCTCCCACGAATGCGACTACCCGCCCGGCATCGGGCGTCTCCCCGCCTGCTGCTCGTCGAAGGTGAAGGTGGAAGCCAGCAGCAAGGAGATCGACGACCAGGTGCGCTCGCTCGTGGGCGACGGGCTCTCGGTGTACCGGGTCGACCCCGACCTGTTGAACGATCTCGCGCCCACCGTCATCGTCACGCAGACGCAGTGCGAGGTGTGCGCCGCCAGCCTGAAGGATGTCGAGGAGGCGGTGTGCGAACTCGTCACGTCGAATCCCGTCCTCGTTTCGCTCGAGCCAATGGCGCTCGGCGATGTCTGGAAGGACATCTGCTCCGTCGCCTCGGCGCTCGGCGAGCCGGAACGTGCCGAGGATCTCGTGGCTCGACTCCGGGGTCGCCTGGCGACGCTTGAGGCCCGAACGCGCTCGCTGGGTCCGCGTCCTTCGGTCGGCTGCATCGAGTGGACGGACCCGCTGATGATGGCGGGGAACTGGGTGCCCGAACTGGTGGAGATCGCCGGCGGGACGGACCCCCTGGGCGAGGCCGGCAAACACTCCGGCTACATCGAGATCGAGCAATTGGTCGAGGCGGACCCCGACGTGATCGCGATCATGCCGTGCGGCTTCGACATCGAGCGCGCCGCGCAGGAGATGGCCCCCCTCGTCGCGCGCCCCGAATGGCAGCAACTGTCCGCCGTCCGCAACGGACGCGTCGCAATGATGGATGGGAACCAGTACTTCAACCGGCCCGGCCCGCGGCTGGTCGAGTCGGCCGAGATCCTCGCCGAATTCCTGCACCCGGACCACTTCGACTTCGGCCACTTCGGCCGTGGCTGGATCTGGTGGGACACGTCCGAACGGTCACGGAGACGGCGCACGGGATAACGAAGTTGTCCTCCCGAAGAGAGGAAAGAGGAGAGGAACATGGGCTCAAGATCGGTTTTTGCAGCGGCTGCCCTCCTGACTTTCCTCTCCCTGCCGGGCACGGCCCCGGCGCAGGAGATCTCCCCACCGCTCGCCATCGTCGGGGCGACGATCATCGACGGACACGGGGGTGCCCCCATCGCCGATGGGACGATCGTCATCGAGGGCGACCGGATCGCCGCCGTCGGCCCACGCGCGTCGGTGGCGGTCCCCGAGGGCGCGGAGGTCATCGACGGGAGCGGCAAGTTCCTCACGCCCGGGTTCGTCGACACGAACGTCCACATGTCGCTCGCCTTCGGGCGGGGAGCGCGCGTGGAGGAACACGCGGCGTACTGGCCGTACCACGAGCAATTGATCCTCCAGGGACTCCAGCTCCACCTCAAGCACGGGGTGACGACCGTCCGGGACAGCTACGGCGTCCTGCGTCCCATGCAGCGGGTCAAGAAGAAGATCGACTCCGGGGAGGAGATCGGCCCGCGCACGTACCTCGCCGGCAACATCGTGGGGTGGGGCGGCCCTGCCTCCGAGACGTTCGCCGGGCTCCCCGAGTCGGAGATCAGCTTCTTCGCCGAGCAGATGAACGACGAGGTCACGCTTGGAAGCGGCGAAGAGATGATGCACATGACGCCCGACGAACTGCGGGTCGCGATCAACACCTACCTCGACTACGGGCCCGACTTCATCAAGTACGGCGCCACGCACCACTTCAACTATCCGGCGGGAATCTCGTTCTCACCGCGCGCCCAGCGGGTGATCGTGGAGGAGGCGCACAAGCGCGGCCTCGTGGCCGAGACCCACGCCACGAGCCTGGAGGGCCTCCGCCTCTCGATCCTCGCGGGGATCGACCTCGTCCAGCACCCGGACAATGTCGGGAACCGCACAATCACCGATGAACTCGTCGAGATGATCGTCGAGCGCGACATCGTGTGCTCGATGCTCATCAACCAGTTCACCGGCCCCAGTTGGCAGTTCCACGTCCGCAACATGGAGCGCGCGCGGGAGGACCTCGCCGAGGCCCGGGCCGGTGAGCGCCAGAGGCGCATTCCCCCGACGACGGCCGAGATCCGCCGCCGCGTTCAGGACACAGGGCTTCCGCAGCCGGGATCCGTGATGGAGGGACGCTGGACGACGAAGCGCACGAACGCGAAGAAGCTCATCGAGGCCGGCTGCATCGTGACGGTCGGCACGGACAACACGCTCTTCGGACGCGGCGGCGTGGCGGCCGACTTCCTGCGCGAGGAGCCCGAGAACATGGAGCACCAGCTGCCGGGTCTCGGCACGATCTTCGCGATCGAGGGGCTGGTCGAACTCGGCATGACGCCGCTGGAGGCGATCACCGCGGCGACGAAGAACGGCGCCATCGCGAGCAAGGCGCTCGACGAGTACGGCACCCTCGAGGCGGGGAAGGCCGCGGACGTCCTGGTCCTCGACGCGGACCCGCTCGCCGACATCGCGAACATCCGGCAGCTCTCGACGGTCATCAGGGGCGGGCGCATCATCGACGTTGACGCGCTCCCCACGAACCCCATCGCCCTCGACTGGGCCGCCGGCACGCGGAAGGAGTAGCGCCTCGCCGCGCGATCCGCGCTAGGTGTAGATGCCGGGACGTTGTTGGCCCTTGGCCCGACTAGTTGTTGCAGGGGCGTGAGCCGTCCGTTGGTCGTGCGTGTTCGCCGAGCCGCCC
>VXMQ01000172.1 GCA_009841015.1 Candidatus Palauibacter denitrificans | reverse complement strand
GTTCGGACCCGCGCGCGTGTGCCTGGGGCACCGGGGCGTCTACTGGTTCGACGTCATCGCCCACGGCCACGCGGCGCACGGCAGCATGAGCCACCTCGGCCGTAGCGCCATCGACGACATGGGCGCCCTCCTGGAAGCCTTCCGAACCCGGCTCGCTCCCGAACTGGCGACGCGCCTGTCCGCGCTGCCCGTCGTGCCCGAACCCTCCCGGCGCCCCTCGCTGAACGTCAACGCGGTCACCGGGGGCCAGGCCGGCGGGGGGGCGACCCAATCGCCCTGCGTGGCCGACCGCTGCACGGCGACCTTCGACCGCCGCTTCATCCCCGAGGAATCCTTCGACGAGGTCCGCGCCGAAATCGCGCGCCTGGTCGCGTCGGTGGAGGGCGACGACCCGGGACGCCGTTTCACGATCGAGGAGCGCATGGTCGTGCATCCGACCTCCGCACCGCCCGACTCGCCGCTCGTGGCCGCGCTGTCCCGCGCGGTGGAGACGGTCGTCGGCCACCCCGCGGAACTCGTGGCGAGCCCCGGCACCTACGACCAGAAGCACTTCGCCCGCATCGCCGGCATCGACCACTGCGTCGCCTACGGCCCCGGCCCCCTCGAGGAGGCGCACCAACCGGACGAGTCGTGCGCGGTGGACGACCTCGTGGCGTGCACGCAGGCCCTCGCACTCACCACCCTCGAACTGCTCGGCCCAGCCTAGCCGGTCACGAGGATGGAGAGAAGGGACGCGGGGATCAGCGCCATCGAGTAGAGCACGTAGACCCCGACCGACTTCACCACCGACAGGATCCAGCCGTTGTCGTAGTAGCGTCGGAGGGCAATGACGAAGTAGGGGTACGGAACCAGCAGACAGCTCAGGCGGACCCAGAGGCCCGGCCCCGATTCGGGGAGCAGAAGCGCGACCGAGTAGACGAGAAACGTGAACGTCTGGACATGGATGGAAAAAACCAGGTGCTCTACGTAGAAGCGCTTCTTCCGAAAATGGAAGACGGCGAGGATCAGCCCGAGGAACGGAAGCAGGCAGAACATCGCGATCGGCATGTTCGCGAGGAAACGCCGGGGTATGAGCGAGGGATCGTGAACGATGTCGATCATCGACAGCACGAAGAACCTCAGGGTCCAGTGCCGCTCCTCGAGGTTCCCCGCTTGGGCCAGGGTGAGAAGAAGCTGCCGGGAATTGCCGTCCGACCGGGCGAGAATGTCGTCGGCCTTCCTCTGTTGCTCCGGCGGTAGCCCCGCCCTGAAGGCCGCGAGCTGCTCTTCCGTCGGGGGCTGGGCGGCGGCGTCCGCCTGGTCCTCCGCGTCTGCCCGGTCCTCCGCGGTCAGGCTGCGGTCGACACTCTCGTCGGTCAGGTTCGCGCTCGCCTCGCCGATGTCCCCCAGCAGCGACAGCAGGAGGAAGAAGACGAAGCTGGCGAAGATGTAGAGCCGAACCGGCGACACGAAGCCGGCGCGGCGGTTGCGGGAGAACTCCCTGGTGAGGCTTCCGGGGCGGAACATGAGCAGCTTCAGCGTGCGGAAGAGGCGGGAATCCACTTCGAACGTCTCGCGCACGAACTCGCCGGCCACGGAGCGGAGGGCGCGGGCGTAGTCCCGGTCGCTCTGCCCGCAGTGCGCGCAGAAGCTCTCCGGCCGGTCGCGCCCGCAGTTCGGGCAGGTGCGCACGCCGGCGGGAGTCACGGCGTCACGGTTTCCCGGCCACGCGCTTCTTCTCCTCCTCCAGCGCGTCGAGCGCCACCCCTTCCGTGATCCACGCGGGGGCGGGCTCGCCCTTCAGGTAGTGCCCGAACCACTCGAGGATGCGCCGGTGGTAGTCCTTCTGATTCGCCTCCTCGCGGAATCCGTGGTCCTCCCCCTCATAGACCAGGAGCACCATCTGTTTCTCGGCGCGGCGGGCGAAGTTGAAGAACTCGGTCCCCTGGTCCCAGT
Organism: Candidatus Palauibacter denitrificans; assembly: GCA_009841015.1. GTDB lineage: Bacteria > Gemmatimonadota > Gemmatimonadetes > Palauibacterales > Palauibacteraceae > Palauibacter > Palauibacter denitrificans. Next base: position 7,935 of record VXMQ01000172.1, on the reverse strand, counting down.
CGACCACGCCGTCCTCGTCGCCGAACGCCATCAGCAGCGGCGTCTCCATGTTCTGCACCTCGTGGATGGGCGAATTCCGCCGGTGCGCCTCGGGGTCCTCCCAGAACGGCACCTCCATGCGGGCCTGGCCGGTCTCCCAGTGGCTCACTTCGGCGATGCCCGGGTTCCAGTGCAACTGGCCCATGAAGCTCACGAAGTCGGTGAGCGGCGCGCCCGCCACGGACGCCGCGAAGATGTCGGTCCGCGTGGGCAGGAAGGTGGCCTGGTAGCCGCCCCACGAGTGCCCGATGAGGCCGACCGCGTCCGGGTCCGTCACTCCCATCTCGACCGCCTTGGCCACCGCCGCGCGCACGGACTCCAGCGCGCTCACGCCCGGATCCCGCGCCCGGTACACGATGTCGGGCAGCAGCACCGCGTACCCGTGCTGATTCCAGGCCGTGTAGTTGTAGTAGTCCCGCTCGCTGGGGACGCGGAAGAAGTGCATCTGCGGCGAGAGGATCTCGTACGTGTACACGATCGTGGGAACGGCGCGGCCCTCCTGGTAGTTCGCGGGCAGGAGGAGGACGAACTGGAGGGCGCGGCCCGCTTCGCTCGTGAAGTCGACGAGTTCCGCCCGGCCCCACGCCACCTCGTCGATGAAGGGGTTGATCCGCGTCACCTGGGAGGGGTCGGCGAGGTCCGGACCCGCGACGAAGTAGTCCGGCGGGTCGTCGAAGCGCTCGGAGCGGTAGAACAGGACATCGGCGCTGTCGGCGCGGGTGAGGGCGATCAGGCGCGCGTCCTCCAGGATCAGGGTCTCGGCCACATCTCCGTCCGGGGCGCTGGCCCAGCCGGCGGCGAAGCGGGCGTAGCCGCGCTGCTCCGTCCCGTCGTTGTGGAGGGACAGGTAGGGACGCGAGTCCGGGTCGATGCCGGGCCCGTCGTCGTCGGTGACGCGGGTCAGCCGGTGGACGATCCCCGTCTCCGCGCCGCGCGTCAGCCGCTCGCCTCCGGAGCCGTCGGGCGCGACGCGCCAGATGTCGTGCTCGTCGAGGAGCAGGACGGCCTGGTCCCCGTCGAGCCAGCCGCCGGGACCGAAGTTGTGCGGGGGGATGACGTCGGTGGGCGTGTCGTAGCCGGTGTCCGCGAACTCGGCGGCCAGAGCCGACGTCATGTCGTGCCGTTCGCCCGTGGCGATATGAAGGCTGTGGTAGGCGGAGCCGTCCCACGACATCAGCCAGTCGCCGCCCGCGCTCGGCCATTCGTAGCGCACGCGGGTCAGGAGACGGCGGCGCTCGCCGGTGCCCGCGTCGATCGCCCACACGTCGTGGTACGGACGGCCGAACATCGCGCCCCACGGGTAGGGCTCGCTGATGTCCTCCAGGGCGTACTCCCAGCCTTCCAGGAGTTGAGCCCCGGCCATGAGGTCGGACCCGAGGACGACCGCCCGGTCGTCGTCGAGGTGCCAGACGGCGAGCAGCGAGCGCGCGGCGTCGCGGTTCTCCGAGACCTTCTGCTCCGGGAAGAGGCGGACGTCGCTCGTGTGCCAGATCTGCAGACCGGGCAGGTCGGGCTCGGCATCGGCGGCCGGGGCGTCCTCACCGTCCGGGTCACCGTCCCGCGGCTCGTCGTCCGCGCCGCCCTCATCGGCATCGTCGCCCGCTTCCGGCTCGATCGGCCGGAGCCCCAGGGAGATCATGCGGCCGTCATCCGACCAGGCGGGGGCGCGGTGCCGGACGGCCTCGAGCGTGTCGGGGATGCCGGCCGCGTCCGCCCCGAGGACCATCGTCTCGACGCCGCGGTCCAGGCCGCGCCACGCCAGCACGTCGTAGGCAGCGCCGTCCGCGGAAGCCGCTTCGCGGGAGCGGAGGGCGGCCAGATCCGCCGAGTCGTCACGCCAGCGGAGGCTCCGGTAGGACGAACCGGAAGCGTCGGCCGAGCGCAGGGTGCCGGCATCGGCGTCGTACACCTGCACGCCGTTCCCCACATCGGCGCCCGTCGCGATGGCGAGCGCCAGAAGAGATCCGCCTGGGCTCCAGGCCATCTCGCTCACGTTCCCGAAGGAGGTCTCCGCCCCCGTCGCCAGCGTCACGATGCGCAGGTCGGCGCCCTTGCCCGGGGGCTCGTCCGGCGAATAGCCGCGCAGCGCCACGTACCGCCCGGAGGCGTCGAAGCGCCCCTCGGAGACCGCCTCGAACTCGCGGATTTCCCCGGTCTCAAGATCCATCACCGAAGCCTTCTCGCGCACCGGCTCGTCGCTCTCCGCCAGCCGCTCCCGTTCCTCCGGCGGCAGCCCGATGGTCCAAGCCAGCCGGCGCCCGTCGGGCGAGAACCGCGGCTCCGACCCCCACGGAAAGACCCGAGCGGAGTCCTCTTCGATCCTGCGCACGCCGAGTTCCGACGTCTCGTCCACCCGCGTGACCTCGTAGGCGATCCAGTCCCCGAGCGGCGAGAACTCGACCCCGCCGAGCCGCTCCCAGCGGCCATAGTCGTCCGGCGTGACGAGCGGTCGCTCCTGGGCGGAAGCGGAGGACGGAAGGACGAACACGAGACCGCCAAGCGCGGCCAGCGTCGCAAGCGTCCGGAAACGGGAGGCGAGGGTCCAAGTCATCGCGCACTCCTGAAAATCACTGAGACTCCAGCCGGTTTCGATCGGCGGCCAACTCTTCGCTGGCCGAACGGCCCGCGGGCGCACGCCTGACCGCTTCATCGGCGGCATCGAGCCATGAGCGCAACCATGCTTCGTGTCTATCCGGGATATCGCTGGGCGTTTTCATGTCTGCCATGATAGCTGTACCACCGTATCCCCCCCAACGCGTCCGGGGCACGGCTGCTTCTCCTGTTCTCGTATCGGCGCATACAACCGCGGCGCTTACGACCGCGTCAGCTTCCGGAACCGGAACAGTGCGAGCCACTGGTCGAAGGTGAGGTCGCGGGGTGGTCCGGAGGGATCGAATCGGAGATCCCGACCCAGCCGGGAGATCTGCGTTCGCGTGAATTCGGATCGCAGGCACCGCCGGATCGAGCGGCCGTCGCGGCCGAAGCAACTGCGGATGAAGCGCCGGTAGTCCGCGGCCTGGGAGCGGTCCACGAGCGGTCGCGTGCGTCGCGCCAGCCAGAGGGCGACGGCGTCGACGCTCGGAGGAGGATCGAAGTCGGTACGGCGAAAGCGCCGCGCGATCTCGATCTGCCACCACGGCTTGAGCAGCAGCGAGGACTGGGTCTCCCGGGCACAGGGACGGCCGGCGAACCGCTCGGCCGCTTCGCGCTGGACCACGAGCCAGGCGTCCCGCGGCGGAGGATCGGCCCGGACGAGCCGCCGGACGATGGCGGCCGTCCGGTTGAACGGGATGTTCCCCAGGACCTTGTAGGGGACATCGGGCAGCCGAAAACGCAGGAAGTCGGACCCGACGATTGTGATACGGCTGTCAGTCCGGAAGCGCGCGCGAAGCGCTTCGGCCAGCGCGCCGTCGAACTCTACCGCAACGACCGCACGGCAGCGACGCGCCAGCTCTCGAGTGAGGATGCCGCGGCCCGGCCCAACCTCGACGACCAGATCGCTTCGCGTGACGGGAGCCTGAGCGATCAGGCTAGCCGCAAGCGACCTGCTCCGGAGGAAGTGCTGCGAAAGGTCCGCACGCCTGGGTGTCCGTTGCCTGGACACGGCGAACCATCACGAACGTAGACATGCAATCTCCCGCGCTACACGAACAAGACCGAAAAGCCGTCGCCGACGACGCTAGACCACCGGCGTCCCACCCGCAACAAACCATTATCCCGACCAGGGATCGATCACATCCAGTCCGGTACCGTCGAAGTCACGCACGTTGCGCGTGACCAGAGTGGCCCCGCGGGCGCGGGATATGGCAGCGATCCGGCAGTCGGCCTCGCCGATGGGTCGGCCCGCGTGGCGGCGCTCGGCGGCGATCTCCGCGTACGCTCGGGCAGCGGCACTGTCGAACGGAAGGATACGCTCTCTGAAGCCAAGATTGAGCCAGCGGGTCATGGCAGCCTCGAGCGCGTTCCGCCGCTTGCCGGCCGGCAGGATCGCGACACCGTACAGCAATTCCGCTTCGCTGACGGCCGTCAGGTACATGTCCTGCGCATCGTGCCCGGCAATCCATGCCGCTACTGCCGCCGTCGGTTCAGTGCGCATCAGTTCCGACGCGACATTCGTATCTATTACGAACATGAGAGCCGCTCAGGAGAAGTCCGGAGGCGCACGCATCGGGCCGCGAGGGGGAAGTTCGAGTTCGACGCCGCCAAGGGACGCGAAGCACTCGCGGGTGAACGTCGCGAGGTCTCGCGGACCAGTGCGACCATCGGTGACGGCGTCGCGCAGGATGATACGCACTTCCTCCTCCATCGAACGGTGATGCTCGGCCGCGCGTACGCGAAGGCGCGTCTTTACGTCGTCGTCAAGATTGCGGATCGTGATGCTCGCCATCGGCCGTGCCTCCTCGCGGTACGGGAGCGGGCGGAGAAGCTACTGAATGATTGCAATGCAATCAAGCGTCTTCCGAAGGGGAATCGGCGGGAACGTTGGCCTGGCCCGGGGCGACGGCATGGCGCGCCGGAGAGGCCAGTTGTTCGTTTTCGGCGGGGTCGGCCGGCAGGCGCACCATGGCCAGCGACAGCTCCGCCGCGAACTCCTCGGCAAGGAGCCGATCCGGGCGCTTGATCCGCAGAACCATCTTGGCGGGGTGTTTCAGCTTGAGCCCCTGCTCGCCCGCGATCTTCTCGAACGCCAGCAGGTCCGAAGCCGCGATCACCAGCCTGGGCCCCCGGATGTGCCACCAGCGGCGCGGGGGCACCGCCGCGCCCGCCACCTTGGCCAGCGGGATCACGATCTCCTTTACGGGCTCGATCGTCTCGCTCGTCTCCCAGGTGTCGCCCATCTTCTCGGTCTGCACGGCGATCCGCCACTGAATGACGAGCTGGTCCGCCTCCAGCCGCACGAGGCCGTGCGCGGTCTCGGTCGTCGACTCGTAACCACCATGCGCATCCCAAAGGTCGGAGCTGCGCTTCAGCGTGAACGGAACAGCGGAGAAACGGGTCGCGTTCATGTCACATGTTCTAAGGCACGCACGTCCGATCGACCAGATCCCGGTCCTGGATCTTGCGATCGGGGTCCCATGAGCGGCCGAGGCCGACAACCATTGTGACACAAGGCCGCAAAGCCGTCCGTAGTCGTCTCGAAGGGACGGATGCTGGGCAAAGGCTTGGCTCTGAGAACATCTGGCTTCTTGAGCCACGGATGGATCGGGGATCAGGGGGTGGGCGTATTGAGGCCGTGCGAGTGAACCGCTACGACGCATATGACCCCTTTGCTGGCATCTACGATCGGCATTGGGGGTTCTTCGCGACGAACGTGTACCCGATCCTCGACGATCTGGTCCTCGGGAAACTTCCACCAGGATGCGCCGTCCTCGATCTCTGCTGCGGTACCGGACAGCTTGCCGCCGAGCTTTCACGGCAAGGCTTTCTCACGACGGGCCTGGATGGCTCGGAAGCGATGGTCGAGATCGCGAGAAGGAACGCCCCGGATGTGGAATTCGTCGTTCAGGACGCCCGGGCCATCGCTTTGTCCCACAGGTTTTCGGCGGTCTTCTCGACCTTTGACAGCCTGAACCACGTGATGAGTCTCGGCGAGCTGGAACAGGTATTTGAAGGTGTCTTCACCGTCCTGGAAGATGGCGGCTACTTCCTGTTCGACCTCAACACGGAATACGGCTACCTGTCCAGGTGGTGTGGTTCCTTCGCATATGTGGAGGAGGATCACGTTTGTGCGGGTCGGTTCTCGCACGATGCGAACGAGAGAATCGGAAGGTGCGACGTCACGCTGTTCGAACCGAAAGGTCCAAACTGGGAGCGGACTGATTTCTCTCTGACTCAGCGCTGTCACGAAGAAAGTGAGGTCAGGGAACGATTGCGAAGGGTCGGTTTCGAAGAGTTGCAGTCTGTCGATGGGAACGCACTCATCCTAGAGGGCGTGTCGCACGAGGGCAGGATGTTTTTCGTCGCAAGGAAGCCGTAGAAGTGTGGCGTCTCGCTCACACCACCGCGTCGTATGGCCCATCGTCGCCCCAACGGAGCAGATACGCCATTGGGCGTTGATCCGAATGCTGTGCTACCGACTCCCGTCTGAAGGCGTGATCGCGGGCGGTCAGGCGGGGGACCACCAGCGGGACGGTTTCAGGCGCTCGCCGCGGCCGCTGATGCGGTCCAGCCAGAGGGCGAGTCGCCGGAGCGGCGTGCCGGCCATCCAGCGCCACACTCGACTCCAGCGCTGGCGATAGTCGCGGTTGTAGGGGCACACGCGCACGCAGATCGAGCAGTCGGTGTTCTGGTTGGCCCAGAAGCGGAAGCACTTCTCGGCATCCGTGGTCCACTTCCGGATCCCCTGGATGTTCGACCGGTTGTGGACAAGCGTGGACGGTTCGCCGCCGGCGATGGCCCCCGCGGGGCAGCCCTTCGTGCACGCGCGGCAGATGTCGCACGTCTCCTTCACGCCGAAGCGGACGGGCCGGTCGTGGGCGAGCGGCATGTCGGTGAACACCTTGCCGAGCCGCACGCGGGGACCGTACTCGCGGGTGATGAGGAGGCCGTGGCGCCCGTACTCGCCCAGCCCGGCCTTTATGGCGAGCGGGATGGCCAGCGCCGAGTCGTTCATGCTGGCCACGGCCCGGTAGCCGAGGTTCGTGATGTACTGCGCGATCGCGAGCAGCACGATCGTATCCCGGGAGTAGGTGGCGCCCGTCGCGGTGCCGCTCAGCGCCGAGGGCGCCGTGCTCAGGAGTTCCCGGTCCATGGATTGGGCGATCACGATCACGTTTTCGAGATCGGTCGAGACCTCCTGCGGTTTCTCGTGCTCGTTCTCGCGGCTGTAGGCGTGCGTGTAGAGCCACCGCTCGTCGTTCCCGGTGATCCCCACCAGGTCGGCGCCCAGGGTCTTCGCGGCGTGCTTGATCTCGCGCGCCATCTCCTCGGGAGACGACACCGGCAGCGTGCTGTCCGGGCCCTCGCGAACGGTCGTGTACGGATCCAGGAAACCTTCGCGGCGGTCGTCGCCGTCGCGCAGTTCGGCGAAGACGTCCGTCACGTGCCACGACGCGTTGCGCAGCGCGTAGTCGCGCTGGGTGAAGCCGTCGACGGAACGCCAGGTCAGCTTCGGCGTGCGGTACGTCTCATAGAACATGTCCGAACGGTGCGTGCGCACCTCGGGGTCCCAGAAGGAGCGGCAGAAGATGTCGTCCCTCTGCGAGAAGCGCCGAAAGTCCTCCCGGACGTCGAAGCCCGCTTCCCTGTCCATTCAGAGCTCCCGGCAACCGTGTTCGATGCCCGTCTTCACCGCATCGACGAGCTCGTCGATGTCTGCCCGGGTCACGATGAGGGGCGGTGCGATGGTCACGGTGTTGTTGAGGCCGGGAATGCTCCGGGTCGTCCGGCCCACGAGCACGCCCTCCTCGGCGGCCTTTCCCACGACGGCCATCATGACGTCCTCGCTCACGGGCGCCTTCGTCGCCTTGTCCTCCACGAGTTCCACGCCGGCGAACAGGCCCCGGCCGCGGACGTCGCCGACGTGGTCGTGGTCGAGCAGTTCGCGCAGCCGGTCCTGCAGGTAGGCGCCCATCACGCGACTGTTCCCGACCAGGTCCTCTTCCTCGATGATGCGGAGGTTCTCCAGCGCGGCCGCGAACCCGGAAGTGCATCCGCCGTAGGTGCTGATGTCCCTGAAGTAGTGGAACTTGTCGCCCGGATCCGCCAGGAACCTGTCGAACACCTCGCCGCGCACCGCGGCCGCCGAGATCGGTGCGTAGGAGCTGGCCATGCCCTTGGCCATCGTCACGATGTCAGGCACGAAATCGTAGTGCTCGAACCCGAACATCGTACCCGTGCGTCCGAACCCGCACACGACCTCGTCGATGATCAGGATGACGCCGTATTCGTCGCAGA